>JAUWNI010000068.1 GCA_030612705.1 Phycisphaerae bacterium | reverse complement strand
GGGGGCGCCTATCCCTTTTTGGGGCCCCCCCCGGGGGGGGCCTTAGTTTCGGGTAACACCCCCGCTCCGGGGATGGGCGGACGGGGGGGGGGGCCGCTACATGACTTTTGCGGCGGATTGCTAACAACCAGCGCTACGTTGAGGTTTCCACGCGACCGGAGCACCACGCAATGAACAAGCCGTTGAAGGAAACGCCTCGCAAGGTTGAAAAGCAAACCAAAAAGAACAACGAACACCGAGGGCCTGCTCTGTCAAGCAACGTGGAGCGAACGGCCCTGGAGACGTCCGGCTACGAACTGATCTACGAACCGCAAGAGAAGATTCCCGCGATCGTCGTTGAGAATTTCCCCGGTCTGGGTCGGCTGGCCGCGGCCCGCTTTCTGGAGTGGGTCCTGGACAACCCCGAGGGAGTCGTCTCGTTACCGACGGGGAAAACGCCCGAGTACTTCATCAAATACGTCGTGCACTATCTCAGGCATTGGGATTCGGACGATACCCGCGCGGAACTCGAGGGTCTGGGCTTGCCGACGGATCGCAAGCCCGAGCTGTCCGGCTTGCGTTTCGCGCAGATCGACGAGTTCTATCCAATCGACACCAAACAGCACAACAGCTTTCACTACTACGTGAAGAAGTATTACATTAAGGGCTTCGGAATGGACCCGCGCCGGGCCATGCTGATCGACCCGTGCAGGATCGGCCTGCCTTCCGGGACAAGCATCGGCGACATGTTCCCCGAAATGACCGTTGATCTGTCGCTGCGCATTCGCAAGGCGAAGTCGCTGCTGGAGAAACGGCAGCAGGAGGTCCTGGTCGCGGTCGATCAGTTCTGCACCGAGTACGAACGCAAGATCCGCGAGATGGGCGGGATCGGCTTCTTTCTAGGCGGGATCGGCCCGGACGGACATATCGCCTTCAACATCAGGGGCTCCGATTTTTTCTCGACCACCCGGCTGATCGAGCCGAACTACGAGACCAGGGCGGCGGCGGCGACCGACCTGGGCGGAATGGAAGTCGCCCGCGCCAAACACGTCATCACCATCGGCCTGCAAACCATCACCTACAACCCCGACGCGGTGGCGATCATCATTGCCGCCGGGGAGGCCAAGGCCAAGATCGTCGCCAGGACCATCGAGAGCGAGCCCCTGAACAGGTCCCCCGGATCGGCCTTGTCCGTGCTGCCCGGGGCGCGGTTCTACCTGACCAGGGGAGCGGCAAGCGGCCTGACCAATCGGTTGTTCGTGGACTTCGTCCGCCGGGACAACGTGCCCGACGAGCAGATCCATCGTATCGTCATGGACCTGTCCTTGAACACGGGCAAGCCTATCAAGGACCTGACCCAGGAAGATTTTCAGCAGGACCGCTTCGCGGCGCGGCTTATCAAGAAAACGCGGAAGCCGTTCTCCGAGCTGCGGGACCGGGCTCATCAGCGCGTGCTCGACGGTCTCACGCGCGGCAACCAGCCCATCGAGCACAAGACCTTCCTGCACACCGCGCCTCACCACGACGACATCATCCTGGCCTATCTGCCCTACGTGACCAACCTGGTGCGGCGCAGCAGCACCCGGCACTGCTTCGCGTACATGACCTCCGGGTTCAACGCCGTCACCAACACTTATATGTACTCGGCGATCAGCGACCTGATGGAGCGGCTGCGTCGCGGGGAGTTCCGCCCGCTGGTCGAGGCCGGCTACTTCGATCCCGGCAACACGCTGGCCGCCAAGATCGACGTCTCCTACTACCACGAGGGGGCGACCCGCGGCCACGAGGACAAGAAGCACGAAGCCACCTCGCGGCGGCTGCTGCGCAACCTGATCACTCTGTACGAAGACGAGAGCATCGACAACATCAAGGAGCGCTGCACCGAGCTGCTCAACTATTTCCGCACCCAGTATCCCGGCAAGAAGGACATGGCCCTGGTCCAGCAGCTCAAGGGCCGCGTGCGCGAGTGGGAGTCGGAATTGAAGTGGGCGGCGTACGGGTTCTTGGGTGAGTCGGTACGCCACCTGCGGCTGGGTTTCTACAAGGGCGAGCTGTTCACGGAGGTGCCCCGACTCGAACGCGACGTGCCGCCGATCATAGACCTACTGGTCGAGATCAACCCCGACATCGTCACGGTGGCTTTCGATCCGGAAGGCAGCGGCCCGGACACGCACTACAAAGTCCTGCAAGCGGTCTCCGCGGCCCTAAAAAGTTATGAAAGCCAAACCGGACGGTCGGATATCAAGGTGCTCGGCTATCGCAACGTGTGGCATCGGTTCAACCCCGCCGAGGCAAATCTGTACGTGCCCACCTCGGCGACACATCTGAGCGACATGGACGCCTGCTTCGACACCTGTTTTAACACGCAGCGGACGGCGGCGTTTCCGAGCTACGAGTTGGACGCCCCGTTCTCGAAGCTGGCCCGCAAGATTCAGTGCAAGCAGTTCGAGCAGGTTAAGACTTTCCTGGGCGAAGGCTTCTTCGTCAGCAACGAGGACCACGGGCTGCGGGCCTGCCGCGGGATCGTGTATCTGCGGGAGATGTCCCTTTCCGAGTTCTACACCAAGTCCGAGGAACTCAAACAGATCGCCGAGGAGGTTTGATGCAATAACGCCGTGTTTCAAACGCGCTTCGTGCCACGTGGAACCGATAGCCGCAGGCGATAGCGCCAGAACACGCGTTTAACCCTGCAGCGGGCCCATTGGCTGTAGAACGCGATTGGGCCTACCCAGGGGATGACGGCGGTGTGATGGCCCGCCGCGCGCATGTCGTTCAGGCAATGCCACAACAACACGCGGCCCACACCCTTGCCGCGTGCTTCGGGTGCCGTACCCATCGGGCCGAAAAAGCCCCACTCCCGGTTTTGCGTCGAATGAGCGCTGAAGGCGATGATCCGGTCGTTCTTGAGCGCCAAGTGCAGTGTCGGCGGGTCGTTGTCCATTGCCAGGCCGGCCTCGAAACGCCAATCGTCACCGAAATGCTCGGCGAAGAACTCGTCGAGCAGCCGATCGTCGGCGGGGTGGGCTCGGCGGACCTTGATGTCATCGGCGGCTATTCTTTGTTCCTCCTCCGACGTATCGAATTGCTCGGACAGCTCGGCGGTGAGATTGACGCAATCCTTGAAGCGCTCAAATCCCAGCCGCTCCAGGAAACACAGGGCCTCCGTATAGCGCGGGTCCAGCCCGGGGGTAAAGAAGTTTCCCGGTATGGCCAGGACCTCGACCTCCTCGATACCGGCCGGCCAATCCTCCTTGGCTCGTTGAAACAAGGCTGAGGCGATGCCGCGCCGGCGCAAGTCGGCGTCCACCGCGAACAACCCGAGCCAAGCCTTGCCGGCGGCCGGCCGCGCGCCGGCCTGCATCATGCCCGCCGGGCGACCGCGGCTCTCGGCCAGATAAGTTTCCCAGACAAACTCTCGCGGCCGAGGCTTTTTGAAGAGCTTCTCGGCCAGCAGCTCCGGGCTGAACGAATCAAGCATCAATGTCCGTCTGGCTAGATCATGGAGCGTGGGCAGGTCGTCCTCGCGCGCGGTTCTGATATGAAGTGTTTCCATGGCTTCATGGTCCCTCTTTTCCCGGGGGAGGTCAAAGCTCTGCTTTCTTTCGTGGTTAAAAACACTGCGTTTCAGAGCAAGCATTCAGCGGTCAGCGATCAGCCGAAAGACGAGCACCGGTGACCGAATTTCGCAAATAACGTGTTATTGAGAGCGGCGCGGGAACATGACCAAGGCAAGGCACCCGCCCGCCCCACAACGCGAATGGCTGACCGCTGAAAGCTGATTGCTGAAAGCTTGTAGCGTCGGGTCTCCGTGCCCGACGCGGGATGAAAACGGCGTCCCACGGCCGACACGGGGGTCGGCCGCTACAGTTTATGGCCGGTGCCGACTTTTGCGGTGGACTGCTATAGAATGCCTTTCATGTCATCACACTTCCAAGACATTAACGTGTCAGTCGCGATGATCTTCAGCGATCAACTGCCTTATGATCGTGCCGCCTTCCGGGCCGGTCTGCAAGCGGTGTTGGACCAGGATCATGCCCCGGTTGAGGTAATCGTCATGGATGATCGGGGGCCTTCGGCAAAGGCAGACTTCCTGTCGGCCGGGGCGGAGACCGCAGCCATTCGCCATCTGCCCGGCGAGTACGCCAACCGGGCGGCGATGTACAACGCCGCCGTCAAAGCCGCCACCGGCGATTATTTGCTGATGGTGTTCAACGATCAGGCGCGGGTGACGCTCAAGCGATCGGCCGCGTGCACGATGCTCATGGTGGCGACGCGCGGTGAGCCGCTCGGCATGGTCTACGCCGACTACGAACGGATCGGGACCGACGGTCGCCGCCAGGATATCCACCTGCCGGATTGGCACGAGGGCCGCCTGCGCGACACGGTGGATTTCGGCAGCGCGATTCTGTTCCGCACGGATGTGCTGCGCGAGATCGGCGGGTTCAACGAAGCATACTCGGCGGCGGATCTGTACGACGTGCGCCTGCGTGTCAGTGAGAAACATGGCGTCGCGCACATCGCCAACCGCTTTGCGGGCTCGCTCTATTCCGTAACGGCGCCGGCGAAGGCGCATAACGTGTTCGACTACCTGCTTGTCGGCAAGAACGCGCGGATCGAACTGGAGCGCGCGTGTACCGAGCATCTGAAGCGAATCGGCGCGTATTTGGCGCCGGGCGCGCAAGTACAACGCGTCGAGTACGACGCGGCGGAGGAAAAACGCTTCGCCGATTGTGTCGCCTGCGTGGTCACGCCGGTGAACAATCGTCCCGAGTTCATCGGGCGCGCGATTGAGAGCGTGCAGGCTCAGACGGTGCCGCGGGTCGAGATGATTGTGGTCGTCAACGGCGGCGAGGAAGACCCGACCGCCGACGAGGTGCGGCGGTATGTGCAAGGCGGTGATCGTTATGACCCGTCGAAACCGCCGGTGCGATTGATCGTCGTGGACGTGAACAATCTGGGGTTGTGTCTCAACGCCGGCATCGCCGCCGCCCGCGGTAAATACTACGTGCAGCTCGATTCCGACGATCGGCTCAAGCCGGACGCGGTGGAGAAGCTGCTGGCGGTGTTCGAATCGGACCCGACGGTGGGGATGGTGGTCGGCTCGTACGAGGTTTGGACGCTGGACGAGCAAGCCGGTGAGCTGAAACGCAACGAAGAAATCCCCGTCGTCACGCACGACGAGTGGACGGCTGAGAATGGCCGCAACAACCTGCTGCGCATCAACGGCGCGGGCGCGCCGCGGGCCGCACACATCAAGGTCATCCGCGAAGTGGGTTGGTTCGGCGTCAACGACACGCCCAATTGCCGCAACTACGGCGAGGATTACGACCTGGTGTTGCGGATCAGCGAGCGCTACACGATCGGGCGGGTGTGGGAGCCGATTTACGAGGTGATTCGCCACTCGGGCGGGACGGACCACGCGATCGATCAGGCGACGATCGACCGCAACGACAACGCGAAGGACCAGATGCGATTGGAAGCTTTACGGCGTCGGCGGGCGCTCAATCAGATGACAACAAGTTGATGGAAAAGGTTGGTCAGGTCAGATGTTCAGTGAGGAGCCGCGGGCACCCGAGGCCGAGCGATACCGCACGCTGACACGGTCCACGACGGCGGAAGCCTTCCGTCAGGTTCTGGAGCCGCTGAACAGACGCGGCCGCGTGGCCTTCGAGGTGGGCTGTCAAACTTAGTGGATTGCCAACGCGGCTCGGATTCCCTGGCTGTTTCGCGACTGACGCAAGAATCTCATGTGCCCCGGCGCTCCGGATCGTTCGGTCCGCTTGGTGAGTACGAATGGAAGTTTGGTCATCGACCGTCAGAAAGGCATCCCGGCCTTGACAAAGACACGCTCATGGAAGTCCGCCGTAAAAGTCAGCGGCGCCCATAGACTGTAGCGGCCGACCCCCATGTCGGCCGTGGAACGCCGTATTCATCCCGCGTCGGGCATGGAGACCCGACGCTACATGACTTTTGCGATGTACTAATAGGGGGAACGCAAGGCTCCGCCTTGTGTTAGTCCAACGAACAAAGCTGGAGCTTCGCACTCCCCATCTCACGTTGAACAAAGCTGGAACTCTGCACTCCCCCTCTCACGTTAAACAAGTTTTTTCGTAGGTTGGGTCATGCCGGCGGAGTCACTACAATCGAAGCCTCGCGACGAGTAGCGAGGCGATTCACCGCGAGCACGAAATCCACGGGAGTAAGATAGATGCAGATTCGACGCATTGGCGGGCCGCCTGTTGCTTTTTTCTTGATTGCCGCCGGGCTGTTCACGGCATCGGCGCCCGCCGAACAGGTCGTTTTCGCGCGGCATTTAGCGCTGTCGCCCGACGGCAAGACGCTGGTGTTCAGTTGGGCGGGCGACATCTGGACGGTGCTGTCCAGCGGCGGCGCGGCGCGGCGTCTGACGGTCAACCCGGCGCGGGACAGCCACGCGGTCTGGTCACGCGACGGAAAACTCATCGCCTTCGCGTCGAATCGTCACGGTGCCGACAACGTGTTCGTAATGACGCCGGAAGGGAGCGACATTCGGCGACTGACATTTTCGGACAAGTCGGAAATCCCGACCGACTTCTCGCCGGATGGTAAATACGTCTACTACCACGCCCGGAAGACCGGCGAGGTGCGCAGCATGCCGCGGATGTATCGCGTGCCCACCGCCGGCGGAGAGTCCCGGCGTGTCATGGAAGCTTTGGGCGGCAATCCCAGGCTGAGCCCCGACGGCCGATACCTGGCGTTTACACGCGGCTCGTCGCACTGGTGGCGGAGCGGATACCGCGGCAGTGCCAACTGGGACGTCTGGCTGCGCGACCTCAAGACCGACGAGTTCACCCAACTAACCGACTTCGACGGCACCGACATGAACCCGGTCTGGGATTCACGCCGCAACGGCATTTACTTCCTCTCCGACCGCAAGGACACACACAACATCTGGTATCAACTCGTCAAGGGCGGCCCGGCCCGGCAAATTACGCACGTCACCGGCGATCGCGTACGCGACTTCACGGTCTCCGCCGACGGACGCCGATTGGCGTACACGCAGTGGGACAAGACCTTCGTCGTGTCGCTGCCCAGCGGATCGCCGCGCGAAATCGATATCACCGCCGGCTCCGACTCGCCCACGAACGCGATCGAACTCAAAACGCTAACGAGCGGGGCGAGCGAAATCGAAGCGTCGCCGGACGGCAAGGAGATCGCGCTGGTCGCGCGGGGCGAAATCTTCGTGATCAAAACCGATCCGGACAAGCCGACGCGGCGGGTGACCAACTCGTCGGCGCGGGACCGGCACGTAACCTGGTCGCCGGACGGCAAGGCCCTGTATTTCGTCTCCGACCGCGAGGGTCGGGAGGCCATCTACCGGGCCGTGTCGGCGGACGATCCGCCACGGGCGTTGTCGGACTCACTGCGGTTCAAATGCGAGCGGGTAACGGACAATCCCGAAACGGAGCGGGCACCGCAAATCTCGCCGGATGGGAACAAGCTGTCGTTCGTGCGCGGCCTCGGGGACGTGTACATCCGCGATTTGAAGACCGGCGAGGAAAGCCGCCTGTTCGAGGGATGGAACATGCCGACGATCCGCTGGTCGCCCGATAGCAAGTGGATCACGTATTCGGTCGAGGATGAGGAGTACAACCCGGACGTCTGGATCGTGCCGGTCGAGGGTGATACGGGCGTCCCGTCCGTCGCGATAAACATCTCGCGGCATCCGGACTACGACGGCAACCCACAGTGGTCGGCGGACGGGCAGGTGTTGGCGTTCGCCTCACGGCGGGCCGGGATGGATACCGACCTGTACATGGTCTTTCTCTCGGAGGAACTCAGCGAGAAGTCGACGGTTGACCTGGACGAGTACTTCAAGAAGGCCGGTGAAGCGGTCGGAAAGCGCAAGCCGCCCAAGGATGTCGTCGCTAGCGGCGAGATCGTGCTCGGCACGCCGGTCGAGCCGGAGACCAAACCCGCTGAAGATGAACCAGCGGAGGAAGCCGAGGAAAAGAAAAGCATCGAGGAGCGTCTGCGTACGATGCTGAAGGCGTTCCTCGAAGGCCCCAAGAAGGAAGAGGAGGAGAAGAAGGAAGAGGTTGAGGAAAAGAAGTATGAGTACGACCTCGAGACCGCCTATCGCCGACTTCGACGCGTCACCCGACTGTCGGCGGATCAAACCGCTTTCGCATTGGCACCGGCGGGTGACCTGATCGTTTTCAGATCCGGGCACGAAGGCAGCTCGCGCCTGTTCAGTGTGAAGTGGAACGGGCGGGAGCGCAAGCGCATCCTGTCCGACGACGTGGGGGCCCTGCATTGGACGCTGGACGGCAAGCGTCTGTTCTATCAGAAGAGCGGCAGGCCGGGATCGTGCAAGCCCGGCGGCGGGGACTCGAAGACGCACAAGTTCCGCGGCAAGCTGGCGATCGTGCACCACGAGGAAGCGGAGCAGAAATTCAACGACGCCGCCCGGATGATGGGCCGGATGTTCTACCACCCGACGCTCAAGGGGCTCGACTGGCCGGCACTGACGGAGAAATACCGCGAGTTGGCGCTCCGCACACACACTTACGCGGAATTCAACACGATTTTCAACCTGTTCCAGGGCCGGCTAAACGGCTCGCACCTTGGAATGTACGGCCCCGGCGGCCGAGCGGTCGAACGCGTCGGGTACCTGGGTTGCGAATTCGACCCGGAGTACGCCGGACCGGGGTTGAAGGTGACCGAAACGACGCCGCACTCGCCGGCCGATCGTGACGAGAGCAGGTTATATCCGGGTGACGTGCTGGTGCGGATCAACGGCGAGCCGGTCGGGCCGGGGTCGTCGATCGATCGGGCGCTGA
Source organism: Phycisphaerae bacterium (assembly GCA_030612705.1). Lineage (GTDB taxonomy): Bacteria > Planctomycetota > Phycisphaerae > UBA1845 > Fen-1342 > JALSRY01. Next base: position 14,283 of record JAUWNI010000068.1, on the reverse strand, counting down.
TCGACACGGTGGGAGACCAGATTATCGTCGAGTACATCCCTTCCCCGGAGCGGGAGAAAAGCGAGGAATCGACGGCCGACGAAGCGGAACCGGACGAGGAAGCTTCGTCCGCGACCAATAACGATGAGCCGGAGACGGAGGAGTTGGTGATTCGACCGATTTCGTACGGCTCGTTCGCCAGGTTGCGGTATGAGGCCTGGGTCGAGGCGAGCCGCGAGTATGTCGAGGAGCAATCCGGCGGCCGAGTCGCGTACGTACACATCGCCGGGATGGGGGAGTCGGAATTTCACGAGTTTGAGCGGGATTTGTACGCCGCCGCCGATGGCAAGGACGGGCTGATTATCGACGTCCGTAACAACGGGGGTGGCTGGACGGCGGACTGGGTGATGGCGGTGTTGAGCGTCAGGCGACACGCGTACACGGTCGGCCGCGGCGGCGAACCGGGCTACCCGCAGAATCGCCTGGTCTTTTACGCCTGGACCAAGCCGGCAACGATGATGTGCAACGAGTGCAGCTACTCGAACGCGGAGATCATTTCGCACGCGTTTAAGAACCTGGGCCGCGGGCCGCTGGTCGGCACGACCACGTTCGGGGCGGTTATCAGCACCGGCGGATACCGGCTGATCGATGGGACGCGCGTGCGGATGCCGTTTCGAGGGTGGTATACGCTGCCCGACGGGGTAGACATGGAGAACCACGGAGCGGTCCCGGACGTGGAGGTCCCGCTCGGCCCGGCGGACGAGCAGCAGGGGCTCCGTCCACAGCTCGACGCCGCGATCAAGGCGACACTGGAGCAGATTGAAGACGAGAAGGAGGGTGTGGAGTCTTGAGCGAGCGGCGGAGTCCCCTGGCTGATGTGCGTGTGCTGACGCCCTATGTGTTGGCGGCGGTGTTGGGCGGTGTGGTGGTCTGGCTGGGCATGTGGGCGTTGAGGCCGGCGCCCGGGCCGTTGTCGCCCGACCCGTTGCGCGGCTCGTTCAGTGATTATGACTGGAGCGCGCAGCCGGCGCCGGCGTTTTCGCTGCCGCCTTATGCGCGCTTTCTGAAAGGTCTGACGATCGTCCTCGATCCGGGTCATGGCGGGCGGGGGGATCGGGTTGGTTGGAAGTGCGGGCCGACGGGATTGCGAGAAGCGGAGGTTAATTTGCGGGTCGCGCGATTTTTGCGCGACTTCCTGACACAAGCCGATGTAAACGTCGTACTGACGCGCGACGCGGATGCGTACCTCGACCCTGATGATAAGAAAGACCTGCGAGCGCGGATCGCGATCGCCAACGAACTGCGCGCCGACTTGTTTCTGTCAATCCATCACAACGGCGACGACAACTCGTCGGCGACGAACTACACCTCCGTGTTTTATCACGCGGCGCCCAACCACAGTCCCGCGAGCCTCGACGCCGCCCGGCATCTGCTCAACGGACTCAACGACGCCTTGCGGCTGGAGCAACATCTAAACAGCGGATTGATCAGCGATTATGCCATTTTCCCGGGCGACGGCTTCGCGGTGCTACGTGGAGCATGGGTGCCGGCCGTGTTGACGGAGGCCTCGTTTCACTCCAACCCGAACGAGGAACGGCGGCTGCGCGACCCGGTTTACAATCGTCGTGAAGCTTACGGATTATTTCTCGGACTGGCGCGCTGGGCTCAAGCGGGGTTGCCGCGCGTACGGCTGATTCAGCCCAAGGACGGGTGTGTCAAGGCCGGCAAGGAGATCATCATCGAGCTCGATGATGGGTTGAGCAGTCGCGGCGGCTTCGGGATGGAGTTGCCGCAGATACACGCCGAGTCGCTGATGGTTGAACTCGACGGCAAATCGCTGTCGCACACCGCCGATTTCACGAAGCGCCGGGTGCGGATCACGCCGACGCGCGCGATGATCAAAAACGGAGCGCGTCTGCGCATCGATTTTGCAAACCTGTTCGGCCAGCACGTGCTGCACCCTGGCGTTGTCCTGAAGGCGGGGAGTTGACTTATCGCTAGAGCAAATTCAAAAAACATGTAGCGTCCGACCCCCGTGTCGGACGTAGAATTTTCGAACACTCTACGGCCGACAGGGGCGTCGGCCGCTACAGACTTTTTGAAACCGGTCTAAATGGACGGCGGATGGATCCTGACTACACGAACGTTCGTTCCTTTGTCCCTTGGCCCCCCGGCTCCTTGGTCCCTCGGCCCCTTCCTTCTATTCTAAAAAAGCGGCCCGTCGCACCGTGCGACGAGCCGCGTTAAAGGCGAAACAGCGAATCGATTCCTGGAATTTACGACTTCTCCAAAGCCGCTTATCCGACGACTACTTCCAGTTGTAATTGCTGAAGGGATGGGAACTGATTCTCGGCATCGCGGCCACCAGCCAGTTGTTGCCCTTGCCGCGCGTTACGGCCTTGATGCTCGTGCCGTACTTCTTCTGGAGGAAGCGGCAGGCGGCCGTCGGCGACGGGCTGTTCCAGTTTTGGCCCCAGAGCCGGGTGAACTGGGTGGTGTTGAACTTGTAGACCCAAGCACCCTGATTGACGTACTTGATCCACTTGTTGGCGCCGGCGGGCGAGAAGGCGGTTACCTTGCCCGTGCCAGCGAACTGCTGGTTGATCGTGCGATACGATCCAATCTTGGCCTGAAGTTCTTTCTTGTAGTTGCTGTACTTGTTGGGGCTGTACGACGTGGCGGTGAATGAGCGGGTGGTGGTGTGGCCGTACGATTTCGTTTGCTTGCCCGTGCTGCGTCGCGTACCCGATTTCCAAGTTCTTCGTGTCGTTGGCATACTTAATGTCTCCGTTACTCGCATTTCGCCTTGTGTTTGATTAACCAGTTGTTAACTAATTGTGGTAGCTCTATCGGAACACAATGCGCATAAGTTGAGTTGGGCACGGTATTTTTCTCGCACGCGGCTCGCGAAAAACAGCTTTTCGCGAGCGCGCCGGCGGCGCCGGGAGCCTGTCGGATATACTCTTGCGAAAGATTTGTAGTGGTCTTTCCCGACATTTCAGGCGACAATCTTGACGGACAGAAGTCCCGATATTGGAGGTATTTGCGATGAGCCGGCGTCAACATCGCCGATTTGCGGCCACTAACAAATGTGTACGCCGCGCGCTTACCGGTAGCGGGTTCGCGCTCGCCCTGCTGGCGCTTTGGGCAGCCCCAATTGCGGGGCAGGACACTCCGCAACCCAAAAAAGCCGTCGTCATCCCCATCGAGGGCATGATCAACGACGTGCTGCGGCGTAGTATCGAGCGCCGGCTGGACGAGGCCCGCGCCGACGGCGTCAACCTGGTCATCTTCGAGATGGACACGCCCGGCGGGATGGTCACCAGCGCGCTGGACATCTGCACGCTGATCAAGAAGCTCCCTGACGAAGGAATTCGCACCGTCGCCTGGGTCAATGATATGGCGTTAAGCGCCGGTGCCATGATCTCGGTCGCCACGCAGGAGATCCTGATGTCCTCCGCCTCCCGAATTGGCGACTGCGCGCCGATCATGGTCAGCCCGGTCGGCGGAATGACCGAACTCGGCGAGACCGAGCGGGCCAAGGCTGAAAGTCCCATACTCCAGGAATTCCGCGATTCGGCCATCCGCAACGATTATGACCCCTTGCTCTGCCGGGCGATGGTCACCGTCGGCGTCGAGGTCTGGTGGCTCGATAACATCGAGACCGGGCAGCGTAAGTTCGTCGACAGTGCCAAAAAAAAGGAACTTATCGACGACACGGACGCCGAACAGCGGCAATGGCGTCTGGCGGAAACGTACCTCGACCCACGCAGCGGCAAGGACGTCCCGGCCAAGAATCCGGTCGACCGTGAAGGCGAATTGCTGACACTTTCAGAAGGCGAGGCCCTGGTCTACGGCTTTGCCGACGCGATCACGACCGACCTGGACCAGGTCGTGGCACATCTGGGCCTGCCGGCCACGCCCGAACGACTCGACATGAACGGGTGGGAGAAGTTCGCGATGTGGCTCAACAGCCCGCTCGTCCGCGGCGTCTTCTTCATCATCATGCTGCTGGGGGCGTATCTCGAGTTTCAATCGCCGGGGTTGATCGTGCCCGGGGCCACCGCGCTGGTAGCACTGGGCATCTTTCTGGGGGCGCCGTACGCGGCGGGACTGGCCGATATCTGGACCATCGTTCTGCTGATCGTGGGCCTCGTACTGCTGGCGGTGGAGCTTTTTATCTTGCCGGGCTTCGGCATCGCGGGTATTTGCGGCGTCGTGCTGATTCTGGTGGCCTTTGTCGGGACGTTCGTGCCGGCCGAGCCGGGCATGCCGCGCTTCTCCTGGCCGAGTCTCGAAGGCACCTGGGATGCGATGGAAAAGGGGATGATCGTGATGGCCAGCAGCGTGATTATCGCCGTCACAGGCATCGCTCTGCTGGCGCGATATCTGCCGAGCATGCCGTTCGGCGGGCGGCTCGTGCTGGCCAATCCGGAAGACGCGGCATCGTTGGCGATCTCCGATCCGAACCCGAAAGTGGCCCTGGTGGGTGATATCGGAATCGTCACGGGCGACCTGCGTCCCGGCGGGCAGGCCCGTTTCGGACAGGCGATCGTGGACGTGCAGAGCCAGGGAGAATATGTTGACGCCGGTAAGCGTGTGCAAGTTATCGCACACGAGGGCCCGAAGGTGATCGTCCGGCCGTTGCCGGACGAAGCGTGAGTGCAAGAGCGGCATTTCGGAAAGGGATGATCAATGGGTTGGTTCGGGATAATTCTCCTCGTTATCGCGGTCATCGTCGGTTTGACGGCATTTGTGATGATCGTGAACTTCGGTCGGCTGTGGATCACGGCTTGGTCGGCTCAGGCTCAGGTTAGTATGCGCGAGCTGCTCGGGATGTGGCTGCGGAAGGTCAACGGCGCCATCATCGTGCACACCAAGATCCAAGCCTGGAAAGCGGGGCTGACCGAGATAAGCACCGCTGAACTGGAAAACCACTATCTGGCCCGCGGGCGCGTGCCGAACGTGGTGCAGGCGTTGATCTCCGCTCAGCGCGCCGAGCTCGGGCTCGACTTCCGCACCGCCTGTGCGATCGACCTGGCCGGGCGCGACATCGTCGACGCGGTCAATACCAGCGTCAATCCCAAGGTCATCGATTGCCCGAGCGTCGAATCGGGGCGCTCGACGATCGACGCCGTCGCCAAGGACGGCATTCAGCTAAAGGCCCGAGCCCGCGTCACCGTCCGAACGTGCATCGCGCGGCTGGTCGGCGGCGCTACCGAGGAGACGGTCATCGCCCGCGTCGGCGAGGGCATCGTCTCGGCGATCGGCTCGGTACAGTCGCACAAGGAAGTGCTCGAAAACCCGGACGAGATCTCGCGCGCCGTGCTCGCCAAGGGGCTCGACGCCAACACGGCGTATGAAATCCTATCGATCGACATCGCCGACATAGACGTGGGAGTCAACATCGGCGCCCGCTTGCAGGCCGACCAGGCCGAGGCGGACAAGAAGCGGTTCCAGGCCGAGGCGGAGAAGCGCCGAGCGATGGCGATCGCCCAGGAGCAGGAAAACATAGCGAAGGTCGCCGAGAACCGGGCCCTGGTCGTGCTGGCCGAGGCGGAGGTACCCAAGGCGATGGCCGATGCGTTCCGCAGCGGCAACCTGGGCATTCTCGACTACTACAAGTTCCAGAACATTCAGGCCGACACCGGCATGCGTAAGCGGATCGCCGATGATCAGAGTGATTCGGGTGAGAAGAAGTAATCGCGAACCCGGCGCCTCGGACGGAGTATGACAACCGTGCTCTTGGCTGATGGATATGAGATTGATGCGCGGCTCTGGTTCTACCTGATCGTCGCGGCGCTGAGCGTGATCGGGGGGCTGCTCGGCAAGAAGAAGAAAGAGGAAGCCGAACGGGCCAAGCGCGAGGCGAGTAAAGGACGCGCTCCGAAGACCCGTCCGCCCGCGCCGCCGCGTGGCACCCAGGTTCCGAGGCCGCCGCGGCCGAAGCCGACCCATCCCCAAGCCCGACCGCGGCCGACTCGACCGCCCGCGCATCCCGTGGAGGCGCGACCGAGTCCGGTAAGGCCTCGCCACGTCGCGCGCCGTGCTGTGCTCATAGAGCCAGGCCCGCTCGCCGTTGAGTCTCTCGAAGTGGACGTGACAACGGAGGCTATTACGACGCTGTCGTCGCCGGACAAACCGGTTGGCCCCGCCAGGCCGAGTCGTGGTCGCGAGAATCGTCACACTCGGCGGCTGTTGCGGAGCAGAACCGGGTTGCGGACGGCATTCATCCTGTCCGAAATCCTCGCCTCCCCGGTGGCCCTGCGAGACAATCAACGAATCTGCTAGTGTACTGTCGCTGGTGGTTTGAGGGATGGAGCGCAGTTCCAAGGAGCCGCGGGCTTCAGCCCGCGCGGTTCTTCGGGAAGGATAAATTCTACTCACCGAACGACCGGGCGGACTGAAGGCCGCGGCTCCTCGATTCCGCGCTGCGCCACCGCTTCCGCAGCCCGAACGACCGGGCGGACTGAAGTCCGCGGCTCCTCGGGTTGAACCCATCAAAGCAACATTGATGGAGCACTAGAGCGATAGGCAGCTATGGCCCGATGGATAGAATACAGGCGGCAGGGCTCGTCATCGCGTCGGGCTACACGGGCGCGGACGGTAACATGAAGTAACACCTTTGCTTGCAGCGGGTTACGCGAGCGCGAGGATTTGAATGATTCGTATCGAAGGGCTCACCAAGGTCTTCCCAAACCCCGATGGAAGCGAGAAGACCGCGGTGGATCGCGTCAGTTTCCAGGTCGAACCAGGCGAAATTTACGGCCTGCTCGGGCCGAACGGAGCCGGAAAAACCACCACATTGCGCATGATCAGCGGGCTTTTGCGACCGTCGGCCGGCCGGGTCTTCCTCAACGGGGATGACGTCACCGACGAGCCTGAAACGGTCAAACACCGCATCGGTTACCTAACGTCCAACACCGGGCTGTACGCCCGCCTAACGCCGCGCGAGATGCTGGAGTATTTCGCGACGCTTTACGGGCTGTCGAAACCGCGGGCCAAGTCGCGCATTGCCGAGCTGGTCGAGTGGCTGGGGATGGATGACTTTCTGGCGTTGCGTTGCGGCGCGCTATCGACCGGGCAAAAGCAACGGACGAACATCGCCCGAGCACTGATCGCCAACCCGACGATCCTGATCATGGACGAGCCGACGCTCGGGCTCGACGTGCTCAGCAATCGGCTGATCCTCGAGATGATCCGCACTCAGGCCGAAGCGGGTAAAGCGGTGCTGCTCTCGACGCACGCCTTGGATGAAATTGAGACGCTGTGTCGCCGAATGGGGCTGATACACAACGGCCGCCTGATTGCCGAGGGCGACCTCGACGCGTTGCGCGAGCGAACGGGTCGGCAGCGGCTCAGCGATGTGTTTCTGGAACTGGTTGGAGCCGATGACCAGGTATTCACGGATTAACACGATCTGGCGCAAGGAGCTGGTCGACACGCTCCGCGATCGCCGCACCGTCATCGCGATGGTGCTGGTGCCGTTGGTGCTATACCCGGCGTTGATGCTCGGCTCGCTGCAAGCTTTCGAGGTGCAGGTCGCCAACCTGGTGACGGAGGAGTACAACCTCGCCGTGGAGTCGGAAGAAGTCAAGCGTTGGCTTCGGCGTTTGATCGACAGCGACCCGGCTCGGCAGGAGGAGACCGCCGGTAAGCCCGCCGAGGAACTGGTCGAGGAGTCGCAAGCGGCCCCGGAACTGGGCGGTGAGGGGAAGAAGTCGTCGCTGAAAAGGACCGGCGCACAGACCGCCAAGACGGGCGTCTATGCCAACCCGCCCGATTACAAAATCTGGGTCGTTCCGGATGTGGGTGAGGCGGTCACGGAAGCGTTCGTACACGCGGGCGTGCTGCTCGAGGGCGAGCCGCCGCTGCCGGGCATGACCGGTTCCACAAAAGTCCTGGTGGCATACGACGAGAGCGACATTCGCAGCGAGATTGCCGCCGGCGGCGTCCAGGGCGTGCTCGATCGCGCCAACCTGCGATTGTTGCTCCAGCGTCTGAAAGAGAAAAATCTTGATACGGCCTTCGTCCAGCCGATCGCCCGGGATGAGTGGAACGTAGCGACGCCGGAACGGATGGCGGGTGCCATCCTCGGCATGATCGTCCCGCTGATTCTGATCGTGATGACGATCACGGGCGCGATTTACCCGGCGATCGATCTGACCGCCGGCGAACGCGAACGCGGCACGCTTGAAACTCTGATGGTCGCTCCCGTTCCGACCGTCGATCTCATCGCCGGCAAGTTCATCGTGGTGACATTGATCGGTCTGATGAGTGCCGTACTGAACCTGCTCTCGGTGGGTGGAACGATATATTTCGGCGGCGTTGGATCATTGTTCACACGCGGGGCCGAGTTCGTCTTTCCGCTCTCGGCGTTGCCGTGGATTTTGTTGCTGTTGATACCGTTGGCGGTCATGTTCAGCGCGCTGCTGCTGGCGGTGTGCAGCTTCGCGCGCAGCTTCAAGGAAGCTCAGAACTACATCGTGCCGGTCATGCTGGCGGGGATGATCCCCGGCGTCGTCGGCATCCTGCCCGGGACGCGGCTCGAAGGCGCGATCATGATCATGCCGGTCACGAACATTGTCGTGCTAACGCGCGAACTGTTCCTGGGTCGGTTCGACTACGTCGCGATTTTCCTGGTGGTGCTGTCAACCAGTCTTTACGCCGGGGCCGCGGTCGCCGTCGCCGCTAAGCTGTTCGGTCAGGAGGCGGTGCTCTTTGCCGACTCGGGCTCGGTCAAGACGGTTTTCCAGCGACGCTATTTCAAGCCGCGCGCCGTCCCGTCGGCCGCCCAGGCGCTGCTGGTGATCACGCTCGCGTACTCGCTGAACTTCTACATCCAGCAGGCGATCGGCAAATCGGGATTGAGCGAGGGCCTGCGTTATCTCAACGCCGTCGCTCTGACCATCATCGTCGTGTTTGCGGTTGGGCCGTGGTTCGCGGCACGCTATATGCGCGTCAACGCCACCAGCGCGTTCAAGCTCGCGGCACCCGACCCGCGCGGACTGTTGGCGGCACTGTGCTTCGGCTGCTCGACATGGATCCTGGCGCTGCGCTGGAACGAAATTCAACAGCGGCTGCTGCCGATGGATTCGAACGTCGCCCGTATGCTCGAACAGCAATTCGCCTGGCTGATGGATATCGATCCGCTGACCCTGGTTTTCTTCCTGGCGGTCGTGCCGGCGTTGTGCGAGGAACTATTTTTCCGCGGTTACGCCCTCAGCGGGCTGCGCGCCAGCCTGGGTAAGACCGGCTCCGTCGTCGTGGTCGCGATCGCGTTCGGCATGGCTCACTATAGCGCGCAGCGTATGGTCACGACCACCGCGCTCGGTCTGCTGCTCGGTCTGCTGGTCGTGCAGTACCGCTCGATCTGGCCGGCGATGATCGCACACTTCATGCACAACGCCATCAGCATCACCGCCAACCATCCGGCGGGCTTGAAGCCGTGGTTGACGAGTCTGGGTTATCCCGATGCCGCGGATGCGTCGCTGCCTGGGATGTGGGTGCTCGCCGCCGGAATGTTGGTCACCATCGGCGTATTAATCTGCTTCGTCGCGCCGCGTCGCGAGCATCCCGTTGAGCTTCCGCGGCCGCAGGTACAGACCAGCGGGTGAGTGATTAACCGGGTGCATGATAGTTTTGGCGGGTACTGTGTAAGCTGGGAAACGTAGCGTCCGCCCCCCGTGGCGGACGTCGGGTGGCGAGAGATTTCCACATCCTACGTCCGCCACGGGGGGCGGACGCTACATGGCCCGCGCCGGGTGCCACGGACAAGCGGCAGTTTGCTTGTCCGTGCTTCCAGCGAAGGCAGACAGAGCAGTAGGTTCGCGCAAGCGCACGCAGCAGGCGGTAACAAATCAGGGCTCGGATTGCGTCAGGGCGTCGAGTTCCTCGTCGGTAAACAGGCGACGAATCACTTCGGTCTGCCTGGCGTCATCCAATAGCGCCGGATCACAGCGAAAAGCGGTGCGCAGCGCGTCGGCCGTTGCGCTTGGTTGCAGCGTCTTGGCGTGAATGATCGCGATTAGGAAATGCGTCGAGCCACGACGCGGATTAGCGACGACGGCATTCTCCAGATTCTGCAAGGCCGTCGGCAAATCACCACGGTTCAGGGCGATTGTCCCGAGCGCCTCCCACGCCGGCGCGTAGCGTTGCGAGGCGGTCAGCGCGTGTTCGAAAAAGGGCACGGCCTGGTCCGGATTGCCGGCGCGGAGTTCGAGCATCCCCCGCCAGTACCACGCCAGGGGCCGGTCAGGGTAATCCCGGGCATGTGACAACGCTTCGCGAGCGGCCTGGAATTGTCGCGCCGCGAGCAAAGCGACGCCACGCCACGTTCGGAAATCATAATCATCGGGATGCTCGGCGAGCAGGTTATCGAGGATCGCAAGCGCTTCGGGCATACGATCCTGTTGAATGGCCAGCACGGCTCGCAGGAAGTTGAGCCGCGGCAAGACGGCGTCCGGGACATCGACGAACGAAGCGAGCAAAGCATCCAGCCGTTGCCAGTGCGTCAGCGCGACGAAAATGCGGCCGAGACGCAGCTTGTCATGCACCGACAGCATTATGCCGTCGGCGAGGTCGTCAAGCGTAATATCGGCGGCCAGCAGGTCGCCCTGGATACGAAACGCATCCGCCAGCAATAATGCCGCGACCGGATCACCCGGTTTTGCAAGGACTATACGGTTCGCGAAGACGACCACCTCGAGGGCGCGCCCCTGGGCCAGCAGCTTACGCGCGGACAGTTCATAGTATGCACGCGGAAAAACGTTCGCGGCGATCGCTTGGCCGGCAAACGTTTCGGCCGGCCCGTCGCGATCGAGCAAGCGAGCGACGATTGCCAGGCGTGACCAGGTCTTCCCACTCCAGGACTTGTCCCCCGTATTGTCCAGCCCTTCCCGCAACGCCTGATCGGCGGCATCGGGATCCTCCAGCTCATACCCAAACTCATCGCTCGGACGAAGGGCGGCGTCGAGCAGGACGGCTACCCTGTCGTCGTCCGTGGTCACGGGCCGTGCAGCGTCCGTCTCCGGAGGTTCGTCGGCGTAAATTGGTTTTTCTTCACGCTCCTCTTCCACCGGGTCGGGGGGTGATTGAGACGCAGGCGTGGTATCGGCCAGCGGCGCTTGGAGTTCCATCAACTCCTGCCGCGTCCGCGCCAAGTCATCACGCAACCGCTCGATCGCCACGGCCTGCTCGGAAATCCGCCGCGCGTGCAGGCGTAAGCGCCCGCTGCCAAGCAGCGTCATGACTACCACCAGCAGCGCGATCAGCAGCGTGCTGATTAGCCACAACGCGTACAGACGATCAAGCGTCTCCCGCGATGGCTCGCGTCCGGGCGGCTGTGTGGAGGTGGTCGGCATCGGTCATCTTCCTCGGGATCAGGGCTCCTCGGCGCCCGGCGACGTGTCGGGCGGAAAATCTTCATCCAGCCGGGCCGTCGCCGTATCAATCTCATCCTGCGTCAGTCGATAGTTGCCCCAGGCATCGACATACTCGCTGCTTTGGCGAAAAGGTTTCTGGCGCAGCACGCCGCGCCCGATCCGCACCATCAGGTACGACCCCACCAGAAAGGCCAAAAACAGGAAAAACGAATGCATCATCATCCGAAGCAGCGCGTCGAGTTGCTGAATGCGAACGTCATCCTGAGGTTCCGTTAGCGGCGGTAGCTCGCGGGCCCGGCCCGCATAAATAATATACGCGATGCCGATCGCCGACAGCGCCAGCCCGACTACCACGAATACCACCGCGAGGCGACTGGGACGGGACCGGTCGGCGTGCATCGTTATCAATTACCTCACTGTGGCCAGCCAAGTCCTTGCCGTGGGTTTTGATTTAACTCATCCGCAAGCGCGTCGAGCAGTTCAGACACACCCGGTGTGATTTTCTTTGGAACGACCACGCTCGTCACTACATACATATCGCCGGACTTCGAGCCGCGCTGTGCCTGAATGCCCTTGCCGCGCAGTCGCAGCTTGGTCCCGCCGGACGTGCCGGATGGGACGGTAACGCGTGTGATCCCATCGAGTGTGGGTATCTCGATTTTAGCGCCGCGAATTGCCTCGACCAAACTCAGCGGCAGGTCGAGCAGGATGTCGTTTCCATCGCGGCGGAAATATGGGTGGGGTTTCACACGGCAATGAATCATGAGGTCGCCGCGTCCGCCGGGACCTTCGTGCCCCTTGCCCTTGACGCGGATGCGCTGGTTGTCGGCGACGCCGGCGGGGATGTGAAACTCGATTCGTTCGGTTTTGCCTTCGGGACCGCCCGTGGAGAGCCGGATTTCACGCGAGGTCCCGCGGGTGGCTTCCTCGAAGCTCAACTCGACCACGTGTTCGAGATTCGCGCCGCGCGACAGCGGTCGCCGGGAAGCGCGGCGAGAGCGCTGGCGCGATCCGGGTCGGTGAAAAAACTGCTCGAAAATGCTGCTTAAATCGCCGGAGTCACCAAAATCAAATTGTATGCCTTCGAACGGTGACGCGCCGCCGCTCGTCCAGGCTTGAAAATCAGGTCGCGGGCCACCGGAGCCGAACTGGTCGTACTGGGCTCGGCGTTTCGGATCACCGAGCACTTCGTATGCCGCCTGGACCTCCTTGAATTTCGTTTCGGCATCCTTGTTGCCCGGATTGCGGTCGGGATGGTACTTCTTGGCTAGTCGGCGATAAGTCCGCTTGATCTCGTCCCGCGAGCTGCTCCGCGAAACACCTAGAATTTTGTAGGGATCCTTATGATTCATACACTCAGGCTCCAGCGCGGCGGCGGTCGGCCGCTCCGCTCGATTTCAGCAGGACCGTCGTCCCCCAATGCCATGCGCGCGGCGCCCGGAGGGCCGGTGGGATACCGGCGTCATCACGGCATGTTCTTCAGTTCCTCGATCGCCTCCTCCGCCCAGATCGTATTCGGAAAGTCCTTTACGATTTGCCGCAACAGCTTTTCCGCGTCGCGGTAGCGGCCGTCACCGATCAGGTTTCGCGCCCGGGCGAGCTTCTGTTTACACTGGGCGGTGGCCTGGTAGTCGAGCACCAGCGCCCAGACGGTTTCGTTCTTCCTCATCCGCGCGAGCATCGCCTCGGCGTACTCGGCCGCCTCCGTCGCGGAATACTCCGTCACGACCTGATTCAGCTTATTATAACATCTGGTAATCCGGCGAGCCTTCAAGTCGTCGCGCGCTTCAAGATACAGCCGGGCGGCGGTGTCTTCGTCGTCAAAGCGGGCGGCGGCCTGCTTAAAGTCCTCATCCTCTTCTCGCAGCTCCTCGTAAAGCCGCTTGGCATCCTTGTAGCAATCGAGGCCGCGAAAACGCCTGATTACGTCGCGCAACACTTCCGCCGCCTCGTCGTACTTCTTCTGCTCCATGAACGGTTGAAAAGCGGCTAGCCGATCGTAGCCGAGCTGTTCGAGCAAATCAGCTATTTCCATCGTCCGCGACATAAGACGGTCGCCCAGCACCGCGCGCCTACCGACCTCTAATAGAGTTTTGTAGGCCCGCGGGTATTTCCCCTCCCGGATCTGCCCACGGGCTTCGTCGATTCGTCGATAGCAGATCTTCGCCTCATCAGGGTGCGTCTTGGTGGGCGGGGATTCCCTCATGGCTTCGATGATCGCGCTGCGCATCGCGCTTAGATCGCCTTGGCCGCTGCCCTTATAAATGATCTTGCCGTCCGGACCGATCACGATAAAGCCGAAACCGTTGCGAAAGCCGTACTCCTGGGCGGAACTCGATTCGACCCCGACCGGGAAGAAAATCTTCGCCTCATCGATGATCGGCTGCGTGACCCCGCGGTCGGCGTCGGTGATGCCGATCGTGTACACGCCCCCGGAACGTCCGATTTGCAGATCGTACGAAAACATATTGACGTACGGCAGCAGGGACTCCGCGCCCCCGTGCCAAGACACCCAGAAGAACAGCACGACGACCATGCCGCGCAGCTCGGCCAGCGAAGGAATGTCTTCCTCGCTTTCGACGTTGAGCCATTCCGCGGCTTCAATACTGGCGGCGTAATCGCCGACTTGCAGTCCTTCCTCATCTCGATTCTGCGCCAGGGTTATGTTCGTCAGCAGCATGCCGATGCCGGCCGCCACGAAAAAGGTCTTACGCATGATTCGACTCCGCTGGGTTAATCGCCGTCCGTCCCGACCGTCGGCTTGCCGCCGGGGCCTGCTCGCTTGAGAGAGTATACCATGACAAGCCGCCGCTTCGTAGTACGGGACACCCGCGCGCCTGTGTTCGGGTAGCGTCGGCCCCCCGCGGCCGACGTCGAATAGCTGAACGCCTACCTATCAGTCCGCCGCAAAAGTCATGTA
>JAUWNI010000102.1 GCA_030612705.1 Phycisphaerae bacterium | reverse complement strand
GGGGGGGTGTGGGGGGGGCCCCGCGGGGGTTTTTGGGGCTTTTGGGGGGGTTTTTTGTTTGGGGGGGGGGGCGGTGGGGGCCGCACGCTACCCGCAAAATCACGCATAACGGATCACTAGTACTGTTCTTATCAGACTGGCGAGAAAGTGAAAAGAGCATTCGCCAGGCATCCCAAGCCGGCTTTGCCCTACAGGCTTGCGATGTCGATCAACTCCGCCTCTTCGCAGCGCAGCGATAGTTCGTAGTCGCCCAGGCGGACGTGCAGCGGGTCGCCGAGAGGGGCCCGGCCGAGCACCTCGACCCGGGCACCTTCTATAAGTCCCATTTCCATAAGACGATACGTCATCGGACCCCCGCCACGGATGCCGGTGACACGAACGGGATGCGAATAAGGTGCCTGAGCAAGCGACACTTCAAACCTCCGCATATCTGACATTCAAAGCGAATATCGCGGTACCACCTGCTTTAATCATAAAGCAATATGATTATGTGACAATCATCGGACAAAGTCAAGCCCAACTGAAGAAACTTTATACGCCGCATCAGCGTACGAGGGTGGACATCAGAGTCATGTATAATCCCGCGGGAACGCCGCCGTCTCAGCGGCCCTCAGGCCGGCGGGACGCCGATGCTACCCGTTGACCGGCATTACCGAAGGGCCCAGACTAAACTGCTGGGCAGGTGTTTCCACATCGTCGTTTTTCTTCTCTTCCGGACCGCGTCGACCCTTTTCTCGGCGATATTCGTCCATGCCCTCCGGCTCCGGAAACGCGCGGGACGTGTCAAAATCCACCACTTCACATTCCCGCTCAAGCTCCGCGATCAGTTCATCATAAACCGCGTGCTTGAGATACAACGGCAAATAGGCCCACAGCCGAGCCTTGTTCAACGTGACCATGGGTGTGATGGCCGGCCGGCGAAGCAGCGTTTGTAGCACGTCGGCCTGGTATTTACGGAAAGGCGGAAGCCGCATCTTTTTTGTAGTGTCAGTCATGCGGCCTTCGTTGAATTTCGAGTGCAGGTCGATCGATTTCTTGACCAACGCGTTGTACCGGGCGAGGTTGCCCTGGGCCAGCTCGTCGAACGAGCGGGACAGCGCCGCGGTGATCGTGTTGCGCGTCTCCGCCGAACCCTCGATATTTTCCAGGATGTAAGCCTCGACGAACCGCCCGAGCGACTTGGAGAAGACCGGATTAAACGAGCCCAGGGTCGAGGTGCTGTAATTGTCGCGCAGGTACTCGAAATAGCGTTGCGCCTCCCGCTTCCGCCCGGCGTAATACAACAGGCAAATCGCCTCGGTTAGCAGATTCTGATGCCCGGCGCGGAACGTCTCGCCGACGCCGGTCTCCTCCGGGTTGGGGTCGAGCAGCTTCCCGTAGTTCAGGTAGGCCCGGTGCATCGACTCGATCAGGTTGAGATCGGGATTGAAGTTTAGATATGAGAGGTTGATGTTGTCGTAGTACGGCTCGAATACCAGCCGATTCTTGCGCCAAAGGTTGTGCAGCGAGAAGAAAATCAGCCGCGCCGTGTTGACCTTGTCGTTTCCGAACTTGCTGATGGTCTCGTCGCCGGCGATCAGTCCCTCGTTCACCCAGTACAAGCTGTGCGAATCGACGACTCGCCAATCCATCGGGCCGAACGTCGCAATCAATTCAGCCATCTTGGCCGGATCCAGCTTGTAAACTTCCGCCAGCACCTTGCGTTGCAGAAACCGCAGCAGCGCCTGTGCCTCCGGACGCCGCTCGCCAACGCGAATAACCTCGTCGAAACGCCGCAGCTTTTCGTCCCGCTCGTCGGCCTGTGTCTGCTCGTCCTCCTTCCTGACGCGTGCCAGCAGGGAAGCCGGATCGTCGAGTCGGCGGTAGGGCTGGAAGAACGTAAACGCCAGACCCTCGTCACGCCAATAGTTGTCTTCCGTCAAGGTATCATCGCTGATGCGCACGCCGATTTGACGCAACCGCGCGACCAGTTCGCGCGATTCGGGGCTGGCCTGGTAGAGCTCGTCCAGCGTGCGGGGCGCCTCTACAATCTTCATCATCCAGTCGTAAGCGGCCTTCTTGGCGATCTCGTATTCCAGCGGGCGCTCTTCCTTGACGCCCACCTCCCCGGGCGTAATGAACTCCGGCTCGTCCGGGTCGTTTGGATCGTGCCACATGGTTCGGCGGTCCATCCCCTCGCGGCGCGCCACTTCGGCCAGCAGGTCGTTGCCGATGCCTCGATCGAGCTTTTCGAACGGCTTGTCGGGCCGGTACTCGCCGAGCGGATCGGGCGGCGCCCCGAGCACCAGGTGCATCCGCCAGGCCCACTCCCGCTTGTAGGTCATGTGGTACTCGTCCGTGTTCTCACTCATCTTGTTGACGAAGATCCAGGCGAGTTGGCGGTACAGGTTGATCGCCCGCGGGTTGTAGCGGATGCCCTCGTCGCGGATCAGCTTGACCCCGTTGTAGACCCAGTTCCAGCGTTCCTGGGGCGTATAGGTCGTGACTGAAATGTTCCACGCCATGTTCCACGACTGAAACTCCCACACCGATGGGAAGCGTGGCTGGAGTTTGCAGATCCAACTGGCAAGCTGCATCGCGTCGTAATACCGGCCGTCCCGCTTGTATTCCTCGGCGCGGATGAATGCCAGGTTCGTGACCAAACCCCGAAACGCACCGAAAGCCTGAATCGCAAAGGCATACTCCGGCGGCGCGTTCTCGGTCACCTCCTCGGTACCGTACATGTTGAGCGCCTTGCGGCCCTCGTTGATCCCGGGGGTAAAGGTGGACGCGACGAGAATCAGAACGCCGCACATGGCGAAAGCGACAATTTGTGTTATTCGCGTCGGCATCGCTACGTTGTCCTGTTACTCGATCCGAAGTCTGCGAGGACGCCTGCGTCCCTGAAAGATCTTATACAATAGTTTCCGCAATCTCCCGACTACGGAAAATCAGCCAGCCGGGCAATACCAGCAGCACCACCCCGTAAATCAGCGTATGTGCCGCGCTGCGACACATCAGGCCGTTCGTGATGGCGTACCCGTCGATCAGTTGCGCCACCCCGTCGTATGTCGAAAAATTGGGCAGCAGGATCTTCAGCACCGGCACCAGCAGCAATCGTACGGCCGGCCCGAATCGTCCGTACGGGTCGACAGCGACGCTGGGACGTTCCATGTTCGCGCCGATCGACTCGAGCCACCACGGCATCCCGATGCAAAACATAAGAATCGTCAGCACGCAAAAACAGGCGACCGGGAAGGAGACGAAGGTGCTGAAGAACAGTCCGACGGCGCTGAGAAACGCCAGCCGAAACAGGATCAGCAGCAGGCTCTTGACGAAGTTCATCTCGAAACTACCCACTTTGTAGAGAATTTCGAGCCCGTCGTCGCCCTCGAAGTAAATTGATTCGCGCCTGTTCGCGGGCGGGTTGACGACTTCGATCACGGCTTTGCCGTCCTTCACCACACCCGCCCGTACGAGAAACTGGTGACGCACCGAGGACTGCTCGTCCGTGTCGCGCATCGCCAGCGGTATGTTGGTTTCCGGATCGATAATCACCCAGCGGATGCGCAACTGATCGTTCACTCCGACCGGGACGGATTGCGCCTTGAAGCGCACCTGGTAAACCGTTTCGCTGCTCTCGGGCGGGGCGAGCCCCTCGAATTCGTAACGCCGCCAGCCGCGCGGCTCGACGCGCTTCCAATTCTCCAGCAACTCGGTCGCGGCTTGCCGGATTGCCACCTCCTTGCCCTGGCTAAACTCCCGGCCCTGGTCGATGAGTTGCTCGACGTGTTGGCGGGCGTAGCCGTCGAAGTCCGGCACGGTTGGGCCGGCCGCGGCGCGGGCCGTCCAGACCACGTCGCTCAGCTTCAGCCGATCTCGCATGAACTGTTCCGGCCGCGACTTGATGAAGACCGCGAAACCGTAAATCACCAATCCGGACAGGATGATCAGCAGCACGTTGAGGATGTTCACGCCTACCCATTTGCCGAGGAGAATCTGAAACCGTGACACCGGCTTGGTCACGACCAGATGCAGCGAACACTCCTGGATATCCTTGGTCAACGTCGCACACGAAAGGAAGACCGTCGCCAGGCTCAGGAAAACGCTCAGCGCGCCCAGCGAGTACGAGAGAAACGTCTGAAGCCGGCCCGAAAGCGTTTCGTCGCCGCGCAACGCAAACGGCAGCCGCAATACTACAAAGACCAGCACGACGATGAAGACCAGGACGATCCGCATGCGGATCCCTTCCCAGAACGTCAGCCGGGCAATCGCCAGGATGCGTTTCATCCCTCGTCCTTGTCTTCACGTTGCGACCGGTCCGTCAAATCGTCCAGGACCGAGCGATCCACGTCGCCGGCCGGCGGCGGCACGGACGGTTTCTCCAATGCCGCTTCCGGCTTTTTCTCCTCCACCGGCGGTGCCGCGGCGCGGGTCAAATTGCCCAGGACATCCGCGTCAACCTCGTCCGGGCGCGGCGGCGGCACGAACTCCGGCGCGGCTTCGGGCTTTACCGGCTCCGCATGAACCAGTGATTCCAGGACCTCGCGGCCCGTATCCTCCTCACCCAGGAACCCGGCGATCTCGCCCACCGGAGCCGTCCCGGAAGTCTCGACCTGCTGGGCGTGTGCCTCTTCCACGATCCGCAAGAACAGCGTTTCCAGCCGCTCGCGCGGCGTATCCACCACCAGCGATTTGCCCTCGCGCTGCTCGATCAACCCCGCAAGCTCGCGAAGAGTCTCCTCCGACAAGCGGTCGCACGTGATCTGGATCTTGTCGCGGCGGCTGAGGACGTCCTCGATCTGCCCGGCAACCCGCTCACGCCCGCCGAACAGAATCGTCAACCGGTCGCAGACCTCCTCCACGTCCGCCAGCAGGTGGCTCGAAAGCAGGATCGTCTTGTGATGCTCCTGGCCGAGCCGGACGATGATGTCCTTGACGAGCTTGGCTCCGATCGGGTCGAGCCCGCTGGTCGGCTCGTCGAGGATCAGCAGGTCGGGATCATTGATCAGCGCCTGTGCCAGCCCGATCCGCCGGGCCATGCCTTTCGAGTATTCCCCGACCGGTCGCCGGGCCGCCGACTTGAGCCCCACCATTTCGAGCAGTTCCTCGATGCGGCGCCGTCGTTCGCGGCGATGAATCTGAAACAGCGTCCCGTAGTACTCGAGCGTCTCGCGCGCGTTGAGAAAACGGTACAAATACGACTCTTCGGGCAGATAGCCGATACGGTTCTTGATCCGCACGTCGTCCGGCGGTCGGCCAAAGACCGACACGCGGCCGCGCGTCGGGTGCAACAACCCGAGGATCATCTTGATGGTCGTGCTCTTGCCGGAGCCGTTCGGGCCGAGCAGCCCGAAGATTTCGCCGGGCTGGATGTCGAGGTCGAGGTCGTTGACGGCCCGGACGCGCGCCCGATGCCAGAAATCGCGAAAGACCTTCGTCAATCCGACGGCGGAGATGACAGCGTGATTATTCACAGGTTGCCTCGATACCTCTCGGCGACACACTAAGTACTACGTTTCACAAGTTTCTCGACTAAGGAGCCGCGGGCTTTAGCCCGCGCGGCGCCGCGCGGGCTTCAGGCCCGCGGCTCTTCGCGGTTTCCCATACGAAGCTGACTGTTTCGTTGCGTGGGTGGCCCGTCGCTTCAGCGACGGGGGACACGAATGGATGGTCGATTCGTGTCCCCCACGGCTAAAGCCGTGGGCCACCCGATCTAACCACAGTGTTTTCATCCTCTTGGCGTCCTCCGCGCTCTTGGCGCCTTGGCGGTTTCCAGCGTTGCAATACTAGCAGTCTGTCGGACTTTGCCGTTTCGGGGTCTTCGATGCCCCTCTTTGGTGTCTGGGCCTGGGGTATCGACACATATGGGCGCGCTCCCATGGTGTTTTCGAGGCCTAAGTCCGACAGACTGCTAGGTGCCGGGCTTGTAACGCTCCTGGTAACGCTTCAGGTCGGCCTCGATCTGCCGCTGTAAGTCGCGATTGGTGATGATCTCGATTTCGCCGGCCTCGGGTACGAAGAAAACCTCGTTCTTCTCGCTCGCGAGGATCGCGTCGCGCATCCGCACCCAGAGGCGCACCACCGTCAGTTCCGGATACTGCCGATACGTATCGCGGTAATCGACGAACAGGCGATACTCCTGCTGCACGCGCTCGCGGATCTCGTTCGCCCGTGACTGCGCCTGGCGAAGACGGATCGCGACCTCGCCCTCGGCCTGTTCGAGCTGCGAATCGATCTTCAGCCGCAATCCCTCGAGCCGCGCTTCGTCTGCTCCGGTTGCCTGGGCGGCACCGTAGGCGTCGATCGTGGCGAGCATCGCCTCGTACTTCTGGCGCGGGCCGGCGGCCTTGCTCAGAATCCTGTTGGCCTCCTGCTCCGCCTTGCTCTCCTTCTCCTTGCGCTGGCTCTTGGCGTCGGAGACGGCCAGGAACGACTGGCGCACCTTTCCCGGCTCGATGGTCTTGGCCTCGACATTGACCACGGTAACGCCGGTCTCGAGCCGGGCCAATTCGGCACTGAGACGACGCTTGACCTCGAGCGTGAAGTCTCCCCACACCTCGTCGGTCTGGGTACGGGTAACGCGTTCAACCGGCATGCCGGCCACGGTCCGCACGATCGAGTTCTCGGCCAGGCGGCGCAGCAGCTTTTCGAAATCCTCCGGACCGTCGCCGACATTTTCCACGAAGCGGGCGGCGTCCTCGATGCGATACTCGATCGCCCAGAGACCGTGCGAAAGGTTCCGGTCACCCGAGAGCATCGCGCCATGGACTCCGGGCTTGAGCTTGTCGGTGAACAACACGATTTCGCTCAAGTTGATGTTGCTGAGCTCTTTTCTCTGGTCTTCGGGCTCGAGCGGAAAGCAAAATGTGTAAATCTTGGGCTTGTAATTCTGGCCCGAGATGCGGATCTTTTCGTCAAACGGGTCGGGCAACGACGCGTGCCAGCCCTCGCCGAAGATCGGCGTGCCGACCAGCGGGGAGCTCTTGTCGTTGTTGATGCGCAGCTTGCCGAAGCGAACGATCAGGCCCTGTTCGCCCGGATTCACCTGAAACCAACCCGACAGGAAATAAGCAACCAGCAACACGACCATGATCAGCCGCAGCACGTTGAACCCGGCCCGCAGCGCCTGGCTCAGCGACTCCTGCGCCGGATCAACCTCGATCGGCGGCGCCCCGCCGCCGCCCGGCGTTTCGTCCTGGTCGTAAAAGCGATGATGACGCAACATCGGTGGCACCTCGATCAGTCACCGCCCAGCATGGACTCGCTCGGCGGCTCGGAAAAATGCTTGAAAATCTCGTTGCTCGAATCGATGAAGATCGTCGTCTTGGTCTTCAGCGACACCTCCAACGCTTCGAGCCAACGCAGCCAGATGAAGAACTCGGTGTCCTCCGTGGCGATCTGCTCGAAGATGCGCTGCGAGGCCTTCACCCCCGCCGCCTCGACCTCCTTGGCTTTTCGCTCGGCGAAGGCCAGGATCTGTTTGCTCTGCGAATTGGCCCGGGCGATGATCGCCTCCTTCAACGACTCGCCCTCCTCGCGATAGCGGGCGGCCATGCGGTTGCGCTCCTGCTGCATCGACTTCTGAACGCTGGCGGTCGCCTCTTCCGGCAACGAGACCCGCCAAACACCGACACGATGTACCTCCACACCATAGTCGTTCAGGATTCCGGGCTTACAGTCTGCAAGCATTTCCTCTTCCATCTGCGCGTAGCGCTCGTTGACCAGCTTGCTGTCGAGGTTGACGAAGTCCGACCAGTTGTGCTGGCCGATCACCTTGGCCCGCGATTCGTTGATACGGTCGCGCAGCTTATCCTCCGCCGTCCGCTCGACCGGCACGCGCTTGTAGAACAGCAGCGGGTCCTTGATGCGCCAGACCGCGAAGCAACCCACGATCACGTTCTGGCTGTCGCGCGTCTTGATTTCGGTCTCCGCCGTGCTCAGCACGCGCAGCCGCGTGTCGTAGTGCCGAACGGTCTCGATCGGCGCGGGCCATTTGAGCTTGAGCCCGGCCTCGGAGATCACTTCCTTGGGCTTGCCGAAGCGGACCTTCACCACCGACTCGGAAAAACGCACCTGGTAGGTGATCGAATAGATGACCAGGATCAGGACCAGGACGATCGCCGTGATCGCGGTAGGAACGGGTATTCTTTTCATCAAAACACCTCGAAACGATTCAGGTTTTGTCCGACCGGTCAGACCCGGCCGGATTGCTATTTCACATTTGTCGGCATATCCACGAGGTCCGGCTGGGCCTGCTCCTGGGTCTCGAGCCGGATGTGCACCTTTCGGTCGCCCGGCTCGAACGCCAGGAAATATTTACGGGCATTCTTGATGCCGTTGGTCAGCACCTGTAAATAGCGCCGCGCTTTGTAGATCGCCGGGGCCGCCCTGTATGCGAAGCGCTCGTTTTGCAGCAGAGCGACCTCGCCGGCGGCCCGCATTTCCAGCTCCCAGCGCTGCGCCTGGGCCTTGGCGAGGATGACCGCGGCCTCGCCCTCGAGCCCGCTGAGGTTCTTCTCCAACTGCTCATTCCAGAACTTCAGAGCCACTTGCGTCCCAAACCGTGCGAGCCATGCATTGGCTATTTCGGTATCGCAGGTCTTGAGCAACTCGCCACGGATCGGCGCCAGGGCCGCTTCCAACACCTGCTCGGCTTGCCGCAACGTTTCTTCACCGGCCTGGACGGATTGTTCGGCCCTGGCCTGGTCGCGCAGGCTGCCGCCCAACCCCAACTCAAAATCCTTCCGGATGCGATCGAGCTCCTGCCGATCCAGATCGAGCCGCCACTGGGCTTCGAGCCGCGCTATCATCGGCTGTTGCAGGGCGTCAAGCTCGCGGTCCGGCAGCGGATTGTCCTGTCCCAGCCGATCCCGCAATGTGCCATCGAGATCGCTTCGCAGCAATTCGTTTTTTTGAACCTCGTCGACCGCGTGCGAGAGCGCGATCGCCTTGCGTTTGTCGCCGGCCACGCGAGAGAGAATCTCGTTTTCGCCGACACGGGCCTTGCGGATCTCGGCGATTTTCTCCTGCTGGGCGGTGACCACGCTGCGAAACGCCTCGGCCACCTGCTTGGTCGGGTGAACCTGGAGTATGCCGACATACTTTATTTCCAGTCCGAGTTCGAGTTCCTCGGCTCGCTCGGCGATGCGCTGGTGGAGAATCCTGCCACCCTCGTCACGGGCCTCGCCCATCAAGTGATCGATGTGGTGGGAAGCCACGAACCGCACCACCTCGTTCCACGCAATCTTACGCAGGGTGGCGTGCGGATCCTCCAACTGCCGTGTGAAGTACACCAAAAGCCGCGGCTCGATCTTGTACTGAACCACAACCACCAGCCGCACCAGATGCTGAGCGGTACGCTCGTCGGCGCCCGGTCCCTCGTCCACCTCCAGCGCCGCCGGGACCGCTTTTCCGGCCTGTTGATCGAATTCCTCCTTGGGCGTCGGCGAGATGATGAAATCGAAGTGCTCCCGGCCGCCGTGCATGCGGTCGGTCCATAATTCGATCACCGACTTGCTCGGGTCCTCTTTGTCGTCGCGCAGGGGCTGGTCGAAATCGCGATAGCCGACGTAGAACTCGTGCAATTGATCAGTGTTGTACTTGCGGGAGATATCGATCGGCGCCGGCCACTTGAGGTGCAAACCCGGCCCGAGCGGATGCTCCGCGTCGATCTGCCGACCAAACCGCTCGATAATCGCGTGCTCATAAGGCTGTACCACGATCAGACAACTCAGGCACCAGACCGCGACCACCCCGACCGCCGCCAGCGGCACCAGCGCCCGCTGCAACAACTGGTAGAACCAGGTCTGCGAGACCTTGAAACCGAACTGATAGTTGACCGCCTCGGCCAGGCTGTGGGCGATGCCGCCCGGCTCGGAGATCAGACCCAGCAGTCGGCTGTCGAAGCAGGCCCGCGGCTCCACCCCGGGGACGCGCGGGCGGTAGATGTCCAGCAGAAAGTTGATTAGCGTCTCGACACCCAGTACGACCATCAGAACCGGGATGGCGTAGGCGAGAAAACGCTCCCACGAGGTCGCCCCCTGGTAGAGGTATGCTCCCAAGGCCACGATGATGGCCATCGCCGCCACCGAGTTGCCCAGCATGTAGGAGCCGCACCCGCGGAGCAGTTGCCCGCCGCTGACCCGCGCCATACCCGAGGCGTAACGGGCGAAGAAGAACAGGAATAGCATCAACAAAGAGACGAGCACCAGACCGATTTCAGCCCGTGTCAACGTCGGCCAGTCGATCTCTTCACGCCGGGTCAGAAACACCCAGCACAACACGCCGACCGCGATCAGGTATACGGCAATCAGCAGCCCGAAAACCGGGACCAGCCAGCGTCGCATCCACTCGAGGCGTGCCTGGGCGACCATGAAGCCCAGCTCGCCCGCGCCTTCTCGACCGAACATCGCTTCGCCGCCGCCGGTCGCCTGTTTTTCGCGTCTTAGTTCTTCGAGATCGAGTGCCTCGAGGGCGGCGAGCTCCTGCTGCCGGAAGACCAGCAACGCGGTAAACCAAATCAGGATCCCGCCCGCCAGGTAGACCGCCAGTATGTCCAGTGCGGCCGAACCGACCCAGCGACTAAGCCCGAAGGCCGCCAGGGCGACGATGATTTGCAGCACCAGGCCGGCCAGGGAAACCCGCCGGCTACGCGCGTGCGATGTTTCAGTCACGTCTCACCTCACCATCCCCGCGTCAAGGCCGCCGGTTGCGAACCGCTGCCGAGACCTATCGTACACAACGTTGTGCGCGGCACCCGACCGGTGCATAATTGAGCGTTCGTCCGGCAACCGCGGAAGACGGAATCATATTTATGAGTAAAAAGCTCTACGCTATCACCGCCAACACCTTCCTCGAAACCATTCGTCAGCCGATCTTCGGCATCCTGATGTGGGTGGCGGCGTTCTGGATGGCCTTTTTCGGCCCGACGCTTTCGGCATATACGCTCGAAGCCGGGGGCGATACCAAGATGCTGGTCGACAACTGCCTCGCCACATTGCTGCTCTACGGGCTGCTCGCCAGCGTTTTCAGCGCCACCGGCGTGATTACGCGCGAAATCGAAAGCTATACCGTGCTGACCGTTATCTCCAAGCCGGTCAGTCGGCCGATTTTCTTTTTGGGTAAATACATCGGCGTCGCCGGCGCCTTGCTGATCGCCTACTACTTCCTCGCGCTGGTTTTCATCATGACCGTGCGCCATGGGGTGATGGAGCGGTCGTCGGACAAGTGGGACCAACCCGTGCTGATACTCGGTTCCGCCGTGATCGTGATCGGTCTGATCGCCGCCTTGTTCTGCAATTACGTCTACAATTGGAATTTTTCGACGACGCTGACCGCGTGGGTCGTGCCGCTGGCCACCGTGGCGGTGGTCGTCACCATGTTCTACGACAAGCAGTGGAACCCCCAGTCGCCGATGACCTATTTCGGATACAAGGAAAACATTTCGCCCGGAAGCCTGTGCTTCGCCGTCACGCTGGTATTCCTGGCCGTCATGATCCTGACCGCGTTTGCCGTTGCGCTGAGTACGCGCTTCAGCCAGGTCGTCACGCTGATTCTCTGCTCGGGAATCTTCATGCTTGGACTGCTCTCGGACTACTACTTCGGTGGCTCCCAGGCCCAGAACACCTTGATTGGCCAGATCTGCTACCGCGTGCTGCCGAACTTCCAGTTCTTCTGGCTCGGCGACGCGATCACGCAACAACTCGGCATCCGACCCGAACACTTCCTGCGCGTCGCCGCCTATGCCGTTCTCTATACGGCGGGCATCCTCAGCTTCGGCGCGGCACTGTTCCAGACGCGCGAGGTCGGTTAACACGTAACCCGCGAGCGAGACTATTCTTGGATAGGTAAACCGTTGCATTCCCCGCGCCCTTATCCGACCGGCTGTAACGCCACGCGCCCCGGGACCGGCGTGGCCCGAGCGTCCCGCGGCCGCGGGACGTGCGAGGCGATATGCTCGCCGTAGCGCACCATCCGAGCGCTGTTGAACACTACAATTGCCGAGGCCAGCGTGTGCAACAGCGCGGCCAACATCGGTCCGATCAGCTCGAAAATGATCGCAATCTCACCAACCACGATGAAACTGACGCCGAAGACCAAATTCTGCCAGATTACCTTCGTCGTCGCCCGGCTAAGCCCGACCAGGAACGGCAGCCGACGCAAATCGCTGCTCATCAGCGCCACGCTGGCGCTGTTCATGGCGATGTCGCTGCCGGCGGCCCCCATGGCGATGCCCAGGTTGCCGGCGGCCAGCGCCGGCGCGTCGTTAACCCCATCGCCGACCACCGCAACCGTGTGCCCCCGTCCTTTTAACGCTCCGACCAGCGCCAACTTGTCCTGCGGCAGCACCTCGGCCTGTACGTCGGAGCAGCCCATTTCCTTCGCGACGCGGCGAGCCACCGACCAGCGGTCGCCGGTAACCATGATCAGATCGCGGATGTTCTGCTTCCGCAGCTCCTCGAGGGCTTGCTTAGCTTCGGGCCGCGTGCGGTCCTCGAGGCCGACCCAGCCCAGGCAGCGGTTATTCTGCACGACGTAGAGCGTGCTGAGGCCCTCCGGCTCGGCATATTTCTCGTCGGAAAGGTTGCTCAGATCGGCCCCGAGCTCGCGTACCCAGGTCTGCCGGCCGACGAGCACCTGCTGTCCGTTGACCTTGCCCTGCACGCCCTTGCCGGAAACCTCTTTGAATTCGATCGCTTCTTGCAACTCGACCCGGGCTTTTTCCGCCACCGCGCGAATCGCCCGCGCTACCGGGTGGGTGCTCAGCTTCTCCAGCGAAGCGGCAACGGTGAGCAGCATCGCCGGATCAACGTCCGGCGCCGGCATCAGGCGCGTGACGGCGAGTTCGCCGGTGGTCAGCGTGCCGGTCTTATCGAAGACGATCGCGGTGAGCTTGCGGGCCCACTCGATGTTGCTGGCGTCCTTGATGTAGACGCCCAGCCGGGCCGCCGCCGACAGTGCCGCCACGATCGCCGTCGGCGTCGCCAGAATCAACGCGCACGGACACGCGATCACCAGAATCGAGATGGTGATTTTCATGTCGCGTGTGAAAAACCACACCACACCCGCCAACATCAGCGTAATCGGCGTGTACCAAGCCGAGTACTGATCGATCAGTCGCATTAGCGGGATTTTTGTTTGCTCGGCATCGAGAATCAAATCCTGCACCCGCCCGAGCGTGGTGTCGGCCCCGGCCTTGGTGACTTTGACCTGTAACGCGCCGGTGATGTTGCTCGTCCCGCCGAAAACCTCCTCGCCCTCGGCTTTCTCGGCGGGGAGCGACTCGCCGGTGATGTTGGCCTCGTTGATGGTGGAGTACCCTTTGGTGATGACCCCGTCGGCGGGAATGTTGTCGCCGGGGCGAATGATGATCATGTTGCCCGGGCGCAGGTTGTGGGCCTCGACCTCCTCCTCGCCGCCGTCGTCACGCAGGCGGCGAGCCTTGGTCGGCGTCAATCGTATTAGACCCTGAATCGCGGCTCGGGCTCCCAACGCCGTCCGCGACTCGATCAGATTGCTGATCAGCAGGAAGAACGCGACGACGCCGGCGGTCTGGTATTCCCCGATCGCAAACGCCGCCAATATTGCGACGGCTACCAGCTCATCCATGTGCCTATGCCCGGACAGCAGGCACTCGAAGGCATGAACCCAGAGGGGGATTGCCAGCAACAGGGCCCCGACCGCCGCGAGCATGTCGCGATAAAAGTGCGACGGATTCTCGCCGTGCAGAGCAGTGTTGTCAGAAAAAATCCACTGAGCCACAAACGAGCTCAGAACGAGCACTCCGCCGAGCAGCGTAGCTATCAGCCGAGTGGTCGCCCGCCCGGTTTCCACCTGTAGGGATAAGCGATCGTACTGCATGATTCACCGTTAAATGTAGATAGGATGAAAAAACACCCGCCCCCATGATTCGCAATAAACGTAACTGTTGAGAATATATACACTAACAGCGGCCTGTCAATAGCGGTACGCCGACCCGCGGCCGGACCGGTCCACTGCGCATACGTCGTGCGGCTCCTTCGGTTCACAATCTTCCCAAAGAAATCGTCCGAAAATCTTTTTCATGCGGGTAGTAGCGGGCTGGTGGCGGCGGCAGTTCGTGATGACGAGGACTTTCACCAAACAAGGCGGGACAATCACCGGCGCGGCTCGCAGGCACGCGGGCGCGCCGAACAGATCATCGCCACGCTACTTGGCCTCTTCAGTCCCGGC
The DNA here is from genome assembly GCA_030612705.1 of Phycisphaerae bacterium. GTDB lineage: Bacteria > Planctomycetota > Phycisphaerae > UBA1845 > Fen-1342 > JALSRY01. The sequence goes on along the minus strand of JAUWNI010000102.1, from coordinate 3,113 downwards.
CTCGGTAGCGGCGGCTTTCTCAGCATCATCATCATCCTTCTTCTTGCCGGCCTTGGCCTTGCGGTGGGCGATTTTCGGCAGCCCGAGGACACTTTCCGACTCGTTCCGGCCACGGTCCAGCAAAATCTGGATCCGCTCGGCCCGGGTCAAAACATTCCGGTGCCGCGTGAGCGAGCTTTGAATACGTAACGATCGATCAATCGACATAAACGTTCTCCGCAGATATAGACTCATTACATTAGCACACTAATCCGGCGGTGCCAAGCGAGTAACCGCCGAAATAGCCGACCAGTAGAGTCGAGACGTGGCGCGGTGGGGTAGCGCGGGCATAGCGTGTTTCCGGGCCTTTTGGTTACCGGGGCCTGAGTGGCCTGCGCGTGCTCCGTTTCCACGTCCCGCCTCTACCGTGAAAGGGGGAGCGTACAAGACACTTTTTAGCGATACGAATCAGAGTGCCGAGCGCCGGCAAAAGCTTCACGCGGGCAAAACCTCCCAACAATAGAAACGAAAGCCCAAAGAACATATGAAGATACGTGAAATGCGTTATCATAAACTGCGAAAACAACAAAGCCCGGCGGCTTCATGCCGTTCGGAGCAAGCACTCTTCATGTAGCCAGAGCAGTGCTCCTCGTGAAATGAGATCCTTGTCGACCATCAGGGAGAAAGCAGAATGGCCGATCAGCCAGCGAACGACTTGCCGTTGAGCGGGATTCGAGTTCTTGATCTTTCCAGAATTCTCGCCGGCCCGTGGTGCACCATGATGCTCGGAGACCTGGGGGCCGAAGTGATCAAAGTGGAACGACCCGGCTCCGGCGATGATACCCGCGCCTGGGGGCCGCCGTTCGCCGGCGGTGAGAGCGCGTATTACCTCTGCTGCAACCGCAATAAGAAGTCGATCGTGATCGATCTCAAGAAACCGCGCGGGGTGGAGCTGGTCAAGGAATTTGCCGGGATTTCCGACGTTCTGGTGGAAAATTTTACCCCGGGACTAATGAAACGCTTCGGACTTGATTACGAGGCGCTGCGAGAGATTAATCCTCGTCTGATCTACTGCTCGATCAGCGCGTATGGACAGGACGGCCCATACCGCGATCGACCGGGCTACGACATGGTGCTCTCCGCCGTCGGCGGGCTCATGTGGATCACCGGCCCGCGGGGGGGAGAGCCGTGCAAGGTCGGCGTGGCGATCACCGACATCGTCACCGGCGTCCATGCCCAGGGGGCCATCACGGCGGCCTTGCTCTGGCGAGAACGTTCCGGTAAGGGCCAGTTTATCGATTGTAGCCTGCTCGACACCCAAGCTTCGGCGCTGGCCAACATCGCCAGCAGCTACCTCGTCGCCGGCAAGGAGGCCACGCGCTGGGGCACGGCGCACGAGTCGATCATTCCCTACCAGGTTTTCAACACCAAGGACCGGCCGATCGCGATTGCCGTGGCGAACCAGAAACTATGGGTCAACTTCTGCAAGCTGATCGACAAGGAGGAATGGATCGACGACCCGCGGTTTGAGTCCAATCCCAAGCGGGTGGAGAACCGCGAAGTGTTCTTGCCGCTGGTCGCCGACGTGATTTCTCAAAAAACCTGCGATGAGTGGGTAGAGCTGTTTGTGGAGGCGTCGATCCCCAGCGGCCCGGTCAACAACATGCAAAACCTGTTCAACGACCCGCAAATCCTGCACCGGGGCATGGTCGCCGAGATCCCCCACCCAACCATCGGCACACTGCGTCTCGGCGGAGTCCCGATCAAGTACTCCGAAACACAGCCGGACATTCGCCTGCCCCCACCGCTGTTGGGGCAGCACACGGACGAGATATTGACCAACGTATTGGGATATACGCCGGAGAAGATCGGGGAATTGCGGCAGCAGGGCGGAATTTGAGGTTATCGGGTAGCCCCGGGTGGTTTCCCACCCGAGGCCCCCACAGATCAGGACGGGCGGGACTCCCGCATCCGGCTCCTCGGATCAGGGATTCGCTACGGGCGATAGACCGAGTGGACCACGACCGGCCGCGGAAGCGGGTAGTGCTCAAGCAACCGCACATAATGCGGCCACGTGAAATACCCACGTTGTGATCGGCGACCGAGCCATTTCTTCCAGATTCGGCGGACCGGGCGGTAAAACCCGTGCAGGGCCGGCGCGTTCCCGGTGATACCGTAGTACGCGTAATGTCCCCGCAACTTCTGCGTCAGGGCCCGATGCTGATGACGAATCTCCCCATGCCGATGCTGTCGGCACCATTGATTGATCGCCCGGATTGATCGACTCACTCGGCTACCGGCCGTCTTGCGTTTGACCACCCAGTTCCCGCGACGCGATCGACACCAATAATGGGTGAAGCCCAGGAAGTCGAAGCTGCCGTTCGAACGCTTGGGGCCCGAACCCTTCGACGGGTCGCGCCACGGCGGCCGAACGAACTTCACTAACCGGGTCTTCATCGGGTGGAGCTTCAACCCGTACCGGGCAAAGCGCTTCGACAGCACTTCCAGCACCCGACGGGCGTCACGCTCGCACTCGAATCCCATCACCGCATCGTCCGCAAAGCGAACCAGGTACGCACGACCTTGCATCCGCGGCTGAACCTCCCGCGCGAACCATTCGTCCAGCACATAGTGCAGGTAAACGTTCGAAAGGAGGGGCGAGATCTCACCGCTGCTCAGCAATATCTATCTTGACCCACTCGACCATCAGATGGCCGAAGCGGGCTTCGAGATGGTGCGCTATGCGGACGATCTGGTGATCCTGTGTCGCAGCGCGGCCGCCGCCGAAACGGCGTTAGCGAAGGTGCGGAGTTGGTCGGTCGAGGCCGGCCTGGTGCTGCACCCGAGCAAGACTCGGATCGTGGACTTGAACGGACCCGACGGGTTCGACTTTCTGGGCTACCACTTCAAGCGTGATCGGCGGCGAACCGGATGGTTCCACCGCTTCCCGCGTGAAAAGAGCGTCCGGAAGCTCAAGGACACGCTGCGGGTCAGGACGCCGCGGGTCAGCGGCCGCAGTCTGCGGGTGATCATCGCGAGCGTCAACCGGACGCTGCGGGGCTGGTTTGAATACTTCAAACACACCGACGTGGCGACGGTCTTCCCCGGACTGGATGGCGGGCTGCGGCGTCGCT
>JAUWNI010000189.1 GCA_030612705.1 Phycisphaerae bacterium | reverse complement strand
CTCCGTGCCCGACGTAGCAAACGAACGGCTTTCGACGACCTCCGTCGGGCACGGAGACCCGACGCTACCCGCAAATTAACGTGTGACGGACCCACTAGTAATTGGTCACGTCGTCTCCGTTGCCAAAGATGCCGTCCGGGCCTGGCGTGATCAGCAGGAACGAATCCGGCCGATTCGGCACGACGCCGGTGCGATTCGTGGATTCGAACATGTCCTTGTTCAGGATGTAATTCGGGAACGTGTAGGTGTTCTCGGGAAGGTCGAAATCCGCCGGATCGTCCGGCAGGCCGTTGGTCCACGTTCCGAATTCCACCAGCTTGTGTCCGGCCGGTCCGATACCGGCGAAGTCCCAGGGGGGCATGGCCGGGTCACCGCCCGCAATACCGGTGAACAGCGCGTTGTCGGTATGAGCATAGATGCCGGAAGCCGCGGGATCCTGGGCGGCGTCGTCGTAGCCGGCCACGGGCGCGGAGCCCTTCATTTTCTTATATAGACGCGTGTTCGCCGAGTAGTACAGGATCGGATAGTCGAACTTATCGAGGATGACCGGGGTTTGAAACGTCAGCGCACTAACTTCACTAGGATATCCTGACGCGTCAGGTGCGCCTTCGAGGTTCTCGGGCATCTCCATCATCACGTTTTCCAGCGGCAAATACGGCCCGACCCGCTGAAGCGGCGCATGCGGATTGCTCGTGTTATCAATATCGTACCAATACTCCTCCTCGAAAAATTGTGTCCCCCCCAACGCGAGCACCGCGCGCGGCACATTTCGGCGTGGAACATACCCAAAGACCGTCTTGTCTATCAACGTCAGGTCCGGCTTGCCGATCAAATAGCGAACCAGCCACTGGGCGCCGAAGATCCACTGCTCGTTGGGTTCGGTCGGATCGTCGCGCATGGCCGAGCTGGGATACCCGTCGCCGCCGCGACATTCCTCGGGATTCTCGTTCCTGAACATCTCCAGACCGTCGCCTACCCCCTTCAGGATGGCCTTGGTAGCGGTGGCCTTGGCATGCTCCCGAGCGCGCGACAGCGTCGGGATGAGGATCCCGATCAGCAACATGATGATGGCCACGACGGTCAACAACTCGACTAGTGTGAATCCGAGTCGCCGCCGGCTGGCACCCTGAAAAACTCGCATTTCCGTCCATCTTGAATTCATGGTTCCACCTACGTTATGAGTCCCGCATGTCGAAAATCGAAACTATATCTCCACTTATATTCTCACATTATCGTCAAGGGGGTGTCCCACCGCAAGCCTATTCACACAGCAGCCGGGTGCGTGACACAATCCGCGGGACGCAGCCGTCCCGTAGGGACGATGCGAGCGTAGCCCAGCACGCAGTGCTGGGACTCATGCGACGCCGAGAAAACGCGAGTCCTGTAGGGACGACTGAAGCTTCAATCGTCCCTCCGGGACTTAATGGTGCTCTCAACGGCCTACCTCAGCACTTCGTGCTGGGCTACGTTCAGATGCCCCTCCGGGGCAGATTCGGCCAAAGCCTGAGCAGGAGACGCCCGCAGATTGTGTCATGGACCCGCCAGATAGTGGCAATACGGGGTTATTTGCATACAGTGAATGTCAGCAGCTATGATATTTAGTTGATCTGTAAAGCTCTGGAGTGGATTTGTGCGCTCACGAGAGCGGATCAGGATTGCGATAATGAACGAGTTGACACCCCGACAAGTTGTTAAAGCGCTGGACCGGTACATTGTTGGTCAGGAGGACGCCAAACGGGCCGTAGCCATCGCGGTGCGGAACCGCTGGCGTCGTTTGCGGCTACCGCCGGAGTTGGCCGAGGACGTGGCCCCGAAGAACATCCTGATGATTGGTCCGACCGGAGTGGGCAAGACCGAGATCGCTCGGCGTTTGGCGCAACTCATTAGCGCCCCGTTCGTTAAGGTCGAGGCGACAAAGTTTACCGAGGTGGGCTACCACGGCCGCGATGTGGACGGGATCATCCGCGATCTGGTCGAGCGAGCGGTGGTACTGGAACGGGCCGAGGCGGCGGAAACCGTCCGCGAGCGGGCGGAAAAGCTTGCCGAAGACCACATTCTCGATCAATTGCTACCGGCATCCGACCGTTATGATCCGCTTGACTCGGAGCAGGCCGATCGTCGACAGCGGACGCGTGAAAAACTGCGCAGCCAGTTAAAAGCGGGCGGGCTGATGGAACGGACGATCGAGGTCTCGATTTCCGAAAAGGCGGTTTCGAGCCACGTGATGTCGAACATGGGGCTCGACCAGATGGGACCCGAGTTCGAGCAGTTCATGGAGCGGGTCATGCCCCCGCGTACCCGCCGCCAGCGATTGCCGGTGCCGCACGCTTTGGAGTTGCTCGCGCAGCAAGAGATCGATCGGCTGATCGACCAGGACGCCTTGCACGAGGCGGCGGTCACGCGTTGCGAGCAGAGCGGGATGGTCTTTCTCGACGAGTTGGACAAGATCTGCGGAAGCCCGGTAGGTGAGATCGGCGGGCCGGACGTCTCACGCAGCGGGGTGCAGCGGGACTTGCTGCCGCTGGTCGAGGGCTCGGCTGTGAGCACGCGTTACGGTCTGGTGCGGACGGACCATATTCTGTTCATTGCCGCCGGGGCGTTCACACAGGTCCATCCGAGCGACTTGATGCCGGAGTTGCAGGGGCGTTTTGCGATTCGGGTGGAATTGCACGACCTGTCGGCGGAAGACTATCACCGCATCCTGACCGAGCCGCGGAACGCGTTGATCAAGCAGCAGATCGCGTTGATGCAAACCGAGGGTGTCACGCTGACGTTCACCGACGATGCGGTCAAAGAGATGGCCGCGATGGCCTACCGCGCCAACCAGGTGCTGGAGAACATCGGCGCCCGGCGGCTCTACACGATCTGCGCGAAGGTCATCGACGACATCGCCTTCAACGCCTCCGACGCGGTCAATAAAGAGGTGACGATCGACGTTGACTACGTCCGGATGCGTTTGGCGGACATTATGGAGGACGAGGAGCGAAGTCAGATCGAATTGTAATTCTTGTCAGCAATCAGCGATCAGCCGAAAGACGAGCGACGGCGACCGAATTTCGTAAATAACGTGTTATTGAAAGCATCGCGGGAACATGACCAAGGCAAGGCACCTGCCCGCCATGCAACGAGAATGGCTGATCGCTGATTGCTGACCGCTGAATGCTCACCCAAGACGTAGTACGGCTCTAACCCGGGTACGAAACCTCGATGTCCAGCGTGGTGGGCAGGACTACGTCGGGATAGTCGAACGTGAACCGAATCCTGTCGCCGCAGCCGAAATCGGTTCCGTCGCGGAGGACGGCGTCCGAATTGTTGCTCGGCCCGATATCGACGCCGCCGATCATGACATCCGCGTCGTCGATCACGGCCGCCTGGAGTTCGTCGCACTTGCGGGTGATGGTGATCGTTTCGCCGGCCGCGACCGTACGCTCGATTTCCTCGCCCAAGGTGGCCAGGACCGCCCAGGTGGACAACTGATTCTGGCCGAGATAGAGCGTGACTTGCACCGGATAACGCCCCGGGTTCACGAGCTCGATGGTGGTCTGACTCGGCTGTAACAAATCCGTGCACCCGACGATCGGCAGAATCATCATAACAGTCAACAGCATAACAATAGGACGAATCATCTTTCGCTCCTTTGCACTTCTACTCGCACCCCATCGTCAACATAAGAACATTCTATCACATTTTACCCGCCAGCTGACACTCGACGCGCGAAAACACGCCGCGGAAAGCGGTCTCCGCGGCGTACTTAGGCTCTAGCCATGTGATCCATGGCGAATGTAATATGGGTGACGGCTACGGGTTGCCGACTCCGTAGTTTGCCAGCAGTGCGGCGAGGTCCGCCAGATCGACGTCACCGTCACCGTCAAGATCGCCGTCCTCATAGATTGCGCCGCTGGTCATGCCGTAGTTGGACAGCAACTGGGCGAGGTCGGCCAGGTCGACGTCGCCGTCGCCATCGAGATCGCCGAGCAATACGTCGCTATACCTCAGTGCCACCCCGGTATCACCGGTTCCGCCAATGGCTATGAAGTCGTTCCCGGCCGGCACCTGGTCTTGGTTGTTGGCGTCGTCGCCCCAATGAACGATCGAGCCGTCCGCCTTAAGCGCCAGGCTGTGATAGGTACCCGCGGCAACAGCCACAAAGTCGTTTCCGGCTGGTGCGCCGGAGACTTCCCCAAACCAGTCACATCCCCACGCGGCGAGCGAACCGTCGGCCTTGACGGCTAAGCCATGAAGACCACCGGCGGCAATTGCGACATAATCGTTGCCCGCCGGAGGCGTGGATTGTCCTTGACTGTTACTGCCCCATCCCACGATCGAGCCGTCTTCCTTGAGTGCCAGACCGAAATGGCAGCCCGCGACAATAGCTGTGTAGTCGTTACCGGCGGGCGGATTAGCCGCGTCGCCGTCACCCCATCCAACTAGCGAACCATCGGTCGTGATGGCCGTACCGTGATCTTGACCCGCGGCAATCATCACGAAGTCGTTGCCGGCGGGCACGTTGGTCTGACCCAAATCGTTTCTGCCCCAACCGTAGAGCGAACCGTCAGTCCTGAGCGCAACACTGAAATACCAACCCGCGGAAGCCGCTTGAAAGTCGTTACCGGCGGGCGGAGTGGCTGCGCCGTCGAGATCCCAGCCCCACCCGGCGATCGAGCTGTCGGCCTTCATCGCCAAACCATGGGTGTAGCTTGCCGAACAGGATGTGTAATCCTCGCCCGCGGGGGGTTCGGCTTCGCCGTGGGAGTTATAGCCCCACCCGGCCAGCGAGCCGGTCGGTTGTGCTGATACGCCGACCGCGAACACAAGCATAAAGGTCATCGCACATAGAAGAAGTCGTCTCATTTTCTCATCCTTTCCCAATAGCCATCGAAATTCCCCCCATTCAGGTAACCGGGATTTCCCCGTTACCACACATGATAATATCATCATAATAAATCGGTGGCTCAACGTCAAGATCGGGCGGACATCCTGACAAGAACGACTGTGTTTGAGCGGCGGACTGTTAGCGACCGGTGCTTCACATATCTCGGCAGCGCCAACCGACGTAGAAAGTTGCCCAGGTTGTATGCCGGCGCCAATCAGAACCCTGAGCGTCAGCGAGTTGCTCTGTTTTGTGCTCTCCTGTCGTGTTGCGTGTGCCTGAGAGTAATTTGATTGTTCTCGGGTTTCCCCGGAATGACGTCTGCGTTACGCTTTTCGGGATGAAACCGATACTGCGATCATTGTTTGGAGCACTAGTGGGCGCGGGGCTTTTGTTGCTGTTGACCGGGTGCGCGAACCGCCTGACCGAGCAGCAGCAAATGTGGCTCGCGCGGGGCCAGGAGCGCTATGAACGAAAAGACTACGTTCGGGCCATCGACCCGCTCAATCGTTTTCTAAGCGAGGTGAACGAAGGGCCGGAGTTCGCGCAGGCGCTGTACATTCGCGGCATGAGCAACGCGCAGGCCGGTCGCCGGCCGCAGGCATATTCCGATCTTCGCCGCTGTGCCACGACGCCGACCGAAACGGATATCACCTGGCGGGCGTACATCGTGCTCGGCACGCTGCATTTCGAGGACGAGCAATGGAGCCAGGCGGCGCAAAGCCTTCAGGCGGCGGCGCGGCGCATGCCAGCCGATCCGCCCAAGGATTTCGTCCTGTTTCGGATCGGCCTGTGCCAGGAACGCATAGGGCAGTGGGGGGCGACCTCCCGATTCTATGCCGAAATCACCCGGACATTCACCAGCGGTCCCTACGTCAAGGCTGCCCAGCGGCGTCTGCAACTCAACGCCAACCACTTCGCCGTCCAGTGCGGCGCATTCCGCGAAAGAGTCAACGCCGAAAACCTCCAAACCGACCTGAATCGAAAAGGTCTCGACGCCTATATCCGCGAGGAAACCCGCGGCCGAACTGCGATGTACATCGTGTTGGCCGGACGTTACGCCGACTACGATGACGCCCGCGGCCAGCTCGCGTTGGTGAAAAAGCATTTCGTTTCCGATGCGCTTTTATGGCCATAGTGTGCCGAGCTAAAACCGGCGCACTTCCCGGAATTCCGGCTCCGTGACACAATCTGCGGGCGTCTCTTGTCCATGCTTTGGCCGAATCTGCCCCGGAGGGGCATCTGAACGTAGCCCAGCACGAAGTGCTGGGGTAGGCCGTTGAGAGCACCATTGAGT
>JAUWNI010000080.1 GCA_030612705.1 Phycisphaerae bacterium | reverse complement strand
AAGGGAGCAGGCAGGCTGGTGTTCTGTCAGCGTTGCTTTGAAGGATTCAACCTGAGGAGCCGCGGGCGTGCCGAGGCGGGCGGCGCCGACGCCCGGGCCCGCGGGGCGTCCCCGCCTCCACGGCCGGGGCTCCTCAGGTTGAATCCTTCAAAGCAACGCTGACAGAACACCAGCCTGCCTGCTCCCTTTTTCAAACCCGAGCTTGAAATGGTACCCTGTTGATACTATATTCCTATGTGAGATGCTTACTCTGACCAGGAAAACCGTATACGCCTTGATCGCCACATGCCATTTGGCCAATGTCGGTCAGAAAGTCGTCTGTGCCCGCGATATGTCCAAGCTTTACGGCGTACGTCTGCCGTTGTTGATGAACGTCCTCAAAACGCTCAACCAGCATGGCATCCTGCGTTCCGTCCGCGGCGCGCGGGGTGGATACGCGCTCGCCGTCGGGCCCAAGCAGATCTCACTTTCGAAATTGATCGAGGCTGTCGAAGGCCCGCCTCGGTTGGTGAAGTGCGCGCTACCTCAGCCGGACGATCCCCCGTGTAAGATATTCGAGGACTGTCCCGTTCGGGGTCCGATGGTGAAGGTTCACCGTATGTTCGGCAGTTTTCTCAAGGGCATCACCGTGGCGGACGTTGCATTTGATAATCGCTATTCCGGCCGGAAAACCGCGGATGCGAGGAAGATTGTGGCGCAATGAAAAAAAGAATCTATCTTGACAACAACGCGACTACCCCGCTCGACCCGCGAGTGCTCGAAGCCATGATGCCGTATCTCACGGATAAGTTCGGCAACGCGGCCTCGCGCGACCACAGCTTCGGATGGGAGGCCCTCGAGGCGGTCGATCGGGCTCGCGAACAGGTGGCCGCGCTGCTGGGGGCCGAGCCGCGCGAGATCATCTTCACCAGCGGCGCGACCGAGGGAAACAACACGGTCATCAAAGGCCTGGCGGAGATGTACGCCGACCGCGGCAGGCACATCATCACCCAGCCAACCGAGCACAAGGCCGTCATCGACCCGTGCCGTTATCTCGATAAGCACGACTATCGGATCACCATGCTCGGCGTGGATAAATACGGCCGGATCGACCTGAACGAGTTGCGCGACACGATCACGGACGGGACGATCCTGGTCTCGATCATGCACGGCAACAACGAAATCGGCACGCTCCAGCCGATCGCCGAGATCGGAAAAATCTGCAAAGAGAAAGGCGTCTTCTTTCACACCGATGTCTGCCAGACCTTCGGCAAAGTCCCGATCGACGTTCAGGAAATGGGTATCGACCTGTTGACGCTTAGTGCCCACAAAATCCACGGCCCCAAGGGCGTCGGCGCCATGTACGTCCGCCGGAAGAACCCGCGCGTCCGCCCCAAACCTCTCTTGCACGGCGGCGGGCACGAACGCGGCCTGCGCTCCGGCACGCTCAACGTTCCCGGCATAGTCGGTCTTGGAATGGCCGCCGAACTCTGTGGCCGGGATATGGCAACCGAGTCCAAGCGGCTCACCGGTTTGCGCGATCGTCTGCGTGACGGCATCATGTCGGGGCTCGACATGATTTTCCTTAACGGTCACCCCACCGAGCGCACGCCGAGTAACCTCAACCTTGCATTCGCGTACGTCGAAGCGGAAGCCCTGATGATGGGCTTCAAGGAAATTGCCGCATCCAGCGGGTCGGCGTGTACGAGCGCGTCTCTGCAACCGAGCTACGTCCTGCGAGCGCTCGGCGTTGATGACATGTTGGCGCACGGCAGTATTCGGTTTTCGCTCGGGCGCTTCAACACGGCAGACGAAATCGATCATGTAATCGAGAGGGTCATAGCCGTTGTGAAGGAGAAGCGCGAGATCAGTCCGCTGTACGAAATGGCGCAGAAGGGTATCGACCCGCGCAAGGTTGAATGGAAGGTGCATTGAGGCGGCTTTGGGAGAATTGCACTATGCCTTATAGCGAGAAGCTCGTCGATTACTTTGAGAATCCCCGCAACGTCGGTTCACTGGACGAGGACGACGCCGACGTCGGCACCGGGACCATCGGTTCGCCGATCTGTGGGGACGTGATGAAGCTCCAGATCCGAATTAACGGGCACGAAAAAATCGTCGAGGCGAAGTTCAAAACGTTCGGGTGCGCCTCGGCGATCGCGTCCGGCTCGCTGGCGACCGAGTGGCTCATGGGTCGCAGTCTGGACGAGGCGCTCGAGATCAAAAATGCCAACATTGCCAAAGATCTGGAATTACCGCCGGAGAAGGTTCATTGCAGTGTCTTGGCCGAAGATGCGATCCGTGACGCCGTCAACGATCTCAGGGAAAAGATGAAAAAGGCGGCCGAAGTGACGGAACAAACCGCCGAGCCACAACCTTCGTGATACTCGTTTGAATAGGACCGGGCGCTACACGCCTTTTGCGGCGGACTGACGGCCGCCGGTTTCGCGAAACCATGCTTCCAGCCGACGCAAACCCTCGTTGATCGAGACGCGCGGCTGGTAGCCAAGCTCCCTACGGGCCGCGGAGATGTCGAACCAGTGACTCGTCGCCAACTCGTCAGCCACAAAACGCGTCATCCGCGGCTCGGTCTTGATGCGAAAAACCGTGTACACGAATTCGAGAATACCGCCGATCGTGCGGGCCGTGCGGTGCGAAATCCCGCGCGTCACCGGCGGCAGGCCCGCGGCGGCGATGATCCGGTTTATTAACTCCCACACCGGCAGCGGCTCGCCATTGCTGATGAAGTATGCCCGCCCGGCCGCCTCGGGGTTCGCCTCGAGCGCATCGGCCGCCAGCACGTGCGCGTCGGCCGCATTGTCGATGTACGTTGAATCGACCTTGTTTTCACCTGAACCGATCTGCCGAAGCTGTCTCGCCCGGGCGCGCTCGATCAAACGCGGCACGATGTGGTTGTCACGCGGACCCCAAATCAGGTGCGGCCGCAACGCCAACGTACGCAGGTGCTCGCCATTGGCCGCCAGAACCCGCTGTTCCGCGAGCGCCTTGGTCGCGCTGTAATGTGAAGAATGCCGGGCCGGGTACGCTGCCGACTCGTCGGCGTTCTCCATGTCCCCGCCGCCGAAGACCACGCTCGGCGAGCTCGTGAAAACCAGCCGCGATACACCATGGGTCCGGCAACCGGCGACGACGTTCTCCGTCCCACGCACGTTCGGCCCGTAATATTCCTCGTAATTGCCCCACACGCCCGCCCGCGCGGCTACATGAAACACAACATCGCAACCGCGACACGCGTCGCTGACGGCATCACTATCGCGTAGATCACCTCGTAACGTTTCAACGCCAAGTTCCGCCAATTCGGGATAATCCCCGCGGGCATAGCTGCGAACCTGATCGCCGCGCTCGATCAGCCGCTCGACAATCGCTCGGCCCAGAAACCCGCCGCCGCCGGTAACGAGCGCGTTCACTTGAGCTGCTCCGCGGCCCAGACGGCCAGCTTCTCGCGGAAGATCTTCGCATTGTGCCGGACGTCCACCGGAAACGCGGGATGATACAGAATGGTTGTGATCTCTCTCGTAAGCTCGTTCGCTTCGCCCAGCGCGAGCAGTTCGTTCGTCAATTGATCCTTCCCAATCCCGCTATCACTCCGTTCGAGCTCGACGCACAGAACCGGCCGCTGTTTGCCCGGCCCGCCGACGCCTACCAGCGCGGTGCGGAAGACGTGCGGATGCTGATTGAACACGGCCTCGCACGGCACGGTGAACAGCGTGCCCCGCTCGGTTACCACGCGATGCGCCTTACGTCCGCAGAACCACAGCCGGCCATGCTCGTCAAGATATCCCACGTCGCCCATGCGATGGACGATTGCCGCGCCGTCGCGGATTTTGGCGAGCTTTGTCGCTTCCGGGCGCTTGAAATACTCGTGCGTGACCACCGGACCCTTCACCGTGATCTCGCCGATCTCGCCGATCGGCAACTCGCGCGCATCTTCCCACTTCTCGATCGGCTCGTCGCTGATCTCGATGATCCGCGCGTCGATCCCGCGCAGCGGTCGGCCGACACACGTGCCGCCGCCCCGCGCGGTGATTTCTCTGGTCTTACCAAGAATTTCCGCACTTCCGATCGAAGCGACCGGCAACGATTCCGTCGCCCCGTAAGGCGTATGAATCTCCGCATCATTCGGCAGCAGCTTGTGGAAGCGTTCCAGCAGCGCCGGCTGCACCGGCGCCCCGGCCGTGATCACCCGCTTCAGCGTCGGCAGCTTGACGCCATGCGCCTCGCCATGACGGCTGACCCGATCGAGCAGCGCCGGCGAGCCGAACATGTGCGTGCAACCCTGATTGGTAATCGCCTCGATGATCTTCGTCGGGGCCACCGATCCCGGCCGCGAGGCATCCATCTCCGGAATCACCGCCGTCATCCCCAGTGCCGCGTCGAACAGCGCGAACAGCGGAAACGTCGCCAGATCAACCTCGTCCGGACCATACCCGAAGTGCGATTGCAGGTAGCGGACCTGGGCGTCGAAGATGCCGTGTGTGTAGACGACGCCCTTGGCCGGCCCCGTGCTGCCGCTGGTGAACAGGATCGCCGCGGTCTCGTCGGCCCGTGTCGGCGTCGTTTCGTACGCTCGCCCTGGCTCGGCCGCGATATCCGCCAGCCGATGTCCGCCCCAGAAGTAACGCCGCCCGACGGTCACCGCCGTTCTGACCGATTTGAACGCCCCGCGGTACAGTGTTCGAAGCACATGCGCCAATGGAATGCCGATGAATGCTTCCGCCTCCACCTTTGCCAGACACTCGACGAGTTTCTCTCGCCCCATGCCGGGATCGATCAGCACCGGGACGGCGCCGACCTTGAACAGCGCGAACGTCAGCGCGAACAGTTCCAGGCTCGGCCGCACCATCAGGATCGTCCGCGTCCCGCGCGTGATTCCGATCCGTTCCAGACCGTGTGCGTAGTTGTCGCTTTGGGCCGCTAGTTCGCGAAAAGTGATGTATTTGTACGGCTGTCCGCCGCCGGCGTGGACGACGGCGCGTTTATCGGGATAACGCCGCGCCATTTGCGAGAGATGTTCCGCGATGTTGACGGTGCGCGCGGTCTGTGCGATTTCGGCAACCCCGCTCATGACGCGACCTCTGCCCGTTCCGTCCGCTCGACGAACTCGCGCACCTTCGGAATCAGCGCTTCCGACGCGTCCTCCAAAACATAATGACCCGCGTCGGCGAAGCTGTGTACCTGAGCCTCCGGCAAGCGCCGCCGCCACTCTGCCAGAAAACGCAGGTCAAACACGAAATCCCGCTCGCCCCAGCCGATGAACACCGGCCGCTGCCGCAGTTGTTCGAGCCGGTCGTCCACCCACTTGGCCAACTCGTAGCTGCGATCGCCGGGCACCAGCGGAATGTCCTGCACAAAACGCAGCGTGGCGATGCGGTTCTTCCACGAATCGTACGGCGATCGGTACGCCGCCCGCACCTCGCGCGGCAAGCCCTTCGCCGTCGCCAGATACGTTGCCCCGACGGCAAACCCGTTGAATCCCCGCACCAGCAACGCCGCCAGCGGCGACATGTGCCGAATCAGCCACAATTGCCACGGTAACCGCTGCCCCGGCGGCAGCAAGAACCCGGCCGTATTGAAAAACACCAGCCGCTCGACGCGCTCCAGCCGCCGCAGCGCACACGCCGCCGCGATCATCCCGCCCCAGTCATGACCGATCAGAGTAATACGCCGGTTCAGATTCAGGTGATCAAGAAGCGTTTCGAGGTCCTCGACGCGCCGCCGCAACGTGTACTCATATTCCGCGTCGCCGGGCTTGTCCGACAACCCACAGCCGATGTGGTCGAGGGCGACGACGCGATGCGTCGTGCGTAACTCCTTGATTAACTCGCGGAAATAAAACGACCAGGTCGGGTTGCCGTGCACCATCACGATCGGCTCGCCCGCGCCTTCATCAACGTAGTGCAGGCGCGGACCGTCCAGGTCGAGCCAGTGGCTTTCAAAAGGATACAGATCGCGAAAACGTGCAACATCAAACGACATACGGGGCCGCGGGACTGTGGAGAACAAATGTAGCGGCCGGCGCCTCGCCGGCCGAGGTGACCGGTTGAAAACCGGTCCCACATCAAATGTGGCGGCGGGGTCGGCTACCAATCCACGCCTAGCATCAGGCAGTTCAACCCGCTGCCGATGCCGAGAAAACCGACGCGGTCGCCGCGCTCGAGAAACCCGCGCTCGTCGGCGATGGCGGCGGTGATCGGCAGCGAGACCGTGCCGATGTTCCCCAGATACTCGAACGTCATGAAGTCCCGCTCGGGCGGGATCTCCAGGGCCTTCAATATCGACCCCCGGTTGGTCGCGCCGACCTGGTGGCAGATGATCTTGTCCGAACCGTGCTCGGCCCAACCCAATTCCGTTACGAAATCGTGGTACGTTCGCACGCCCAGCGCGACACCGTTCTCGAGCACCTCGATCGCGTGTGTTTCGATTACTTGCGGCGTACTGCCGAGCAGCCCGCGCTCGGGTCCCCAGCGGCAGAGCTTGTGATGCTCGCAGGCACTGCGCGCCACCCCGCCGAGCAATTTGTGGCCGTCAGGCGACAACGAGGCATCGGTCAGGAGCACCGCCACCGCCCCCGAACCGCCGGTCAGCGTCGCGAGCGATGTTTTGAGCAACTCCATGTCCGGGTTGGCAAGCAGCTTTTCGATCGTTTCGTAAACGATCTGCCGGGCCGATTCGCACGAGACGACCATCCCGGCCCGGATATGACCAAGCTCGATTGCATTCGCGATTTGCACCATCCCGTTCAAGACGCCGAGGCACGCGTTCGACACGTCGTACACTTCCGTATGCGCTGACAGACCAAGCCCGTCCGCCACCGCGCACGCCGTCGCCGGCTCCAGATTGTCACGGCAGACGGCCCCGAAGATCAGCAAGCCGATGTCCTCGACGGGGAGGTTGGATTCTTCCAACGCTTTGCGGCCGGCCCTGGCGGCACCGTCGGCCATGGTTTGATCGGGGTTCCAGTAGCGCCGCTCGCGGATGCCGGTCATCGCTTCGAGCTGCCCGAACGGGATGCCTATCTTTTTGTAGAGCGCGGCCAAGCGTTCCTCGAGCGCCGCCGAGGTGACGACGTTCGGAGCCAACTCGTACGTGATCGCTTCAATCTTGACGCGCGAATATCTCATACAGGTCAGTCTTCGATCATTCCACCGGCACCAGCCGCAAAGCAAAATCAGTCATCTCGTAGATCGTGGTGCCGTCTACTTTCAGAAAACCATTGGCCATGATCGTTGGTGCCGCCCCGTCCTGAACATCGGTCACGACCACTTCCACATCGACCCGCCGATTGGTCGGGATAATTTGTCCACGGTATATCCAGCTATGCGCGGCGCCAACCGCGATCGGCTCGAAGCGGTGCGTCTCCTCGAGCGCCGGCCAGCGCCGCCGCGCCGCCACCTTCAAAAGCTGTAGAAACGCTTCCAACCCCAGCGAGCCGGGGCAGACCGGGTCCTGGTAAAAATGCGCCTTGAAAAACCATTCGTCCGGATCGACTTCCTTGATCCCGCGAATGAATCCCAGTCCCCGTGGTCCGCCGTTCGGCAAGTACAACTCGATCTCGTCGTTCATCCGCAACGCTCGGCCGGGCAGCGCCGCCGCCGGCCCGGACGCGCGGTCCGGATCATCAGGGTGCAGCGGCGCAAATGATTCCAGAGCGAAATGCTCGCCGCGCTGCACTTCCCCCGGCGACGGGACGTATAGCCGATCTGTCGCGTCGTGGATGCCGACCTGCTGCGACAACGCCGCATCCGTGAAGAACCCGAACGCGGTCGCGCCGCCATAGACCAATCGCCCGGCTCGCCAGATCTGCAAATCGTATTCCTGCAACAGCGTATCCCCCGCTTGCGTCGCTTTGGTCAGACGCACGCGGGTGGTCAGGGTTCCGGCGTCGGGGAAGACTTCCTCGTACAACGTCGCGCGGCCGCCCAGGTTCCTGAAATGCAGATCGAGCCGGCTTCGCAACGCTGAACCGAGATACGCCGCCAGCCAGCCGCACGGTTGCAACCCGATCTCCAGCAGCACGGCCAGCGGCATTGATTGCTGACGGTTCGCGCGAAAGTACCACGCGTCGGGCGGGACGTCGTACTGCGTTTCGATCCAGCCGCCGGCTTCCAATTCCCATTGACGCGCATGGATCTCGGTGATCCGGGTCAGGAAGGAAAACGGTGGACCGGGCAGACGGGCGATCCGCCGCTCGTGCTCGAACGGCTTGTATTTCTCGCCAAACGCATACGTCGGGCTGCCGATCGCGAATGCGACGATGCGGTCGGTGTCAAATAGCGCCGGTCTCGGCTCGTCGGCGGGTACGCCGCCGCCAATCGGCTTCTCGACGGATCGCGCGGACGATTCCGGACGATTCCGCCACGTCGCTTCGATCCGCTCACGCGTCAGCCCGGTGATCTTCATCGACATGTCGGTGAATTGCACGATTCGCCGACCGTCGGCGTACATCAGCGCATCGGCGATCACGTACGGCTCCGGCCCGTACCCGATTTCCTTGAGCTGCACCTCGTAGATGACGACTTTCGTCTTCGGCGTCACCGGCCCGCGACAAAGCAGCTTGCTCGACACGCCGACCAGCGGTTCGTAGCAAACGCCCGCCTGCTCGCCGACCCACCCCATCCGCAGCAACAGCACGCGCAGCGTGTGCGCGCAACACTCGTGCATAAGCGTGCCCGGCATGACCATGTCATCGACGAAGTGGCATGTCAGGAACCAGTCGTCGGGATGGATGTCGGCTTCGGCCCGGATCATCCCGAGCCCGTAACGCCCGCCGACCGGGTCGAGCTCCACCACACGATGCACCAGCCGCATTCGGCCACTAGGAATGCGCAATGGATCATCAAGCCCCAGCCCAGCGAATAGTGGTCCGAAACACTCTTCCAGATCACCGGCTCTCAGCGCGTCGAGTTGCTGCTCGCTGTACGATTCTCGCGCCATCGGTACCAGTTCGCGCCAATCCGCGCAACGACGACCTGCCGCGGGCGCCTGTTCTTCGGGCGTCAAAGCGATCCCGCCGGAGTTCTCGATTTCCTCTTCGGTAAAGAACCCCGCGCAGCCTTCGGTCATGGTCAGCACCGGCTCGCCGTCAACCGAGCCGACAAAACGGAAGAAAAACAGGTACGTCTCGCCCTGACGGACGAACTTGTCGATGTTGATCTCATACCGGATCACGTCGCCCGACTTTGGCAGACCGCGGTGAAAGCGCACCGTCGCATCCAGCAGCCGATACGTGCGCGTCCCCTTGACGACGAGATCGATGCCGAGATAGCTGCACAGAAACAGGTCGGCCTGTCCGGCCTCGACCGCGATGCAAACCGGCATCCGCTCGCCGTCCAGATACCACGCATTCGGCAAAACGTCGTGCTCGGTCACCACCGTGCCGCTGGTGAGCGAGCCTTTTTCACCGGCGACCGAGACAATCCGGTCCACCAGCATCAGCGGCTCGTCCGGCAAACGCACCCGCGCCCGATATGTATCAACCTCCGCAAACTCCGGCCCGAGCACTTTCGCCACCGACCCGACCGCGAACTCCAGGCACATCTCACGCGGATACGCCGGCGGCGCTGTGGGACCGGTTCCTATGGAACTTGGAATCTGAATCGTCGACCCCGGCGTTGAAACCATCGCTTCGAGCAAGCGCGTCTGCTGCGACAACGCCTGCTCCATCCCCTGCATTGCACGTTGCGAGAAGCTCAGGAATGCTTCGTGCGCCCGGGCGGAAGCGACACCGGTCTGAGCAACGAACGCGGCAAGCCCCGTGGCGGCCCGCGCCTCGCGGGCCGGAGAGGTCGGAGATTGCTCCCGCTTCGGTCCCCGATCACGCTCGGCCGGCGAGGCGCCGGCCGCTATCTCAAGCACACGCGCCGGCAGCTTTGGCCGCGGCGGCGGCGCACCGGTTGGAATGATAATCCGCGTCCGTTTCGTTTCGAGCGCTTCGTGTGCCCGGTGCTCGGTTCTTCGCGTTTGTCGCGAGAGGGCTGATTCCCGCGCGTCGGGTTCTTCGAGCACGACATGTGCGCAGTTGCCGTCGAGTGTGATGGCGCTCACCCCGGCCCGGCGCGGTCCGTCCTTGCCGTCGCCCGACCATTCTTGCGCGACTCGTGGCGTCTGAAACACCTTTGAATCCCACGCCGCGTCCGGCGCGGACTCGCGATACCCACGCAGAGGCGGAATGATCCGCCGGTGAACACACAACGCCGCCTTGACGCACGAAACCAAACCGGCCGACGCTCCCGTGTGACCGACGTTTGCTTTTACCGATCCGACGGCATACGGCGTGGCTCCGGCCGCTCCGAAGTGAGCAGCCAGCGCGGCGGCTTCGACGCGATCCTCCTCCGGAGCGCCACTGCCGTGCGTCTCGATGTAGTCAACCGATTCCGGTTTCAGATCTGCGTCCGCATAAGCCCGCTCCAACGCCAGTTCGTATGTTTGCTGCTTGATTTGCCCCGGTCGATCGCCGCCCGCAAAGCCCAGCCCGCGCACGACCGCATAGACCCGGTCGCCGTCCGCTTGCGCGTCGGACAGACGCTTCAACACCAGCGCCGCCGCTCCTTCGCCTATGGCGGTCCCGTCAGCCGAAGCATCGAACGGCCGCGCTTCGCCGCGCGCGGAGTACGGCCGCAGAGCATGCGTGGTCAGCACGGCACGAACGTCTCCCGTCAGGTCAACGGCCCCGACCACGACCGAATCCAACTCATTCCGTTGTAGTGCCCGAACGCCAACGTCCAGCGCCCGCAGACCCGATGCTTCCTCGGCTGAAATCGCAAAGCTCGGCCCGCCGAACGCGAACTCACGTGCGATTCGGCTCGCGATGATGTTACCCAGCGCGCCGACCACCCGCCCGCTACTCAGTGCCGGTCCCGCCGTCTCACGCAGCGCCGCGACCCACTCCGCCAGTTCCTCGTCGCTCAACTCCAGCCCCAGCTCGCGCGCCCATTCGCGCGCCTGCGACAGCAACACCCAACGCTGGTGATAGTTGGTCGTGTTGAGGTCGAGCCCCATCCCGATGATTACGCCGCTGCGAACCCGCCGCTTGGTCGAGCGCATCCCCGCGTCGTCCAGCGCCTCTGCCACCACTTGCAGCATCAACATCTGCTGCGGAAGGATCTCGGGGATTTCGCTCGGCGGCACGCGAAACTCGCCGACATCGACGTGCAACGCGTCGATGTACGCCCCCGGCATTGCTCGACCGTCGAGTTGCTCGGTCGCAAGCTCGTCACATCCGCGCCAACGATCCGCCGACCGCGGCCGAATCGCCGACGCGCCGCTCAACACCAGCTCTTGAAACTCGCCCAGCGAACAGAGCTCACCTACATGAGCCTCCATCCCGACTATTGCGATCGGCGTTCGTTCGTCTCCACGCCGCGAAGCCGCTGTTGCGGAAATAGTCGTTGTCTTTGTGGTCGAGGCAGTGTTTTCACTCAGCTTCGGATCCCATTCTTCGACCAGAACGTGTGCATTGATCCCCCCGAAGCCGAACGCGCTCACCGCCGCCCGGCGCGGCGTGGTTTCATCGCGGCGGTCCCACCGTGCAGCTTGCGTCTGCACGCGGAATGGGCTTGCCTCCGGGTCGAAGCCGGCCGCGGGGCGCGTGAAATTAGCCGACGGCGGCAAGCGCTCTTCCTGGAGAGCAAGCAAGACCTTAATCAGCCCCGCCGCACCCGCCGCCGTCAGCAAATGCCCAATCATCGACTTGACCGATCCGATGGCGCACTGCCCAACCCGCCCCTTCTCACCCCACAACGCGTGCAGGCTCTCTAGTTCGGCCGCATCGCCCACCGGCGTGCCCGTCCCGTGACACTCGATCAGATCGACGTCGGTCGGCGACCAGCCCGCCTGTTCGTACGCTTGGCGCATCGCGCGGATCTGTCCCTCCGAATCCGCCGCCAACAGACTGCCCGCGATATCGTTCGACAGCCCGATCCCGCGAATGACGCCGTAAATGTGATCCCCATCGCGCAGCGCGTCGTCTAGCCGCTTGAGCAGTGTGATCCCCACGCCTTCGCCGACCACCAGCCCGTCCGCCTCCGCGTCAAACGGCCGGCAACATCCCGTCGGCGACAACGCCTGCAGATGACTGAAGCCCATTTGTGTATAGAGCGATTCCGGCCGTGAGACGCCGCCCGCCAGCATCGCCTCGGCCCGCCCCGCCCGCAGCTCGTCGCAAGCCAGTTTGATCGCGTACAGGCTCGACGCACATGCCGCGTCGAGTGTCAGACTGCCGCCACGCAATCCCAACGCTGTCGCCAACAGTCCCGCCGGCAGCGCCGTGACGTGTGCGTTCAGAGGTGCGGCGGGTGTTGGAGGTCGCGAGGCCGCGCGGGCTGAAGCCCGCGGCTGCTCGCTCAACAACCGT
Source organism: Phycisphaerae bacterium (assembly GCA_030612705.1). GTDB lineage: Bacteria > Planctomycetota > Phycisphaerae > UBA1845 > Fen-1342 > JALSRY01. Next base: position 8,698 of record JAUWNI010000080.1, on the reverse strand, counting down.
TTTGCAAACGAGCGTCCCAGCACGTCGCGCGTAATCGCCGACGATCCTTCGGTCGGCAGCGCGATCGCCGCGAGCATTACTCCCACCCGTTCCCGGTCCAACGCCTCGGAAATACCGTCCCGCCAAGCCTGACGCCCCGCGTGTAATACCAGCGAATAGAGCGGGTCCAGCCCGGCAAGCAGTTCCGGCTCAAGTTCCAACCCCGCCGGGTCGAACGAAAACCCCTCGATAAAACAGGCCCGGTCGGAATACGCCTTGTCCGGTCCCGGTTGCGGGTCGCAGGCATCACACGGATCGATGATCCAGCGACCTGGCGGGACCGGCCGCGTCACGTCGGTCTTCGCGAAGATGTTCCGCCCGAACGCAGCGAGATCGAGCGCCCCCGGAAAAACTCCGCCCAGCCCGACAATCGCAATCGGCGTCGCCTCAGCCATTAATCATCCCCCGTCGGCTAGGCGCCGGCGAGCGCGTTGTGGGTAAACGCCGAACTCAACGACGCATCGACCGCCCATTCGCATCCCTCGCTCCGTGCGACCACCCGGCCGTCGGCGTCGAGGAAAGTAATGCTCGCGGACAGCCGATGCGGCCCCGTCTCGTCGACTTCGAGCACGGTCGTCACGCCCTGTTTCGGGAAGCTCGACTGATATTGCCGATAGCTGGCACCGTAGCTCGGCAGCGAGACCGCACCCAGCTTCTCGCGGCACCACAGAATCCCCAGTTGCAAACCCGCATCCACGATCAGCGGATCGCCAAGCCACGAAGACCGTAATGGTTCTTTCATCCATTCTGCCGGCGCCGGGGCCGATCGCACTTTGGCCACGATCCCGCGCTCCGAAATCCCCTCCACACTCTTGATCGCCTGGAAATGCGGGCCGTGGAATAAAATGTCACGATACGCCCCCTCGACACCCGGCGCGTAAGACAGCTCGTGTAACTTCGCCGGCAGCTCGTACGTCGGCGGCTCCGGCAAACGCGTCGCCAGCAGCGCTTTGGCCCGCGCGTGAATGACCTCCGCGTCCTCCGCGCCGCTACGCAGTTCGACGTCCACTTCAAACGTCTCACCCTTACGCCGGGCTCGCGAGGTAACCACCCGCACGGTTTTCGGCCCGTTGCTCAGAATCACTCCCTTGAGTACGCGAAAGTCTTCGATGCCGTGTAAAACCAGACCCGGGTTGTCGTGCAGCGCTCCGTGCCCGAGCCACTCCAGCATCATCGCCATCGGTAACACCGGATGCCCATCGATCACGTGCGAACGCAGGAACGGGTGAGTCTCGACATCCAGCTCGCGTTCGAACGCCACCGACATCCTCCCGTTGTGCGAGACGGTTTGTCGCGGCCGCTCGGCGGGTACCGCGGGCGCCGCCGACTCCGGAAACGATCCGCCGATTATAATCTCGACCGCGCCGCGGGCCGGCATGCACAACTCGTCAACCAGACAGCGCGCCCCGGCTTCGAGCGGGATCAACTCGATCCCCAGCCGAGCGAACTCCTGCTTCAAGCTCGGCGTTACCATGCCCCCATCCCACGGACCCCAGTTGATCGAAACCACGCGGCAATTCTCTCGCACGGCCGCCTGCGAATGTGCAACTTTGTTCAACACTTCGTTGGCCATCGCGTAATCAACCTGGCCAGCTCGGCCGAACCGCCCGCTCACCGACGAGAAAAACACCATGAACCTGAGATCATCGTCGCGCACCGCCTCCAACAGCGCCCGCAACCCACGAACCTTCGTATCAAAGACCCGATCAAACTGTTCCGGCGTCTTGTCCTCGATGCGGTGATCCGCCAGCACGCCCGCCGCGTGTATCAGCCCGCGCACCGGTCCGTACTGTTGACGAATCTCATCGAATAGCGTCGCGACGGCAGTCAGGTCGCGCACATCAACCGAGCGGTAAACCACCGTCGCCACGCTCGCTCGCAGCCGGTCAAGGTTCCGTCCCACCTCGCGATTGGCCATTCGACGACGATATTCCGCTTCCAGCTCCGCCGGCCGGGGCCGGGGAGTGCAAGGTTCTGCTTTGCCCCGCGTGTCAAACGCATTCGCCAGCAACGCCCGCTTAATTTCGGCTTCATCCTCGAGACTCGACAGCCAATCCGGCTCGGGCGTCGGCTCCGGCGAACGCCCCAACAGCACCAGCACCGGCCGCTTCGACCGCACCAACGCCAACGCCGTCTCGGCCGTTACCCCCCGCGCCCCGCCGCTAATCACGACCACGTCGTCGTCGTCGAGCGGCAGACTCCCCGGCGTCGCGGCCGTCGTTACCAATTCGAGCCCGACCCGCCGACCCTCGTCGAGCCCGACCTCAACCGGCCCGTCGGCGCCCAACTCGCGCATGATCGTATCCGCGACGACGTCTACATCCCGCCACGCGCTCGACACATCCAGCGCCCGACACAGAACATCGGGCCACTCGTGCGCCGCTGTCTTCGCCAGTCCGGATAAACCCCCTTGAAGTGCGTCAAACGAACCCCCGCGCAGCCCGAACGCGCCGTCGAGCCGCGAGATCGTTACCAGCAACGCTCCGCCCTCGGCCGCCGCGGCTCGTAGATTCGGCCCGAGCTTCCGCGCGCGTTTGAACGCCGCCTTCAATTCCTCTTCCGCACCATCATCCCATGACGCGACATTGCCGTCTTGGGGCGCTGCGAGAAGAATCAACCCGCCGACCTTGCGCTCGCTCGCGTTACGCCACCCCGCGCGCGGCCCGATCACCCGCGCCGCGTGTCCCAACGCGTCGAGCCGCTTGACGATCGTCGGTGCCAGCGGCGTGCCGTCGTCGGTGACCCAGACCTCATGCGCCTTCGCAATCCGCAACGGCCGCTGCTGTGCGGGCGCCAATTCGACACTCGTCAACACCCGCCGCTCGAGCTTCGCCGCCTGTGTTTTATCTTGAGAATGCTCCGGCACCGCAGTCGGCCGCGCCGGAGCAGGCGTAGGGTCCGCGGGCGTGGCAGCCTCCTCTCCGCCGCCGCTGGCATACTCGATAATGTTGCGCAATGTGCGCAGCGAGCCCATGTACTGCGAGTTCACCTCCGCCATCTCCGGAACCCGCCGCTGCACCGCCCCGAGGATCTCCAGCCGTTTGATCGAATCGATCCCCAGGTCGGCCTCCATGTCCATGTCGAGCTCGAGCATCTCGACCGGATAGCCGGTCAACTCCGAAACCGCCTCAAGCACGATCCGCTCGAACTCGCCGCTGCTCTGCTCGCCCTCACCGTTGCCCCCCGGCGTAACCGACGCCACCGGCGGCGGCGCGCTCGTTGAAACCGGCTCCGGCTCGCCATTACCGCCCGACTCGCTCGGCACAGCTACAATTGGCGACGGCGGCGCGCAAACCGGCTCCATCGGCGCAATCGCCGGCGCCGATACGGGTGGGCTGATCGCCACTGGTGCCGGCATGGACACCGCATTGGGCAACCCCAACACGCCGGCCATCAATTGCTGCTGCTGCGCGATCACCATCTGAAACGTCTTGTGCGCATGCTCCTGCGTTTGCAGGAACCGTTCGTGCGCGGCGGCGGTCTGCTGCTGCAACGCCTGCATCGAACGCAACCCCTCCTGCACTACCTGGAATGCCTGCGCCAGTTGGCCCGTATTCGCGGTACACGTCGGCATCTTCGCCGAAGACACCGGCACACCGCCGTTCTCTGCATTTTTCATACTTACGTTTCCCACCTCTTGTTGCGTGAATGAAACCGTCGCTTTATGGATTACCGGCGTCGTCTTCGCCGGGTTGCGATAATTTCTGCCCAGCAAGGGAACGGGCATCTTCGGCCGTACGACTTCCGGAGCCGGGCGTTCCCACGCCTGCAAGTCGACCGTGTATCCCAATACCGTCAACAGCGCCAGCCCCCGCGCCAAATCCGCCACCCCGGAGCCCCGTCCCAGCCCGGCGTCCAGCGCAAACGCATGCAGCGGCTTACCCTGTAAAATATTTCTAACCAACCCCGTCAGCACATTCTTCGGACCGACCTCGATGAACGTTCGCGCCCCGGCATCGTACAAATGTTTGATCTGGTCCACGAAATTGACCGGACTGGTCAATTGTCGCGCCAGCAGGTCGCGGACCCCGCCGGCATCATCCGGATAAAGTGCCGCCGTCACGTTCGCGAAAACCGGAATCCGTCCAAGCTCGAACGTGATTTCCTCCAGCGCGGCCCGGAACTTTTCTTGTGCCGGCGCCATAAACTTACTGTGAAACGCCGTCGATACTTCCAGCATCTTCGTTCGCCAGCCACGCCGCTCGCACGCCTGGCCGACCCGCTCGACCGCCTTGCGAACGCCCGAGATGATCCCCTGCGTCGGCGTGTTCCGATTCGCCAGGACAACGTCGTCGCTTTCCCCTTTGAGCAGCGCGTCGATCTCTTCCAGCGGGGCCTGCACCGCCAGCATCGCACCACGCTCTTCCTTACTCGCACCCATCAAACGACCGCGCAAACGGGCCAGAGTGCGCAACGCCTCGTCGCCGATCCGCCCGGCCGTACGCAGCGCGACCAGTTCGCCAAAGCTGTGCCCCGCCGCGAAGTCGGGCTCGATCCCAAACCGCTTGAGCACGCGCAGCAGCGCCAGACTGACGGCCCCGAGCGCCGGCTGCGCCACTTCCGTGCGTTTCAGCTCCTCTTCCCGGGCCTGGCGCGTCTCCTCGCGGAACGTCGGCTGAGGATAAATCCGCTCGGCCAGACTTCCCCCAGCGGCCTGATCCGCCTCGGCCACCGCGTCGAACGCCTCCGGGAATTGGCAGACCACGTCACGTCCCATCCCGACGTACTGGCTGCCCTGCCCGGGGAACAACAGCGCCAGCTTGCCAAACTCGCCCGGGCCGCCGAAGAAAACGTTCGGCAATTGCCAGGGCTCGTCGGTTCCCTTTTGTTTCAGCGCGCCTCTCGCGGCGGCGACGAGTTTGCTCAAGTCCGCCTGATACTCGACCACCAGCACCAGCCGATAGGCGTCCCTTGCGGAGAACTGCTCGCGCGCGCGTGCCGCGCGATTGGCCAGCTCGTTGCGGGCAAACCCCTTGGCCGCCGCCGTACCCCATTCGTCGAGCCTGGTCTCCAGATGTCCCGGATCAGGCGCGGACAGGGCCACAATCTCGACCGAACCGTCCCAGGCAACCTCGTGACGCGTCGCGGGATATTCCTCCAGCACGGCGTGAAAATTGCTCCCGCCGAAACCAAACGAGCTGGCGGCGGCGCGGCGCGGATGCTCGTGCTTGGAAAACCACGGGCGCGTCTCGGTGTTCAAATAAAATGGACTGTTGTCGAGATCGAGCTTCGGATTGGGCTCGCCGACCTTGATCGTCGCGGGCAGCACGCGCTGGTGCAGCGCGAGAACGGCTTTAATCATGCTTGCCGCCCCGGCCGCCGCCTTGGTATGCCCGATCTGCGACTTGACTGAGCCGAGCGCGCACCATTTGCCGTCGGGTTCGGCTTCGCGATAGACGGTAGTGAGCGCCTCGAACTCGACCACGTCGCCGACCTTGGTGCCGGTCCCGTGCGCCTCGACCAGCTCGATCGACACCGGGTCGACCTCGCTGATCTCGTACGCGGCACGCAGTGACCGCGACTGGCCCACCGCGTGCGGTGCATAAATGCTCTGCGAGCGACCGTCGCTCGACGTGCCGATCCCACGCAGCACCGCGTAGATGCGGTCGCCGGCGCGCTCCGCGTCTTCGAGCCGCTTGAGCACCAGTATCCCCACGCCTTCGCCGATTACCGTCCCGTCGGCGTCCTTCGAGAACGGCCGGGCGTCACCCGTCGGCGAGAGCGCCTGGGCTTTGTGAAAACACATGAACATGAAGATGTCGTTGAGCGTATCCACCCCACCGGTCAACACCATGTCCGCCCGTCCGTCGCCCAGCTCGAGCGCCGCCAGGTGCGCGGCGCTGAGCGAGCTGGCACAAGCCGCATCCACCACGCAGTTCGTCCCGCGGAGATCGAGACGGTTGGCGATCCGCCCCGCCACCACGTTCCCGAGCAGCCCGGGGAACGAGTTCTCCTGCCATGGTACGTACCCTTCCGCGATACGCCGTACAACATCCTCGGCCACGTCCGGCGTTACCCCCGCCTCGCGCAGCGACCTGCGCCACAGCGGATGCCCCAGCCGCGCCCCGAGCGGCAGCACCAGCTCTTGCGTGCCGGTTATGCCCAGAATCACGCTCGCCCGTCGGCGGTCGAATTCACGCCCGTTGTCGTAACCCGCGTCCTTCAGCGCCCGTTTCGCAACCACCAATCCCAGAAGCTGCGCCGTATCCGTCGCCTCGATCACCGCCGGCGGAATCCCGAACTCGATCGGATCGAAGACCGTCGGCGAGAGAAATGCCCCGCGTTTGCAGTTGATCCGGTCCGCATTCTTCGGGTCGGCCGCGAAATAGTCCGAGATTTTCCAGTGTGACTCGGGTACCTCGCCGACGCCGTCCTCCCCATGCCGGATCAGCCGCCAGTATTCATGCAGACCCTGGGCGTTCGGGAAGAGGCAGTCCATCCCGACAATGGCAATCGGGCAGTGGTGCCTGGTCTCGCTATCGTTCGCCATGGGTTCGCTCCGCTTGTACCCGCGTCATCCCTGAATTAATTCCGCCAGTTCTTCCCGGCTTCGTGGCGCAAAGCGTTGCGCCCCCGGCGATAGCGGCACACCCTGTGTGCGCAACCACCCGGCCCGTGTCAACGCCGCCGCTCCGAACAGCAGATTCATCGCCACGTTGACCACGTCACGCCGCTCCGGTCGCTCCAGAAACGTTCCGCGCGTCCACTCGTTGAACGCACCCATCGCCGGCCCGCACCAGACCTGGTAGTCGACCCGCCGCGACGGCTCGCCGGCGTTCGCCCAGATCGACGCCTGCCCTAGGTACGACCGAAACACGAGCGCCATCTTGTGCTTCGCGTCCCGCTCGGCCCGCTCGATCTGTTGCGGGTCACGCTGCGAGAAAAACGCTCTCGTCCGCTGCCAAACTTCCTCCAGCGACTCCCGAAAGTAATCCCGTTCCAAAACCTGCCGCTGGGCCGCCGGTATCTCCTCCAAACAACCGTGGGCCTTGTACAACTCGTACAGCTTCCGCGCCCGGATGGCGAACATCGTCCCGCGTTTGAGCACCTGCACCTTCACGCCCATCTCGAACATGTCGGCCGACGGTGCCATGGTCACGTCCGCCTGGCCCGCTTCGGCCAGCATCCCGCGAACCGCCTCGGACGTTCCCGCCTCGACGCACGCCTGGTTGATCGTCCCGGTCAGCACGTATGCCGCACCCATGGCGAACGCCGCCGCGGCCGACGCCGGCGTCGCGATCCCGCCCGCGGCCCCGACGCGCAGCCTCGTAGAATACCCGAATTCCGCCTGCAACTCATCACGCAACGCCTGCATCGTCGGCAATAGTGCCAACGCCGGCCGATTGTCCGTGTGCCCGCCCGAGTCGGCTTCCGCCGTCAGGTCGTCCGCCATCGGGATCCGCCGAGCCAGCTCCGCTTGTCCCGCCGTGAGCGCTCCCTGCTCAACCAGCGCCCGCACGATCGCCTCAGGCGGCGGTGAGAAAAACCTCCGCGCCACCTCCACCCGCGACACCTTCGCCACCACCCGGTTCGGGGCAATCACCCGATCCTGCTCGTCGCGATGGATGCCCGTTAATCTATATCGGACGAGCGGCTCCGTCAGGTCCATGTATGCCGCCGCACTTACCAGCCGAATCCCTCGTCGCAGGTACAACTCCACCGTCTCGGCTTCCCGCCGCGGCTCGTTCGGACTGTGAATCAGATTGAACCCATATGGCAACTCACCCAACGACGCCTGAATACGATCGATGGCGACGTTGATCCGGTCGATTCCGAGTCCCCCGGCACCGAAGAACCCGAGCATCCCGGCCCGGCCCATCGCCTCAACCAGCGCCTCCGAGGCAATCCCGTTCGCCATCGCCCCGGCGATATACGCGTAACGGACGCCATGAGCCGCCAGAAACTCCGGATCACCAAGCTGCTCCGGCAATAGCGCCGGCACAAAACCGACCAGCGGAAATGCCTCCGGCACCCCATCCCCATTGGCATCCAACGTGGACACCCCGTCGTGAGCAACGCCCAGTTGCCCGTCAACGTCCACCACGTGCACCGGCAACCCGACCCGTTGAATCGCCGCCTCGAGCGCATCAGCCTCGACCGCCGGCCGCGCACCTTCACCACGCCACCAGCCAAGCCGACTTGGCCGCACGTTCGGGACCGACAAAATCGGGTTTTCAGTCACCAATCGCGTTCCGCTTTCTTCCGAAACAGCACCGCCGTCCTCGACGGTACAAATGCCTCCCCCGTCACATTCTCAACACCGCTTCTCGCGCAAACCACCCCCTCAACGCAGCGTTCGGCGTTTTGCCGACGTCAAACCGCGGCCATTCATTCTAATATGGGTACTATAGCGGCCTCGTCGCCGGGTGCCACGGGCAAACGCGCGAGAAGGGTCATGGTCGCAACGATGAGCGACACTACGTCCTGGTGAAGATTCCCAAAAACTCTCCGTTAAGGAAGGAGTGGCCCAGTGTCAAAGCGGTCGGCATGGCGGTCCGCGCGACGGTGAAGGGCGATAGCACCACGTCCGGCGACGTACGCTATTTCATCGCCAGTCGTTTCCTCAGTGGCCAGCGTTTTGCCCAGGCGGTTCGCGGGCATTGGGGCATCGAGAATTCCCTGCACTGGGTGCTCGACGTGACCTTCGACGAAGACCAAA
>JAUWNI010000079.1 GCA_030612705.1 Phycisphaerae bacterium | reverse complement strand
GTGTTCGTTGGGCGCGGCTCTCTCACAGGCGAGACGCCTGTGCCACCCTTGGTTTTGGTTCCGCCGAAGGCCGCGCTGTGCCACCCTTGATGTCATCCCATCATTCCACGCGTGACAGAGCACTAGAACAATTCAAATACCCCCAAATAGGGTTACACCACCCCCCGTACCGGGTGTCGTCGGAAAAGAGCGTTTTCCCCGTGTTCTCGGCCGGTACGGGGCCCAGCCACTACTGTCCAAGAGCAACAACGATTTTTGCGGCGGACTGGTAAGGCAGGTCGAGCGCTGTTTCATCTGATGTTATGGGGCGACGATTGCACTGTAAGCCGCCGGTCGCCGGTCGCGGAAGAACTGCCAGACGTGGCGTACCTCGCGGATCAGGTCGAGGTCGAGATCGGCGGTGACAATGTCGTCGGCGTCACGCGCGCCTTCCGCGATGATCTGCCCGCGCGGATCGCAGAAGTACGACTGACCGAAGAACTCGCCGATGTTCCACGGCGCCTCCGTGCCGGGGCGGTTGATCGCGCCGAGAAAGTATTGATTGGCGACGGCGTGGGCCGGCTGTTCGAGCTTCCATAGGTATTCGGCCAACCCGGCGACGGTCGCCGAGGGATTGAAGACGATCTCCGCCCCGCCGAGCCCCAGGCAGCGGGCGCCTTCGGGGAAATGCCGGTCGTAGCAGATATAGACCGCGACCTTGCCGAAACGTGTTTCGAAGACCGGATAGCCCAGGTTGCCGGCGCGGAAGTAGAACTGCTCCCAGAAGCCGGGCTTGCAGTGCGGCAGGTGGGTCTTGCGATACTTGCCGAGATAGGTTCCGTCGGCGTCGATGACCGCGGCGGTGTTGTAGTAAACGCCGGGCAGGTCTTCCTCGCAGATCGGGACGACGATGACCATGCCGTGCTTGCAAGCCAATTCGCACATGAGCCGTATGGTCGGACCGTCGGGGATCGGCTCGGCGATGCCGTACCACTTGGTGTCCTGCTCGGCGGGGAAATACGGGCCGTAGAAGATTTCCTGCAAGCAGAGTACCTGTACGCCTTTGTCGGCCGCCTGGGCGATCAGGGCGACGTGCTTATCGATCATTGCTTTTTTGATTTTTTCGATCGGCGAGGTGGCGGGTTCGCAAAGCAACGCCTGGATCAATCCGCAACGAACGATGCGGGTCATATGCGACTCCTTGTATGAACAAGCCCTGATCGTAACAGTTCAGCCGTTTGCAACAAGCTTTCAGCAATCAGCTTTCAGCGGTCAGCCATTTGCGTTGTGGGGCGGGCAGGTGCTTTGCCTTGGTCATGTTCCCGCGCTGCTCTCAATAACACGTTATTTACGAAATTTGGCCGCCGGCGCTCGTCTTTCGGCTGATCGCTGATTGCTGACCGCTGAATGCTTACCCCTGATCAAATCGCGGGTTTGAGACTCATTTTACCGACGCCCCGCCTCCGTCCGCAGGCGCTTTAGCACGGCCTCATCCATCAGCCGGGCGATCGGGTAAACATTGTACTTCTGATCCCAGTAAGGCGAGCGGCGGTAGAAGAAATTCAACCGCTCGCCCGGGTTCTTGGCGAACTCCTCGTCGGTGCGGAGCTTGTCCTCGAACTCGTGTTTGAGTTGCGGGTTTTCGGCGAGCATTCGCCGAGCGATCGGTTCCAGGATGTATCCGGCGGCGTACTCCTTGCGCTCGAAGATCGCGTTGAGCAGGCCCCACTTGATCAATGCGTCGGGCGCCTCGGGTTCCAGTAGGTGGACCGCGAGCTTGGCCAGCTTCTGATCGAGCGGAACAACTATCGTGCCGGTAAGGTAAGAGCGCGTCTCGTGCGTCGCAACGGTCGTGTAGCTCGGCGCGAAGCGGCCTTCGTATGGTCGCGGCGGGAAGGTCACGTCTTCGAATCGGTACGAGTCGACGTCGAGTTCTTCCGCTTGTTCCAGGCGGAAGAATTCGAGACCGTGCAGGTCCAGCCGGTCGATTATCTCGGTCCACTGCGGCGGCACGAGGTACGCGGCGGGCGGTGTGACGGTCTTGCTGATTCTGGTCTCGTTATAGAGCCTGCTCTCGACATTCATCGGACGATCGGAATAGTCGATGATTTCGCCGCCGGTGATCTCGCTTTGCCGGATGTTGAACTCGACCCCTTTATAAACGATCGGTGCGGATTCGTTCGTGGAAGTCAGTTGGAGGACGACCTTGCCGTCGTTGGCGTACGCACCGCGGCGCTTCACGGTATTCTCGTCGGCGCGGCGGATCGCTTCGCGGAGCGCGTCGGGCCGGCGGTTCAACTCCTCCAGCGTGCGTTGCACGACGGCGTACGTCGCGCGCACACGCTGCTCATAGGTCTTACGCGCGTGCGCCTCGATCAGAATCGACGGCCGGTTGCAAATAGCGCCGTAGCCGGTCGAATAGCGCGGCGTATGGGCGGTCCAGGTCTGGATGCCCCGTGCGAGATCACGCCGGTCGCGTGGGCCGCCGTAGGGGAATGGCATGTGTCCGTCCACTTCCAGCTTGGGGATGACATTGGGAAAAAGCGTTTCGGTCATCCACGTTCCGAGCGGCTCGGCGATCAGCGGGCCGACCACCGCCGAATAGAAGAGAATGTATTGGTGATCGCTGCCGTTGGTGGTGTGGTTGTCGAAGAACAGGTCGGGCCGCCAGGCGTGCCACATTCGCAGCCAGGCTCGCATCTCGGCGGCGTCGGCCTTGGTGAAATCGCGGTTGAGATTAAGGTTGGTCGCGGTGACGCGCCAGCCCATTTCTTTTGGTCCATTCTGGTTGATGCGGTTGTGGGGACCGAAACGTTCGTGGCCGTCGGGGCTGAAGATCGGCACGATCAGCAGGTTGACGTGGTCGAGTAGGTCTTTGCGCGTGCCGGTGATGAGGATTTCGCGGGCCAGCTCGAGACAGGCGTCCTTGCCGGCACATTCGCCCGGGTGAATGCAGTTTTCCACCAGCACGACCAGTTTGCCGTCGTTGTGGGCCGCCTCGGGCGTGAAGGTCTGATTGCTGGAGAGGATCAGCAGCGGCAACTCGCGTCCCTGGCCGCTACGGCCGAAGCTGGTGTAGTGGGCCAGCGGCGAAGCGTCAGCGAGTCGTCGGCAGAGATCGACGCATTCCGCATAGCGCCCGGTCTGCTCGTAATTTGTACGTTCGGCTTTGGTGCGCCAATTATCCGGGAGTTCAACCGGATCGATGTATGTGATGTTTCGATCGCCGCCGGGAGCGCAGCCGAGCGAACTCAACATGGCGAGCCAGAGCGTGGGACCGCGGAGTTTTCCGGTCATGCTTTGCCCTTATCCTCGAAGCACACGATCCATGCGTGTTGATGAGTGCGTCACTATACCGCGTGGGCGACGGTTCCGCGCGGGCTTCAGGTCCGCGGTTCGTTCCTAGTGCTTTGTCTAGGTTGATTTGATGGGTAGTGTTTCTTTCGAGGCCGTGATAATACTTGAAGAGGGCAACAATACTCGAAGAGCCGCGGACTTTAGTCCGCGCGGTCCTTCGGGAATGGTAAATTCTACTCCCCGCGGCGCCGCGCGGGCTTCAAGCCCGCGGCTCCTCAGGTTGAACCCATCAAAGCAACACTGACGGAGCACTAGGAACCGAACAACCGGATGGCGCCGTTGGCGGCTTACCGCGAGACGAAGCGGAACGAGTCAGGCGGTACACCCGCTGCGATGAGCACTCGCCGCAAACGCGCCGCGTCCGAGCGCGGCGTCCTCTCCAAACGAATGGTTTGCACGTAATCCGGGGACAGACGCCGGGTCAGCTTGAGCAGATCCGCCAGATCCTCCGGATGGGCATAGCGCTTATCAACCAAAACTTCCCCCCGAAAATCAACCCGCACTTCGTACAGCCGCGCCCGCGCCGGCCTCAGTACCACCCGCACCGGCGTGTGTGGCGGCGGAATCGCCGCCGTGTTCGCCTCCGCCCACAACTCCGCATCGCGGCTGACGTGATTCCGCGATAGTGCCAACAAGCTGTCCGGCTTGTCCACCACCGCGAGCCCGTCACCACCGCGGTCCGCCGACAGCAGACCGTCACGCAGCAGCCGCGAACCCGCGAAAACCCACGGCCGATCGATCGGCACCCGAGCGTACTCGTACTCGCGCAACCACTGAAAGCCGGACGCCGTCCGCCGACAATCATCGCTCCGCCATTCGATACTGACGTCGATCAGATCACCCGTCGGCGGTCCGAAACGTCCACGCCGGTCATCCCAACGCGGCGGATGCCCGGGCTCCAAACCAATCAGCCCCAACGCCATATAAATGTGCGTCGCCGAGGCGTCCAGCCGAATGATGCTCTCGTGCTCCTTACCCGCGAAACACGCCAGAAACTCGACCAAACCCTCGCGCAGCACAACATGACCGTCCACGTAAATCGCTAGCTGCCCCCAATCAATGCCGACGCCCGGCTGAAACGCGCGAACTTTACCCGCCGTTGGCTGCGACGCCGCCGGCTTCGACTGGGCGACAACGGAACTTGTCAAGATCCCGAGACATACAATGATGACAGCCGCCATAAAACAACGCCCGCCGCTCGAAAGCAACGGGCGCCTGTCATTTCCAGATAAACGCGTGCAATGCACGACGACACCTTCTCTAATGCTCCGTCACGTCCAGGCTTTCGGGTTGTAGCGTCGGCCCCGCGCGGCCAACGTCGGCCATTAGGGAGGCGTTCAGCTATCTACGTCGGCCGCGGGGGGCCGACGCTACGCGGGTTACACGTTCGCCGGATTCTGTACCGGACAGCTAGTGTCCTGAGTCGCAAGTTCGTTGAAGAACTCCGGGGAGTGCATTGGATTTCTAACTCAGCGCACTAGCCGGACTGCAACGAGCTCAGTGTCGGGAACGCCTCTTCCTCGGCTTCCTTCTGAATCAGAATCTTCGCCTTGAGCAGGATCAGCAGCGTCTGCGTATCCTTGACCTTGGTCGTGTTGGTGAAGGCCCGTTTGAGGATCGGAATCTTGCTCAAAATCGGCACGCCCGCCTCAACCTCGATTTCGCCGACCTGCTTCAATCCGCCCAGCAGCACCGTCCCGCCATCGGGCACGGACACCGTCGTCCGAATCCCGCGCGTTTCCTGGTCGGTCAGCAGGATGAAGATGCCCGGCGAATTACCGCTTGCCCGCTGCACCTCAAAACGAGTGAAGCTCGGCTCCTGTGCCAAACCGGTCCGCACCGTGATCGTGACGTATTTGCGGTCGGAACTGATCGTGCCTTCAACGTCAAGCGAGCTACCGCTTTGGGCATTTTGAATTACGGGCTGGACACCAACCGCTCCCTCGGCTACCGACGGCGTCACGCTGCTGACGTATTGCCGGTTGCGAACCACCGCGACCCAGGCCCGCTGTCCGTTGAACATCATCAGCCGGGGAGCCTGCACGACGCTCGAACGCCTGTTCGCGTGCGTCGCCCGAATCAGGAAATCCACCTGTAGGTTGTCGAGAAACGACCCCGCGATATTGAGTGCCGGCGACAAGCCCTCCCGCGCAAACGTGCCCGGAATGCCCGTGTTCAGCGCCCGCGGATCCGCGAGGTTTAACGAGCTTTGCTGCATCGTGATCGGCGACATCGTGTGCATCTGCGGGATGATACCCGTCCCGTATGGCATATACCCCGCGTTTCCATATGGCTGTAGAGGAGTTACCTGACCCATCGCCCCGCCGCCAAGACCAGGAATGGCCGGGGTAATACCAATTTGGCTGTACGGCCTGGGAATTAAAACCTGTGCCCCGCTGAAGGGGTCGGTGATCGGCGCCAAGCCCGTCGGACCCACGGTAAACGCGGGGTCAAAGCCGGCGGACCCGGAGTTGAACACGAAGTCCAAATCCACGCCCATCTCTTCCAGGAAATTCGAGCTCACAATGAGGAACCGCGATTCCACGCCGATCATCAGCGCCCGCGCGTCGCGCAGTTGCTGGAGTAGCGCCCGCGTCTGTTGATGGGCTTCGGAGGTGTTATAGACGATTAACTGTCCATTGAGCTCACGCAACGCGCCGTCCCCGCCGCCGGTTTCCCGCCACGTGTTCGGCTCCACCGTCGTGCGGACGATCTCCATGATCTCTTCGACGATTTCGTCGTTGGGCTCGCCCTTGCGGGATGCCGCCTCGAGATCACCAATCCGACGGCCGAAGAGGTCGCTGTTGTTGCCGGTCTCATCAAGACCATTCGATCCGGCGACGTCGAACTGCGGGCTGTGGATGAAACGCGGGATGTTAACGATCAGGTCGCGAATGTCGTGGACCAGAATGTACTTGTCCCGGTCAAGCTTCTCCTTCGTTGCCACACGTACCAGGCCTTCGCCCACCGTGAACTTCAACGGCACGTCGCCGCCAACCTGCGTCAACACCTCGCTCAACACCGTCCGCAACTTCACGTCGGTCAGTCGCATCGAAATCGGCTTGTCGCGGTCGATGCCGTTGCTCGCCAGGTCCTCCCAATCGACCGCGATGTTCACCTGGTTCAGATCGGTCAGAAAATCCATCACCTGATCGAACGGCTGCTCCTCGAAGTTGACTTCCGGCTGAACGGTTTCGAGCACGCGGTTCAGTTCAAAGTCGTCATCCGGTCCACTGCTCTCGCTCTTGGCCCGCCGCGCGGAAATCTCCAGCCAGTTCTTCGGGTAGAGAATGTCGTGCGCCCATGGGATGCGCGTCTCGTCCGCCTGCTGTAGGATGCGCTGCGTTTGTCTCTGAATCTCGCGATCGACATCGTGCTGCTCGTGCAGCGACCAGAAATCCTCATACGTGTCCAGCCAGAAACTCGCCTTCGCGTTCGCCGGGTCGAGTATCAGAACCTGCCGCATCGCCTCGGCCGCCTCGCGGAACCGCTGCTCCTTTTGCAATTGCTGGGCCGTGTTAAACAGTTGCTCGATCTTCTCCCGGCGCTGCTGCTCCTGCGAGCGCCGCCGCCGCTCGATCTGCTCCGCGATACTCGCCCGCTGCTTCTCTGCCTCGGCTCGGCTCCAGCGGTCATACTCCTGCGCCACGCTCTGCTTGAGATCAATCGCTACCTTCCGCGCCGTCTCATACTTCGACGGCGGCTGGGCATACGCGCGATTGGCTTCAATGACTTGCAAAGCGCTCTCGGCAAGCCGGCGAGCTTCGTCAAACCGCTCCACCGCCACCGCTTCACCCGCCTTCTGCGCCGCCTCCTGCATCTTGGCGATAGCCCGCTGCCAAAGCAGGTTGTCCCGCGCACGTAAATCATCTACCAGCGTCCGTCGGCGCGGCGCGGGCGAAACCGCCTCCGCCGTCGGCTCGGGCATCGCCTCCTCCGGCTCGACCGCGGGCTCGGTCACCTTCGCTTCCGGTTCCGGCTCAGGTTCCGTAACCGGCGGCTCCGGCTCGGCCACGGGCTGCGCCGTCACCGGACCCGATGGCTTGGCCGCTTCCGAAAGCTCCATCTTTTCGGCAATGCGCTGCTGCTGCATCCGCGCCTCCGAGCGCAGCAACGTCCGCGCGTATTCGTTCTCGAGCACGCGCGCGTAAATCCCATCCGCTTCCTTCCAACGACCTTCATCGTACGCCTTCTTCGCGTCGGCCATGTCCTGCTCGGCCTTCGCGCTGCCCTGGATTGCTCGCGGCAGTACTTTCAGCAGCTCGTCGTAGACTGCGGCCTCTTCTTCGGTCAACTGCTCGCGGTCGACCTCTAGCAGTGCCTCCTGCGCTGCTACATACTCCTGCATCTCGAACAGCCCCCTCGCCAATTCGAGTTGCTCATCCGCCGCCGCGGACGCCGGAATCAGCAAAAAACAGACAAGTAGTGCCAGTCCGCTGCTGAGTCGCACAGCCTTTTTCATAGCGGGATTCTCCTCGGGATCATGTTCGCCAACCACACATCGATCATGGTACACCGATCGGATCGGCGCAAAAACAGCGCGGTCGCCCATGCTAAACCCGTGGAAGTGTAGCCGCTGTCAAACTGCGAGGCAAACTAAAATCCTGAGACGACTGACGGAATTCCGTCTTCGCGAAGCCGGTCGCCACTCAGTGACGGCAATCCGTCGATGTGTGCCGGGTCAACTGCGACGTTAACAACCGAGCACCTCAATTCCTCAACTTCAGTTTCGTACAATAAATACCGCTCCAAGTTCGTATCTACCCACTCCGCTCAGTCCGGTTTCACCCGTGTGTCGGGCTTGTCGGCAACCCCACCGGAACCGAATTACGCTGCTCGTCGATCGCGACATAAACCAACTCCGCTTCCGTCACCGGCACCACCTCCCACGGTTTCGCGAAACGCCTCGCTTCGACATCCACATGGATGGTCAACGACGTGCGCCCGACCTTCATCACACGTGCAAAAAAACTCAGCAAATCGCCGACAAAAACCGGTTGCTTGAACTCAACCTTGTCTATCGCGATAGTGACGAACCTGTGCGGCGAATACACGTTCGCCGCGACCGCGCCGGCCTGGTCAATGTAGCTCAACAAAACCCCGCCGAAGATTGTCCCGTGCGCGTTTGTGTCCCGCGGCATCATCGCCACCCGCAGCGCCGGACACAAACCCTCATTCGATGTAGTTCTCATCACAAAACCTACCTTGTACAACCCCGCACTCTGAATCTCCCGGCTCAGTCGCCTCAAGCTCTGCCCGCAGGGGGTGGCACGGTCTGGCGCAGCCAGGCCGTGCGTGTTA
This sequence comes from Phycisphaerae bacterium, assembly GCA_030612705.1. Lineage (GTDB taxonomy): Bacteria > Planctomycetota > Phycisphaerae > UBA1845 > Fen-1342 > JALSRY01. The sequence goes on along the minus strand of JAUWNI010000079.1, from coordinate 12,435 downwards.
TGCGACAACCACGGCCAAGCTTCGCTTGACCGTGCCACCCCTCCGTTCAAAGTTCAAAGTTCAAAGTGCAGAGTTCAGAGTTCAAAGTGTAAAGTAGGTGATCTCAACGGCGCAGCCCAGCAATAATCCCCAATCGTCAATCGTCAATCCCCAATCGTCAATCCCCATGCCCCTTTGGTTGCGACCCACAGCCGCGCTGTGTGACTTTTACATTAGACAAGCAACATCGCATCGCCATAGCTGTAAAACCGATAGCGCCGCTCAATGGCGGCGGCGTACGCGGCCCGAGCCTCCTCAATCCCCGCAAACGCCATGATCAACGCCAGCAACGTGCTGCCCGGCAGGTGAAAGTTCGTCAGCAGCAGGTCCACGTTGCGGAAACGGTAGGGGGGATAGATGAAGATATTGGTCCAACCCGACCGCGAGGTCTCCGGAACATCCCCGCTCCCCAATTCCGACTCCAGCGACTCCAACACGCGAACCGACGTCGTCCCGACGGCGACAATCCGCCCGCCCGCCGCCCGCGTCTTGTCCAACTTCGCGATTGTCCGGGCATCGATCTCATAGTACTCCGCGTGCATGTCGTGTTGTGCCAGATCCTCGATACTGATCGGCGCGAACGTCCCGACACCGACGTGAAGCGTCAGATTGAGCATGGTGATTCCGGCCTCACGCAGCCGTTCGAATAATTCAGGCGTGAAGTGCAGCCCCGCCGTCGGTGCCGCCACCGCCCCGACCCGACGCGCGTAAACCGTCTGATACCGCCGCGCATCCTCCGCGTCGGGCTTATCCGGGCGATGAATGTAAGGCGGCAAGGGAGTCTGACCGATGCGGCGAAGTAATTTCAGCGGCTCGATGGCCGGCTCTGGGCGCACGTCCCACTCGCCGCGCTCACGCCGCTCGCGGAGCACGAGTTCGCAATCTCCGTTCAAGCACGCCAGTCGCTCGCCGACCTTCAGGCGCGACGCCGGCCGCAGCAAGACCCGCCATAAGCCGCCGGTCTCATGCAGGTAAAGCCCCTCGATCCTCCCACCACTTACACGTCGACAAAAAAAACGCGCCGGAATCACCCGCGTGTCATTTAGTACCAGGCAGTCGCCCGGACGCATGTACTCGCGGAAATCGCGAAACGCGCGGTGTTCGACGCGCCCCGTCGACCGCTCGAGCACCAGCAGCCGCGACGCATCGCGCGGCTCGGCCGGACGCTGCGCGATCAGTTCACTCGGCAATTCAAATTGCAGTTCCTTCAATTGCACGACGATTCGCTCTCTTCGCCAACACACGGCGCACTCGGTAGAATAAGCATCGTCCAGCCGGTCCGCCAATCGGCGAGCATTCACGGAGAAACGCGGTGGAGCAGCCGCAGCCCATTCTGGTGCGTGGTCGGTGCGTGTGCGGAAAACGCTACCGCATCCGCAACGCCCAGCCTGGGATCACCGTGATGTGTCCCAACTGCCGCCGGCTGATCCCCATCACCGAAGCCGACCTCCGTGCCGCCTTCGCCGACGCACGCCTGATCCCACTGCAATCCGATACGGTCGAGCTGCTCGATGCGATCCCGGTCGATTGCGGCGAACTGACACTCGCGCCGGAAGGCAGCCGCCCGGGCTTGACCGGCGACAAGATGCTCAGCCACGAAGAGGCCATGCTCGCCAGCGCGACCATCGGTGCCCGCGTCCTGATCGAGTTCGAGCCCGGCCGGCGAGCTTTCGTCCACGACCTGTTGGCCAGCCTCTATTGTGCCGGCGTCCCGGGCAACGCTCTCAACATCCTGGTGATCGCGACTGCCTGCTCGCTGATGGCCGCGTTGCAATACCTGCTGGTTTTCCTCTCCGTCTTCATCCTTCTCATGATCCCGATCTATGCCATCATTCTCCTGTATGTGATTCAGTTCTACTGGTCGGTGCTGCGGAACACCGCTGGCGGCGAGGACGTGATCCCGTGGGCCCAGACCGATTGGAGCTTCTGGCACGACGGCTTCAAGCCACTGCTCTGGATCACCGTAATTTCATTGCTATGTACGTTGCCGCGCTGGTTGCTGGGCCGTTACGGGCCGCCGGCGCTCGCCGCTGACCCGGTCACCTGCTGGGTAGCTCTGGGTGTCGGCTGGTTCTTCTGGCCGGTCGCCGTCATGTCGGTCGCGCTGGGCAACACGATCCTCTTCATCCGCCCGGACTGGCTCATTCGCTGCATCATCGGCATCGGCCCGGTCTACCTGGTGGCGTGGGGCGCGGTGATGCTCGCTGTCGCAAGTTGGTATGCCTTCCTCCAGTATTGGCACATTTGGATCTGGATTCCGGTGATCGGCTTCGCCGCCAACCTTTACTTCGGCTACGTCGTCTTCCGCACGCTCGGCCTGCTATTCCGCCACTTCCGCGCGCGATTCCCCTGGAAATACTAAATAACCGCGCGCAGGCACGCGCCACCCAATCAGAACCCGAAACGCAAGCGAGGGCCCCAGCCCCATTGGCGCGGCAGAAAGAAGACCCTTGCTCGCGCTTCGGGCTCGGCCGGTGGCGCGGCCCCGCGCGGACTGAAGTCAGCGGCTCTTTAGCCAGTCGCGCACGTACTCGAACGGATCGTTCGCCGCCCGCGCCGCCGACTGAAACACGTCTAGCATGGCCGACCAATCCCCACCCAACTCCGCGAAAACCTCGTCAAAAGCCCCCAGATCAAGATGATAACGATAATGCGCCCGCATCCACGCGTTGTTCGTCGGCAGCTCGGTATAACCCGCGAAAATCTCCGGGTAATTCAAACCGGGCATCACCTGGGTAACAAACCGCTCCCGCCCCGCCTGATAGATCGCCTCGCGACCGGCGGTCTTTTCCTCCTTACTCAGCGACCCCGCGTAGTACGTCGCCAATTCGTCATACAGATCGAGTAAAAACTCATTCACCGTATCGACATCGGCATAATACGCCGCCCCCACATCACCCCAGCTCGAATCCTCGCCGAATTCCACTTGCAGGAACTCCACCGCCGCCGTGCGCCCCACGAACGTTGCCAGCGATTCGTTAAACACCGGCTCGCTCGGTCGCCAGATCGTGTTGTGCAGCAGCTCGTGAAAGATCGTGTCCACCGCCGACAACGTGTGACGCCGCAACATCGGCGAGCGGATCGGATCCTTGAAAAATCCCACCGTGCTGTACGCATCCACCTCGTAGGTGTACGTGTCGTGCCCGCTGTCGATCAATTCCCGTTCCACCCGCCGCAGGTACTCCTCGTCAAAAAACATCAGGTGTTCCTGCGATCCGAAGATCGGAAACCACCACGTCACCGGCTCAAGCGCGTCGCGCGGCGAGGCGGAGAGGCTGAACACCACCGGGTCGCCCCCGCTGTCGTAAAACGTCGTGTAACATTCGCCGGCGTCGAGGCCGATCGTCTCGGCCGCGTACTCGCGCGCCTTGACCAGCAGCCGCAGCTTCGTCTCGTCCTCCTCGGAAAGCCGATCGGACGCCAGCACGTCGTCGATCGGCTCCGTCGCACCCTGAACACCGAACTGCCCCTCCGCCGCGCGCAATACATAGAACAGTCCGTCACACCCGGCCGACAGCGGAAAAGAAACGAATAATGCCAGTGCAACGATACGAATATGATCCGGCAACAACTTCATAGTCAACTTCCTTACACCTATCAGTCCGACGCAAAAGTCATGTAGCGTCGGGTCTCCGTGCTCGACGCGGGATGAAAACGGCGTTCCACGGCCGACACGGGGGTCGGCCGCTACACGTTGTCAGCGCGCATTGTACGCCCGTCGGCAACCCAAAGGCCCCCCCGAACCCCGAACCCTGAACCCTCACTACCGCATCCGCGCCGCCTGCGCCCGCAGCGCTTCGATCCGCTTCTCGATCGGCGGGTGCGTACCGAACAGCGACGCCGCCCTGCTCGCCGCCAGCGGCTCCACGATATACAGGCTGTGAAATGCCGGCGGGGTCTGCGTCGGGATGCGCTCGTTGTCAGCGTGTAGTCGCTCGAGCGCCTGGGCCAGCTTCAGCGGGTCGCCGCACAGTTCACCGGCGTATGAGTCCGCCGCGTACTCGCGTTGCCGTGAAATTGCCATCTGGATCAATGCCGCCGCCAGCGGTGCCAGGATGATCATCGCCAGCGACCCGATCAGCCCCAGCGGGTTGTCGCGCCGAGCCCCGCCGCCGAAGAACATCAGCATGTAGCCCGCGTAGGTGATCAATCCCGCCATCACCGCCGCCAGCGTCGAGATCAACATGTCGCGATGCTTGATATGCCCCAGCTCGTGCGCGATGACACCCTCGATCTCCTGCCGGGGTAAGTTCTGCAACATCCCCTGCGTGACCGCCACCGCGGCATGATTGGGACTTCGCCCGGTTGCGAACGCGTTCGGCGCGGGCCGCGGACAGATATATACCCGCGGCATCGGCAGCCCGGCCCGTTGGCAGAGCCGCTCGATCATGTCGAACAGCCAGGGAATGTCCTGCCGTTGCACTTCCCGCCCGCCCATCGAGGCCAGCGCGATCTTGTCCGAGTAGAAGAACGCGATCACGTTGCCCAGCCCGCCGAACAGCAGCCCGATCAGCAGCCCGTACGGCCCGAGAAACAGATGCCCGATCAACATGCAAAGCCCCATCAGCGCGCCCAGCAGTAGCGTCGTCTTCAGGTTATTCACTAAACGCATGGCACACCTCCCGCGATCGTCTTGCCGCCGGTTCCATTTGGTAAATTCTATATCATTTTCGCACGTCGGCGACTCCGCTACCGATCATCAGTCACGCAATTTCCGCGCCTAACCCCAAGCGCAAGCGAGCGGGTCTACCGACGGGTACCAACTCCGAAGCCTTACGCCCCGGCGGGTCTGCGTGTAAAATCCCCAACGGGTCGTCAATGTAAAAGCAGCACGGCACAGTGGAGTCATAGCGCGTGTCCCGATTCTCATACATCCGAGCGCCGGCGCGGACCGGACTGCTAATCGCCCTCCTCTGCGCCCCCGGCTGCGACAAGCCACGCCCGCCTACTCGCTACACCGTACTTTCCGGTAAGGTCGTTGCCTGCCACACCGACACCGGCGAACTCAGCGTCCGTGTCTCGCAACGCACGGCCAAAGGCCCCATCGAGCAAACTATCTACTGCCTGATCACGCGCGACGCCGAAATTTATGTCAACGACAAGTTCAGCTCGATCGGCGAGATCCAGCTTGGCGACGCCGTCGAGTTGGTCGGCCACCACGATCCCGATCCACAAATTGAACGCTTCGTCATCAGCTTTGCTTACTTCGATCACCCACTGCCCGCTCCGCCGATACCGGAATTAATCCCGGCCCCCCCGCCGGTTACACCTGACTCGAAAGATCAACCATAGACACAAGAGGACTAATTATGTCTATCTCCCCAACCATCCAGTCCGTCATCGCCCGTGAAATCCTCGATTCCCGCGGCAACCCCACCGTCGAGGCCGACGTCATCCTCGACGACGGCACCTTCGCCACCGCCGCCGTCCCCAGCGGTGCCTCCACCGGCGAGAACGAAGCCATCGAGCTGCGCGACGGCGATAAAAGCCGCTACCTCGGCAAAGGCGTGCTCAAGGCCGTCGAGAACGTCAATAAGATCATCGCCCCCGCGATGATCGGCCTCGACGCGACCATGCAGGAACAGATCGATCGGCGGATGCTCGAACTCGACGGCACGCCCAACAAGGCCAGGCTCGGGGCCAACGCGATCCTCTCGGTCTCGGTCGCCGCCGCCAAGGCCGCCGCCATGTTCTGCGAAAGCCCGCTCTACCGTTACCTCGGCGGGGCCGACGCCCACATCCTGCCGGTGCCGATGATGAACATCCTCAACGGCGGCAGCCACGCCGACAACAACGTCGACTTCCAGGAGTTCATGGTGCAACCCTGGGGCGCGCCGAATTTCCGCGAGGCTCTGCGCATGGGCGCCGAAATTTTCCACAACCTCAAGGCGGTGCTGAAGGATAAGGGCTACAACACCTCCGTCGGCGACGAGGGCGGCTTCGCCCCCAGCCTCAAGAGCAACGACGAGGCCCTCGAGGTCATCGCCGTCGCGATCGAAAAGGCCGGCTACAAGCTCGGCGAGGACGTCTTCATCGCGCTCGACCCCGCCGCCAGCGAGATGTGGGACGCCGAAACCGGCAAATACCGCTTCTTCAAGTCCGACCCGGACCGCCTGGCAACCAGCGACGAGATGATCGACATTTGGGCCGGCTGGTGCGACAAGTACCCGATCCGCAGTCTCGAAGACGGTCTGGCTGAAAACGACTGGACCGGCTGGGCCAAGCTCACCCAGCGGCTCGGCGAGAAGATTCAGATCGTCGGCGACGACCTCTTCGTCACCAACGTCGACTACCTCGCCCGCGGCATCAGAGAGAAGAGCGCCAACGCGATCCTGATCAAGCTCAACCAGATCGGCTCGCTGACCGAAACCTTCGCCGCCGTCGACCTCGCCACGCGCAACGGCCTGGCTGCCGTCATCAGCCACCGCAGCGGCGAGACCGAGGACACGACCATCGCCGACTTCGCCGTCGCGACCGGCGCCGGCCAGATCAAGACCGGCAGCGCCTCGCGCAGCGACCGCGTCGCCAAGTACAACCGCCTGCTGCGTATCGAGGAAGAACTAGGCGACGAAGCGGTCTTCGGTGCCCAATTCTGGCCCCGCGGTTAATGTAGCGTTGGGTCTCCGTACCCAACGAACGTAGCGGCGGCCCCCCGTGGCCGACGTAGGCAAGCGAACGGTTATCGACAATCTACGTCGGCCGCGGGGGGCCGACGCTACCCGCGGATTGAGGCGTGACAGGGCACTAGCACCTGATAACAATCCCACACTTGTGATAACAAAACCACACATGGCACGCTCAAACGCCGGCACAACCTGCCTCTCCTGGCTGATGCTCCTGATCGGTGGCGTTTCGCTGTTCGCGTGCGTCTTCCTCCCGCCCTGGCTCGAGCTCCGCGCCTTGCGGCAGGTCCACGCCGCCGCCCGACGGCAAATCGCCGACCTCGAAGTTCGCCTGGCCCGCACGACCAGGCAGATCGAGCACATGCAGAGCGACCCCGCCTATCTCGAACGCCTGGCCCGCAAGGAATTCGGCATCGAAACGCCGGGCGTCGAGATTATCCCGGTCGAGACTCGCGAAAACACGACGGATCAATCCGCCTCATCATCGTCCTCAACGCCACGCGTGGAACTGGCAACGGTTCTCGAGCGCGCCATGCGCACCAACCCGCTCGTTTCGGTCTTCGTTCTCGAACAAACCCGCCCGATCGTGATGGCCATGTCCGGCGTGTTGCTGATCGTAGCGCTGGTCCTACTGAATCGTCGCCGAGCAAAGTAGCGTCCGCCCCCCGTGGCGGACGTCGAGAACCGGGAACCGTTCGTCGTTTTACGGCCGCCACGGGGGTGGCCGCTACCAACGCCGCGCGGACTAAAGTCCGCGGCGTTTTAGGTCTTATTAGGCACTTTCAGCTTTCCTTCGTCCCGCCGCCGAGCAGTGCCGCCAGGCGCGCCAACTTCTTCTCAGCGGACGACTTCGACTTGGCGTTTTCCTCCTTGGCCGGCGTTTCCGACGTGGCCGGTTCAGGCTTCGGCGGAGGAGCTACGACGGCCGGTTCGGCAGGTTTCATCTGATCCTGCTTGTCAGGCATGGGTATTGTCGGTGCTGTTGGAGGTGGCGGAGCCGGATGCCCAGGCGCCTCCGCCGGCGTGTCGGTCTGCACCGGCGCCGACGAACGCTCCTGTCGCCACCATCGATCGATGATCCGGTCCACGTCGCAACCTTTCCCGCCGCTCGACCACAGACCGAAGAAGTCCATATTGGCGCTCTGCGGTTCCTTCGGCGGCATATCGATCAGCGTCCGCATCGGCATCAGCACCGAGTCGCCGATGATGAACCCCTCACCCGGTTTCATGCTCGGCAAGAGGTTGATCAGGCTGCGAAACTGATCGCTGACCACCCGAGCGGCGTACTCCTGGTCGTCCGGGTTGTTCATCCGCATCAGAATCATCGAGTTGCACTGGCTGAGTATGGTCTCGGAGATTTCGCTCGGCCGCTGGCTCACGATCATCGCCGCCACCCCGTACTTGCGACCCTCTTTCGCGACCTTCTCAACCGCGTTGCGGGCAAACGCCTTGCGCCCCTCGAGCGCCTTGCGCGGCAAATAGTTATGCGCCTCTTCAAACACCAGCAACACCGGTTGCCGCACGTCCGGCGGCGACCAGAAATTGAAGTCGAACAACGCCCGCGTCAGCACCGCCACCGTCGTATCCACCACGTCGAACGGCAAACCCGACAGGTCGATGATCGTCAGGTTCTTCCGCTCGTCGAGCTGCCCTAGCATCAGCCGAATCACCCACCCGATCGTCCGGCTCAATTCGTCCAGCGGCGCCTTGGGGTCAAAATGCCGCGCCAACTCCGTGTTCCGGCGAGCCTGCTCGAACGGCCGCAGCAGAAAGTCATACCGCCGATCGTTCAGCTTCGCCTCGATCGCGTTGATCATCCCGAGCAGATTCCCGTAATAGGTCGCGTGCGGCGTCTCACCTTCCGCCGCCGCCGGGTTGAACTCCATCCGCTGCGTCAACAGCAGCTTCTCCTGCTCCTCCCGCGGCAGTTGGCGATACGGCAGGCGCGAAAACGCGTAGTTGTCCGTATTCGTCACGAAGCGGGCATCGTTCATGTTCTGAGCATACGTCTGGAGCTGCTCGAGCGAGTAATACACCGGCGTGTCGATCGTGAACTCCCACTTCAACCCCAGCACCTCGGCCGACGCCGCCTTGAGCCGCTCGAATGCCTGCCGCAGAAAAAGCCGCTGCGCGTTGACGTTCAGCGGATTGTGGCTGTCGATGAAGAGCTGCTCGAATTCCTCGAAGCACAGCATCCAATACGGCAACACCAGGTTGCGGTCGGACAGGTACGTCACGTTCGGCAGCGGGTTGCCGAAATCATCGCTGAAGGCCTTGAGATACTCGCCGTGCATGTCGAACAGGACGATCTGCGAGTGCGGCAGCTTGGTGGCTTCATACACGATCTTGGCGGTCGTGACGCTTTTGCCCGAACCGCTGTTGCCCATGATGGCGACGTGCTTAGCGAAGAAGTCCTTGCCGAGCACCTTCACCTCAAAATCGGTATCGATCGCAAAACGCCCCATCGAGAACGCCTTGCGGGTCCCCGCGTCTTCGGACAGCTCGTCGAACGCCCCGAAAATCAACTCGAAGTCCTCGTCGACGCCCAGCCGCACGGTATCGCCCAACGTCGGGTATTCGTTCACGCCCCGCCGAAACTTGTCGCCCTGGATCGTCCCGAGCAACTGGCACGAGATCGTGATACGTCGGGGGGCCTCGGGATTCGGGCCGGGGCTGAGCTCGCCGATGGCGCCCACGCGCGTGATGTAGCCGATCAGCGTTCGACGTTCCATGGGGATTGTGACGTAGCTGCCGAGCCGTCCGATCCGGTACGTCTTCCCATGGTATTCGAGGCGCAGGTCGCTGACGCTGATCTGGACCTCGACCGTATCGCCCTCGACGCCGATTACATGCCCGATTTCGAGCGGATCCATGCGCGTACTCCAACTGTCCCGTGCGCACGGCATGTGCACATAAGATCAATCGAACCTTTCAGCCGAACACGTGAAAAGGGTTTGGATTGTAGCTCTCATGATGTGCGGAAACCGTCAACTCGCCCCGCCGGTTGCCGATAATCCATTTACCGCCCGGGAGAGACACCCGAGCCCGGTTCCGGTACCGCTGCCTTTCCCAACCGTTCCGCGCGCCAATCCACGCCCAGCAACGCCAGCAGAACAAGGTTGGTCACAATCCCCTGTGGACTGTTGTAGATATACTTCAGAATCTCGACGCCCCCCCCGCAGCCGCAATCGATATCCATCCCTCGCGCGTACGTATAAGCCTTCGCGAACGTGAACACGATCAGCAGTGCGCCGATAACAAAGCGGGCTTCCTTCCGCCAAAAACCGATCAAGAGCAACAACCCCGCGAAAAACTCCACCCATGGCAGAAAATACGCCAACGCATTCGTCATAACCACCGGCAGCATTTCGTATGCGCGGACCTCCTCCGCAAACAGCTCCGGGACCACGATCTTCCCATACGCCGATATTAAAAACAGCCCCCCGACCACGGCTCGGGCCACGAGTGCGAAAAACACCCATTTCCGGTGCGGGTTTTCCAGGGTCGAGCCGGCCACTTAAGGCTCAACCTCGCTCGGTGTGTTCGCTTCGTCGTCGTATGGCTCGTCGTAGTACCCCGTCCACGTATCCGGCCCGGTCGTGGTCTCCAGCCCGGCCTCGACGATTCCCTCCCAGCCCGGGAAGTAGATCCAGATGTCCGTAAAGCCGAACTCCTCCAGCGTAATGTACAAATCCTCGGCATAGTCGCATATGTACGACGTGCAATAGAGCACGACCGGCAAACCCTGCAAATCCATCAGCCGGGTGACGTGCTTGTCGATCTCATCGCCGGGAACGTTCAATACGGCCGGATCGCAACGAAGCAGCAGATGCCCTTCTTCATACTCCTCCCGCGAACGGGCGTCGATCACCACCGCGCCCTGGTCGACCAACTCCAGCATCCCCTCCAGCGAAATGCCAACGCCCTCACGCAGCGTATTGTGCAACTCTTCCTCGGCCTCGAGCGCCGCCACATCCGTAACCCACGGCAAATCCCTCGCCCGGATGAAGCCGGCAGTGGCGGCAACACCAACGATCACCAGTATGCGTATCAATGATGTCCGCATCATTTCTAAGGTGCGTCGGTCTCAGTCTTCCCCTCGGGCTTGGCGGGCCCTTCCTTGGGCTTGGCCGTCGGCTGAGCCGTGATGGATTTCCCCTCCGTAGGCTTCAAAGCCCGCGGCATGGTCTTTTGCAGCCGCACCTCGATCACCAGCTTGTTGTAATCGGGCGACGGATCGTCCGTGTAAATCTCAATCCGCCCGCCGCCCTCCGGGAAGTCCGCGCCCGCCGGCAGCGTCACGCGAAACTCGTGCAATCGCGTGACCGCTTTCGGGTTCGCCGGCTTCCGCGGCGGCATCTGCTCCACCTTGATTAACTCCGGATGACTAGACTTGATCTCCTTGATCTTAATCGGCTGGTCCGACCGATAGTGTACCCGCACGAGCCGCTGGGTCTTCTGCGTTACCTGCGGCGAGACGAACAGCCGCGTCGGTTTGACGTACACCCGCGGCGCAATATATGCACTGACCGGAATCGTGAGCGACGGAAACTTATCCAGCCCCGTCTCCAGCACAACATTCGCCGCATTCGCCCCCAGCCTCAGCGGTGGCTTCGTCGTCGCCGACAGCTTGTAAAACCTCCCCGGTTCGACTTCTTCCAACGTGATCTCGAACGGCGGCGGTTCATCAAACGGCTTGAGCTTCAGCACAACCTCCTCATCCATATTGTTACGCAGTTCGATCGACTGCGTTGCTTTCTCATCCCTGCTGACGCGCCCAAACGTGATCCGATTGGCCGGCTTCGCATCATACACCTTCTTGACGATTCCCTTGATCTGGATCGACACGCGCGGGCGCTCCGGATCGTTCGTCATCAGCGTAATCGTCTGCGTCACGTCCTCTCTATTCTTCTTGGTGTTGTACGTCAGCGTGATCTTGTCCGATTCGCCCGGCAACAGCTCCTTCCGCTTCGGCTTGGCAGCCGTACAGCCGCACGACGACCGTATCTTGAGAATCTTCAGCGGCGCGTCGCCCGTATTGCTGATCGTGATATCCGTCGAGCACGGCTCGCCGTACCACTTCATCCCGAAGTCCCACTCTTCCGTGCTCAACTCCAGCCGCGGAGCCCCCTTCTTGGAAACGTCTTCCCCCGGCGGCTGTGTTGGCGGCGGAGGACTCTGCCCCAGCACCATAGAAGAACCGATCAACATTCCGATCAATCCGAGCACCGGCGTCGTTGTACGCAAATTCATGGCTGACCCTCTCGTAGAATGCCTCTTGTATACGTCCGCTAGCCGGATCGGACACCCCGACAGTTCCGTCCGGGAGGCGCGCCACTAACAATTGTGCCGGGACCGCGGAGGCACGGACACAGGCCACGTCGAATCACTCTCACTGAGGCCTGAATTGTAGCGATGGGTCGGCAAGCATTGCAACCAGCGCGGCCGCCCGACGGCGCACGCGTAGCGTAACGAATGTTGGGGAAACTTCTAGATCGAGGTTTTTGAAAGGATAGGCTCACGACCTTTCCAGGAACAAGTGAAAGGAAGGTGAGCCTATGCCGGATACCGAACTGACGGTATCGCATCCGATTGTGATCACGGTAGCGGTGGACGGGTTGGATTTCAACGGGGTGGCAGCGGCTGACCGGCCTGCGCAGCAGCGTGATGAACTTCTGGCGGATGGTGCAACAGGCCGGCCAGCGGCTGGTTGATCAGGAACAGGACGAGGTCGGCGAAATCCGGCTGGGGGAGCCGTCGCCGCGAGCGGTGC
>JAUWNI010000065.1 GCA_030612705.1 Phycisphaerae bacterium | reverse complement strand
CGGTCGTTCGGGGAGCAGAATTTATCCTTTCCGAAGGACCGCGCGGACTGAAGTCCGCGGCTCTTCGTGGCTCTTCCGCGGTTTCCCATAGTCGACGTATTTGTGAAACAGAGTACTAATCAACGTAGCGAGCATGGCGCGAATCCATCAAGTGCTCGCCCCGCAACCGAATAAACAAGAAACTCCCGTAAACCCAGGGGTTCCGTAATATGAGGGTGCAGGGACTCGAACACTGGACCCACGGCTTAAAAGGCAGACCAAGCCACCGCCTGAAACGCGCAAGTGACCATACCACGGGAGGTTGCGTTTTGCAAGGCGTGTCGCCGTTTGGGGGGCATCAGTGTCCGAGTCGATCAAAATACAGCATAATGTTCGGGGTATGTTTGGCTAAGCGCTTTTCCTGGAAAAAGCGCCACTTTGGCATGGAGGTCCGGCGGGCTCACGAACAAACAACGAGCCGGAAACAGAGCACCCGGTGGCGGCCGGTTGCTGGCGACGACTTCGCCTCAGTATGTCCTCAGGCTGCAACACGCTGAGCCTCAAAGGACTTAGGATTCGCGTAGCCCGAACGCAGTTCTGGTCCGTTTGTGGAGCGAGGTTCTTGGGGTTCGCGATACGATGCTGACGACTGATCTTGACCTGACGACGAAGAACATCAGCGATCTGACTACCGCCGATGTGGTCACGGCCTTTCTCACCCACCTCGGCTACCTATCCTCCTCGCAAATTCCGATGCCCGTGCGATCGGGCGCGGGCGGGTGCGGGACCGGTTTGTACGGGTGCAGTTCGATTTCCTTGAGCATGTGCTTGATGGCGACATCCAGCTGCGGATCGCCGCCGTCAACCATCTTGGACGGATCGTCGATAACTACGATGTCGGGATCGACGCCGTGACCTTCGATACCCCAGGTGCCGTCGGTTTCGTAGAAAGCGAAACGCGGGACGGTTACATATCCGCCGTCGATCAGCCCCGGATTGCCGGAGATCCCGACCAGCCCGCCCCAGGTTCGCGTGCCGATCAATTTACCGAGACCAACGCGGCGGAAATAGAACGGGAAGCAATCGCCACCGGAGCCGGCCATACCGTTGATCAGCATGCACTTGGGCCCGTGGTGGGCGTCGTTGGGTGTGGGATTATCCTTACCATAGCGGCGTGCCCAGTAATTCAGCACGGGCCGATTGAGCAGCTCGATGAACCGGTTTGGGAGTTGCCCGCCGCCGTTCCAACGTTCGTCGATGATCAGGGCGGCCTTGTCGCGTTGGCCGTAGAACTGGCGGAAGAGTTCGTTCTGGCCGTTGATGCCGGTATCGGGGACGTAGATATAGCCGACCTTGCCGTCACTCTGCTTATCGACGTAAGCGCGGTTCTGTTCGATCCAGGCACGGAAACGCAAGCCACCTTCGCCGCCGAGCAGTTTGATCCGCACTTCGCGGGCGTCGTCGTCGATCTCCGATTTCTCACTGACCGTCAGTGTGGCCTCGCGGCCGGCCAAGCCCTGGAACGCGGCCCAGGGATCCTTGGTAACGTCGATCGGCAAGCCGTCGACGGCGAGCAGATAGTCGCCGACCTTGATATCGATGCCGGTGCGGCTGAGCGGGCCGCGGGCGTCCGAATCCCACGGGCCGCCCTCGTAGATCCGGCTGATGCGGTAGGCGCCGTCGGCTAGTTCGAAATCGCAGCCCAGCATGCCGACCGATACGCGCTGCGGCTTTTCCGAGCTGCCGCCGAAGTAGTACGCGTGTCCGACGTTGAGTTCGCCGATCATCTCGCCGATCACGATGGAGACGTCGTCGCGGGTGGCACAGTCGTCGATCATTTTGATGTACCGGTCGCGGACGGCGGGCCAATCTAGGCCGTGCATGTTGGCGACGTAGAAGAAATCGCGCTGTATGCGCCAGGCGTCGGTGAAAACCTGTCGCCATTCCACGCGTGGGTCGTCGATGGTCTTGCGCATGCCGGTGAGCGGGATTTTCTTGTCGAGCTTCTGGCCGGACTTGGCATCGATGATCGAGAAACTGTTACCGGCGCGGACGAGCAGTTTCTTGCCGTCGGCGCTGATGTCGAAACCACCCGAGCCGGTGACGACGGTTTTCTCTTCCTTCTTCTCGTCTTCGAGATCGAAGAGTTTGATCGAAGCGGCCTGGCCCGAGCCGCGGCGACCGTATTTGCCGTAGAGCAACTGGTTCTTGTTGTTGACGGCCAGTCGGCCGATGCGTCCGCGTTTGATCGGTAATTGCAGGCCGCGTTGTTCGAATCCTTCCAGGTCGATCTCGACCTTCTTGATTTCTTCTTTCTCTTCCTTTTCCTCTTCTTCATCTTCCTCCGGCACGTCCTTGCTGGTTCGCGCGCCGGTGAACTCTCCGGAGAAGCCTTCGCCGGTGACGGTGCCGGAAATGGATTCGCCGTCGATCTTGGCGCTGAGCGCGAAGGTTTCCATGCCTTCGCCGGTGTCGATTTCGAGATTGCCGGTGATCTCGCCGGTGGATTTGTCGTAAGAGGCGTCGATCAGTTCGCCGGCGTAGGGTCCGGCGCTGAGTGAGCCGCTGACCGAGCCGTTGCTCAGACGCAGCGTCAGAGTGTACGGCAAGCCGTCGGGCGGGAGCGGTTCGTTGCCTGTGATCATGCCTTCCCAGACGCCGGTGACGCCGTCGTCGACGGCCTCGTCATCCGGTTCGGTTTCCTCATCATCCTCGTCGGCGGGCTTGGCATCGGCGTCGGAGTCGTCGGCCTGTTCGTCTTCCTGGTCGCCGTCGTTTTCGTCGCCGCCTTCCTGGTCGTCCTTATCTTTGTCTTTACCGTTATCTTTGTCGTCGTCTTTATCCTTGTCTTCGTCCTCTTCTTCCTCGTCGCCCCAGGTCTCCTCGTCGCTTTCAGATTTCCAGGGATACTCGGCGTCGGCCTTGAGCGGGACGGCGAGCACTACCTCGGTGCCGGTGTAGACGAAGCTCGAGCCGACATCCTCGCAGATCGGCGAGCCGAATTCGCGTTGACTGGAGTAGAACAGGTACTTGCCCTGGCGGTCGAAGGTCGGCGAGTAGTCGTTGAACATGCCGCGCGTGACCTGGTGTTTTTCATCCGACTCGAGGTTGTACAGCCAGATTGCACGTTGCTGATTGTCGCAGCCCTTGGTATACGCGATCCAGCCCGAATCGGACGACCAACTCAATCCGGTGCCCTGAGCCCACGGATCCTGATCAATCAGTTTCGTCTCGCCGCCTTCGATCGTGTGCAGGTAAATGCTGGTGGAGTTGTCGGTGAAGGCGATGTGTTTGGAGTCGGGCGACCAAGTCGGATCGGAGCGGAAGGTAGTGCTGTCGTTGGTAAGCTGTCGCGTCTCGCCCTTGCCGTCCGATTGCGTGATGTATAGTTCGTATTCGCCGGTCGCGTCGGAGAAATATGCGATCCACTGCTTGTCCGGGCTCCAGGCCGGGTCGCGTTCGGCGAAGCCGTCGGTGCGGGTCAGGTTTCTGGGCGAGCCTTTTTTGGCCGGGACGGTCCAGATATCGCCGCGGGCCTCGATGACGGCTCGTTTGCCGGTTGACGAGATTCCGGCGCCGCGGATCCGATCCTTGGCGTCAACGGTTTGGGGGCGCAATTTGGGACGATCGCCGGGGATGTAAATTTCAACCACGCGGGATTTTTTGGTTTTGAGATCGAGCAGGTAGAGTTCGGAGCCGTTCTGGAAGACGATCTCGCCCTGGCCTTTGTCGCCGGGGCCGATCGCCGGCCAGGCAACATCGAAATCCTCAAAATGCGTGATTTGTTCGTGTTTGCCACGGCCGGTTTCGTAGGCCCAGATGTTGAGGCGTTGTTCCGGGCCGGCGTCGGAGAGATAATAGATCGAGTTGCCGTGCCACATCGGCACGCCGTCGGTCCCTTCCCAGTCGGTGATCGGTTTCCAGACGTGGTCTTCGAGGTGGAAGAGCCAGATATCCGTCGCCATGCCGCCGCGATAGCGTTTCCAGGTGCGGCCTTCGCGGCTGTGCGGCGTGTATGCCAACCACTTGCCGTCCGGGTTGATCGCGCCCATCGTGCCATAGGGCACCGGCAGGACTTGCGGCAGGCCGCCGATGGGGGGGACGGTGAACAGCTTGGCCGAGCGTGAAAAGGCGCTCATCGACGCGGTCGAGAACAGCAGTTCGCCGTCGGGTGTCCAGTTGCAGAGTATCTCGGTGCCGGGATGGTGGGTAACGCGGAACGGGATTCCGCCGTCGACCGAAAGTGTATACAAGTCGTTGTTGCCGTCGTAGTTACCGATGAATGCGATGGTTTTGCCATCCGCGCTGAAACGTGGGAAAGATTCGCGTCCCTCCGGGCTCGATAGCGGCACGGCCACGCCGCCCGCGCGCGGTGCCAGCCACAGGTCGTTCGCATACGAGAACACGATCTGGCTTTGGCTGACGTCGGGCATGCGCATCATGCCGGCGTGAGGTCGAACATCGGCCGACGCCGACGAGGCGATGCCGGCCAGAACACCCGCCGCGATAGACAATGTGAGGGTGAAGCGGACGTTCATAGAGCGCATCGGGTCTCCTTTTGTGGTGAGCGGAATTTTTACAGTAACGCGGCCCCCCCTCCTATCGCAAGCGTCTGATGCAGATGGAGACCGGTGCCGATAGAGATGCCGTCACAAAATGACGTCTGAAGTATTGCTCTTGCTTGCCCGGTCGGCTTCCATCCGATCGAATAACCGTTCTGGAACAGATTCCTGTTCGGAGCGACTTTATTTCCGCAGGCACATGGCCAATAGCAACGGCCAGCCAACGTATTTCTCCATACGCGGGACGCACTGAGCTATCTCGGCCGTGGCATTGCGTTCGACGATCTCATCGATGTTCAAGCCGGCTCCGAGAACGGCGGTGACGTAATCGCCAAACGTATGCTCGAAAGCCCGTACACGGACCTCGCGGCCGCTGTCGGGATCGGTGAAGCGGGCGGTGACGCCGAGCAGGTTCATGGCGGGGTGCAGCACGGTGACGACGACGCGGCCGCCGGGCTTGACGACTCGGCGAATCTCCCGCAGAGGCGTCGTCAGATCCTCAAGATGATCGGCGACGAGAGCCAACAGTGCGACGTCGAACGTGTCGTCCACGGCCGGCAGCGGCGTCGGGAGCTTGTACTCGTGGAAGCGTACGCCGGCGCCGGCGAGTTTTTCGCGAGCTTTGGCCATCATGCCGGCGGAACAATCGTAGGCATCCACTAACGCCCCGGCGCCGGCCAGCCAGGTCGAGTGCCGTCCCGTGCCGCAGCCAACATCCGCCACTCGCAGGGTGGCGGGGTCGGCGATCCAACCGCGGACGACCGGCTCCTCCAGCGTGATGAGCGGGTTCTGCTCCTCATCGTAAATCGACGCCCAGAGGTTGTAGCCGGATTCAAGCTCAAGATGCAGTCGATCGGTCATGGAAATCCAGTACCGTGGCCGGTCTTGCGTTCGCAACGGAGCAGGATCGGTCGATCGCCGCCGGTCGCTTGCTGCATGGCATGGCCGCGGCCATTTTGAACGCGTGGGCGGCGTTGGTTGTGTTGATTGAGGGTGCAGGGACTCGAACCCTGGACCCACGGCTTAAAAGGCCGTTGCTCTACCGACTGAGCTACACCCTCGAATTCGTATACTTACGCGGCGCCGACCGCATTCGCCTGAACGGCGTCCGACGCCACTGGTGTGAGATTATAATCGCGCCGCGCACTTCCTTAAAGAGGCCGCCAGGAAAGCTTGCAGATCGGCCGGGTGGTAGCCGGTTTGGAGGCGGGCGCGCATTGCTCCGGGAAGGATCTTGCGGTATCGTAAGTTGGCAGGTCTTGCTCCCTCCATTACAGACGTTTGCCGAGGGGCTACGCGTGAAGGTTGCCGGTAAGCATATTCTGTTGATCGATGACGACCCGGACATGCACCACGCCATCAGGCTCATCCTCGAACCGATGGGCTATAGTGTGGAATGTCAGGCCACGGGGATAGCCGGGATCGAGGCCATCCGCCGACAACCCCCCGACGTAATCCTGCTCGACATCATGCTGGCATCGCCTTCCGAAGGTCTCGCATTAGCGGCGACGCTCAAGGACGATGCCCGGCTCGCACAAATCCCGATTATCATGATCTCGTCAATCGGCCGACAGGTCGGCGCGGATCTGGCCCAACAGGCGGGCGTGGATTCCGTCAGGGCCGACCGCTTTCTGGAGAAGCCGCTCGAAGCGCAGACGTTGGTGGCGGCGGTCCAGGACGTTCTCGAGGCCGGGGATTAGGTCATGACAGACGAGAACACGTCGGCTGTAAATGTTGTAAAGGCCGCGCTTGGTTCGAGAGATTACTCCCGGGCGGCGGCGTTGGTGACGATGCTCCGGCTGCACTGGTTCATTCGTCTACGCTGGGTTTTCCTTGTGGTGGCGCTCGTCGTGCTGGCGATCGAACGCCTTGCACTGCCCGAGGTCCGACGCCCGTTGTTCGGTCTGACGGTCGTGCTGGCGGTGCTCGCGGCGGTCAACCTGGGGTGGATGGCGTTTTCCCACCTGCTCTTCCGCCGATTTCGCGAGCAAGCCTCCGATGGCCCACAGCGCTACGTTGAGTTGTTCGCCAACGCGCAAGTTGCCGTCGATCTCCTACTGCTCACCTGCATCCTGCGTTTCACCGGCGGGGCGGAAAACCCCATGGCCATCTTCTACCTTTTTCACATGGTCATCGTGGCCCTGCTGTTGCAACGCTGGCAGGCAATCCTGAACGGCGTGTGGGCCCTGCTGCTTTACGCGACTTTGGTGATCGGCGAGTGGCAACGGTGGCTTACGCCGCATTACGAATTCCTGCCGCAGTGCCCGGTGAATCTGCACAGCGAGCCGGAGTACGTGTTCGCCTCGCTGGTGGTCGTCGCGTGCGGGATCTTTGGATCATTGTATTTCACGCTCCAGGTCGCCAAGCGGCTGCAAAAACGCGAGCAATCGCTGCGCGAGGCCAACGAGGCCCTGCGGAAGTCGCAGATCGCCATCCAGGAACTGCAAACGCGGCGGTCGCGGTTCATGCAAACCGCGGCGCACCAACTCAAGAGCCCGCTGGCGGTGATCCAGACGCTGACGGAATTGATCCGCGGCGATGTCGTCCCGCCGGAAGAGATTCACCCAACGTGTGACAAGATCGTTCAACGTTGCCGGGATGGGATCGGGCAGGTTACCGAGCTTCTGACGCTGGCGCGGGTTCAGGAAGCCGACCCGTCACGTCACCAACACTCCGAAGCGGATGTACGCGCGGTGATTTCGACCATATGTGAGCGTTTCAGCCTGGTCGCAAAAGAGAAGAACGTCGAGTTGAACTGCCACCTGCCGGAGTCCGGAGACCTACGCATCAACATTGATCCGCAGGATCTGGGCGATTGTGCCGGAAACCTGATCGAGAACGCGATCAAGTACACGCCCGGCCCGGGGAGCGTGACCGTAACGATCTCGACCGAGTCGGCTTCGGACGGGGCTGAGGAGGTTTCGATGACCGTGACCGATACCGGGATAGGGATTGCCCCGGACATCCTGGTCTCCAAGGATGGAACACCGGGACACGCGCCGGTTTTTGACGCGTTTCGGCGGGGTAATAACGCGCTCACGGCCGGCATTCCGGGTACCGGTCTGGGACTCTCGATCGTTCGTGAGATTCTGGAGCAGGCGGGGGGACGAATTCGCGTAAGTTCCCGTCCCAACGAGGGTTCCACCTTCACGATTACTTTTCCGATCCACGAGGGGAGCCCGAGCGGCTCTTCAATCCGCAATACACGCGCCGGCGAAATCGTCTTGGAAACTGAAACGTCCGAGCACGAGGCAACCTCGACCGGCCAAACATCCTCGGATTGATCCGAATTGCGCCTTTGCGGGGCTGGGTTGCGACCTCGATCGGAATCTTGCCAATGCGCATTTGGCGCCGGAGGTATTGTGCGCTAGGCTGTACGGAATTCCGCAGCCGCGGCAGGCCACATGCCCATTAAGGCCCGTGAACCGACGGCTGTCGCGCTTTCAGGTGAAACGGGGTTTACACCTGTTGGGAATTGTGGAAATCCGGTGCCGACGAGGAACCGGTTTTCTCGCGACAAGGTTTGACTTTTTCGGGGGGTATGGGTCGACGCTCTCAAACGTGACGGTGACGTCGGCTCGCCCAGGAAATTTACGCGTAACCATCTTGGAGAACCAGGCTCATGAGTGAACGGCGTACGGTAACGATTGACGGGAACGAGGCGGCCTCCTATGTCGCCCATCGGTTGAGCGAAGTCATCGCGATCTACCCCATCACCCCCTCATCGGACATGGGGGAGTGGGCGGACGCGTGGTCCGCGAAAGGCCAGACCAACATCTGGGGCACGATCCCGGATGTGATCGAGATGCAGAGCGAGGGCGGGGCGTGTGCGGCGGTGCACGGGGCGGCGATGTCCGGGGCGCTGACCACCACCTTCACCGCGTCGCAGGGTCTGCTGCTGATGATCCCGACCATGTTCAAGATGGCCGGCGAGCTCACCCCGACCGTCTTCCACGTTTCGGCCCGCACGGTCGCGACGCACGCGCTGAGCATCTTCGGCGATCACAGCGACGTGATGGCCTGTCGCTCGACCGGCTTCGGCCAATTAGCGTCGGGCTCGATCCAGGAGATCATGCACATGGCCTTGATCGCGCACGCGTCGTCGCTGGAGACCCGCGTGCCGTTCATTCACTTCTTCGACGGGTTCCGCAGCTCGCACGAGGTGAGCAAGATCGAGCAGATCACCGAAGACGACATGCGGGCAGTGATTAACGAGGAGGCGCTTCGTGCTCATCGAGCGCGGGCCTTGACGCCCGACCGGCCGATGCTGAAAGGTTCGGCCCAGAACCCGGACGTTTTCTTCCAGGCCCGCGAGACGGTCAATCCGTTCTATGCCAAGACGCCGGAGATCGTTCAGAAGGTGATGGACCGCTTCGCGAAGGTGGTCGGTCGGGACTATCACCTGTTTGACTATGTTGGGGCTCCCGACGCCGAGCGCGTCGTGATGTTGATGGGCTCCGGAGCCGAGGCGGCGCACGAAGCGGTTGACTATCTCGTATCCCAAGGCGAGAAGGTCGGCATGATTAAGGTGCGGTTGTACCGCCCGTTCTCGGCCGAGCACTTCATCAACGCGTTGCCGAAGACGATCAAGGCGCTCGCGGTGCTCGATCGGACGAAGGAACCGGGCGCGGTTGGCGAGCCGATGTACGAGGACGTGGTGACGGTGTTCGCCGAGGCGCAGACCGCCGGCTCGCTCCCGTTCGCGCCGCCGCGGGTAGTCGGCGGCCGTTACGGGCTGTCGGGCAAGGACTTCACGCCCGCGATGGCCAAGGCGGTCTTCGACAATCTGAAGGTCGACAAGCCGAAGAATCACTTCACCATCGGCATCAACGACGACGTGACCCACACTTCCCTGGAGTACGACCCGAACTTCGTCACTGAGGACGACGACGTCGTGCGGGCGATGTTCTACGGGCTCGGCTCGGACGGCACGGTCGGGGCCAACAAGAACTCGATCAAGATCATCGGCGAGGACACGCCGAACTTTGCCCAGGGTTATTTCGTTTATGACTCGAAGAAGGCCGGCTCGATCACGGTTTCGCACTTGCGGTTCGGCCCGCGCGAGATTCACTCGACCTACCTGGTCAACGCGGCGAACTTCATCGGCTGCCACATGTGGACGTTCCTCGAACGCTACGACATGCTCAAGAACGCGGTGCCGGGTGCTGTGTTTCTACTGAACGCGCCGTTCCCGAAGGACGAGGTCTGGGATCGGCTGCCGAAGAAGGTCCAGGAAGACATTATCGAAAAGAAGCTGAGGTTCTACGTGATCGACGCCTACCACGTTGCGAAAGAGACCGGGATGGGCGTGCGGATCAACACGATCATGCAGACCTGCTTCTTTGCGATTTCGGGAGTGCTGCCCAAGGATGAAGCGATCCAGGCAATCAAGAACGCGATCAAGAAAACCTACAGCAAGAAGGGTGAAGATGTCGTCACGAAGAACTGGAACGCCGTCGATCAGACGCTGGCGAATCTGTACGAGCTCGCGGTGCCCCAGCGCGCCACCAGCGAGATCGCGACGCCGCCGCCCGTCTCGGAGCAGGCGCCGGAGTTCGTGCGGAACGTGCTGGGCGAGATCATCGCCGGCCGCGGCGACGAGTTGCCGGTCAGCGCCATGCCGGTGGACGGCACCTTCCCGACCGAGACGACCAAGTGGGAGAAGCGCAACGTCGCGTTGGAAATCCCGGTTTGGGATCCTGACACTTGCATCCAGTGCGGCAAGTGCGCAATCGTTTGCCCGCACGCGGCGATCCGGCTGAAAGCCTACGATCCAAAGCTGCTCGACGGCGCGCCGGCGACATTCAAGCACGCCAAGTCGATCGGTAAGGAATTGGCCGGAATGGTCACGACCATACAGATCGCACCCGAGGACTGCACCGGTTGCGGCGTCTGTATCGAGGCCTGCCCCGCGAAGAACAAGAAAGAGGAGGGTCGTAAGGCGATCAACCTGGAGTTTCAGCCGCCGCTGCGCGAGAGCGAGCGCGGGTGCTACGAGTTCTTCCTCAAGCTGCCGGAAATCGATCGCTCCAAGATCAAGATCAACACGGTCAAGGGTTCGCAGCTTCTCCAGCCGCTATTCGAGTATTCCGGCGCGTGTGCCGGCTGCGGCGAAACGCCCTACATCAAGCTCGTGACCCAACTCTTCGGCGACCGAGCGATCATGTCGAACGCAACCGGATGCTCGTCGATCTACGGCGGCAACCTGCCGACGGCGCCGTGGGCGAAGAACTCCAACGGGAACGGACCGGCGTGGTGTAACTCACTCTTCGAGGACAACGCCGAGTTTGGTTTCGGGTATCGGCTGACGATCGACAAGCATGCCCAATATGCTCGCGAGATGGTGACGAAGCTTTCCGGCCAAATAGGCAAGGACCTAGCCGACGGTTTGCTCAACGCGGTGCAGAAGACCGACGCGGACATCGATATCCAGCGTAAACGCGTCGCGGCCCTGAAAGAGAAGCTGCAATCGATTGACGCGCCCGAGGCCAAGCGGCTGCTCGACGTGGCCGACATGCTCGTCAAAAAGAGCGTCTGGATCATGGGCGGCGACGGCTGGGCATACGACATCGGCTACGGCGGGCTCGACCACGTGCTCGCCAGCGGCCGTAACGTCAACGTGCTGGTGCTCGATACCGAGGTGTACTCGAACACCGGCGGGCAGTGCTCGAAGTCGACGCCGAGGGGCGCCGTCGCCAAGTTCGCCGCCGGCGGCAAGCCTCAGGGCAAGAAGAACCTGGCGATGATGGCGATGGTGTACGGCAACGTTTACGTCGCCCAGATCGCGATGGGCGCCAACGATGCCCAGACGGTCAAGGCGCTTATCGAGGCCGAGGCCTACGACGGCCCGTCGCTGATCCTGGCGTACAGCCACTGCATCGCCCACGGCATCAACATGCGCAAGGGCTTTGATACGCAGAAGCAAGCGGTCCAGAGCGGGCACTACCCGCTGTTCCGCTACAACCCGGACTTGGCGGCCCAGGGCAAGAACCCGTTGACGCTCGATTCGAAGGAACCGTCGATTTCGTACGAGGATTTCGCCTACAACCAAACCCGCTTCAAGATGCTTACCAAGAGCCGGCCCGAGGCGGCCAAGCAGTTCCTGAAGGAGTCGCAGGCGGAGGTGAAAGCCCGTTGGCGTTTCTACGAGAACCTGTCCGAACTGTATGCCGCGGCGGCGGCTGGCAGCAACGGAGGCAAGTAATACTGAAGCACGGGCAAGGACCGCGGTAATGTTGTTTCTCCAATCGAGAACACATCAACGCGGTCCTTGCCCGTGGCACCCGAGCGAGTGGTCACATCCGAGCCCGAAGCGCCAGCGAGTGGATAAGTCAGAGCCCGAAGCGCAAGCGAGGGGCCCTGATTGTTGCCATCCACATTGTCAGGCACGCACCCGGCCGTTTCCTCCTCTCGCGTCATGCTCGACCCGTACGATATAGTATAATGTAGAGCCAGGATGACAGTTGTTGATCCGCGTGCTTTTTTGAGGTGTGTGATGACCCGCGATTCCACCAAGGCCAAGCTTGTCGAAAAACAGATGCGCAACTGGGAAATCACCCGGCAACAACGCCTCGATGTTGAAAAACATAAGCAGGTAAAGGAGGTCGCGGATTTCGTCACCATCTCACGAGCCGTCGGCAGCGCGGGGGGGCGGGTCGCCCACCGACTGGCCGAACGGCTCGGCTGGCCGCTGTTCGACAAGGAAATCCTTCAGCACATGGCCGGCGACAATCAGGTTCGCACGCGACTGTACGAAAAGATGGACGAGCGCGATACGGGCTGGCTGGAAAGCATGATGCGCAACCTCCTACAAGGCGAATTCCGCAAGGAAGATTACTTCTATCGCCTCAGCGAAACCATCCTCACGCTGGCCCGCCAGGGGCCGGCGGTCTTCCTGGGCCGCGGGGCGGATTTTGTGTTGCCACAGGATCGCGGCCTACGCGTCCGCCTGCTGGCTCCGGAGAAAACCCGCGTCAGAGAGTTTGCCAAGCAGGCTCAATGTGACGAGAGGGTCGCGCGGGCGCGGATCGACAGGATCGAGCGGGAACGCGTGGAATTCATCCGCCAGTTTTTCGGCAAGCAAAAGGCCGACCCCATGCGTTTTGACCTGATGATCAACCTCGGGCGGGTAACGCATGACGAGGCGATCGAGATGATCATCACCGCCCTACGTTTGCGCGGCGTGGCGGCGGGGTAGCGGCCGCCCACCGTGTCGGCCGATCCAATGCGCGGCTGTTTTCCCGTATTCCACGGCCGACATGGGGGTCGGCCGCTATAGTCTATAGGCGCCGGCATCCGTCTTTGCCTCGCAAGCGCAGACCAACCATCGTCAAATCATCCGACTGCTCGGCCAGGCCGACGAACCGCCGAACATCCCAGCGGATGTTCCGCAGCGCTTGATCCGGCTTCTGTCTTCCATATTGTCTGAGCGCATCGTAGAGCCGCTGGCGACTGAATGCCTCTCCCTCAAAGTTCATCGCCTCGACGACACCGTCGGTGTACAGCAGAACGAAGTCCCTCGAACACAGATCCAAAACGTGCTCCGTGTAGCGTTCGCCTGGCTCGATGCCCATGACCAGGTCGGATTCGTCGGCTTGCCGAACTTCACCGTCGCGCAGAATCAGCAACGGCTCGTGCCCGGCGTTGACGTACTGCAACCGCTCGGCGGCGGCATCCACCGCGATCAGCAGCAGCGTAACGAATTCGGACGAGGTCGTTTCGCGGCAGATGTGCTCGTTTAATTGGGCAGCCAAATCGGCCGGGCAGGAACAACACCGCGCGCTAGCCCGCAGCGCGCCGCGCGCCGACGCCATCAGCAGCGCCGCCGGCACTCCGTGGCCGACCACATCGCCGACCACCGCCGCCAAGCGCCCGTCCCCCAGTGTGAATATGTCACAGAAATCGCCACCCACGTGCGAACTGGGCTCGAATACCAAAGCGGAGTCCAGCTTCGGATGCTCGGGCGGCGGCGTGTGGACCATGCGGGCCTGTACCTCGCCGGCCATCGCGAGTTGCCGTTGCGTCGCGGCACTGCGCAGCCGTTCGTCGAGCAGCCGAGCGTTGACGACCGCGATCGCGGCCTGCGATGCCACCGCGCGCAGTAAATTTTGATGCCGCGCGCGGAAGCGTCTCTTATGATCGGCGTAGACCCGCAGCACGCCGATCGGCTCGCCCAGGTAAATCATCCCCGCCGCCAAGCCGCTGACGATCCCCAACCGACGCGCCTCCTGGGCAAAACGAACACGCGAATCACACGTGGCGTCTTCGATGTAGACGAGTTTCCCGCTGAGAGCCGCGTCGTCGATCGGGTTCTCGGAGCGCAGAAACATGTCTTCGGAATCATGCGTCTCCAAGACGTTAAACCCGGCCTTGACCATGAGCTCCTCGGTGTGCGGATCGAACAAACGCAGGCTGCAATACTGTACACCCATCACTCGGGCTGTCTCGGCCACGATCCGGTCGAGCGTGGTTTGCAGATCCTTCTCCCCGCTCAGTAGCTCGCCAATGTTGCCCAGCAGCGAAACTTCTTCGGCGGTGGCACCAAGACGGGCTCCGCTGAGGCACCAATCCGCCAGCATCCGCGACGCCCAGCGCGCAATTTCAACCGGCCGCGCATCACCCACCCGCTGCAAAATCGGTAGCTTCTCGATCAGTTTCCGGCTCTCTCCCGTCGCGACCGATGGATCTATGTCGGGATCGCGAAAGGCACCAACGCCCACAAATCCCGCCACGTTTTTGTGGACATACACCGGCACGACGATGGTCCAGAGTCCTTCCTGCTCGACAAAGGCTACCCCCACGGGCGGCTCGCGGGCCGGCAGCAGGTTGACGATCTTCAAGCGGGACGGCAGCTTCCTGGGCACCGGCGACGCCGTCCGCGCGGACCGGCCCCGCGGCGAAGCCCCGATCAACTCCCCTCGTACGCCGTAGACCGACGTGCGAAAGCCGCCGGTCCGGGCCAGGCCGGCCACAAAATCTTCCAGAACCGCGATGTCAATCAGCTCACGAAGCATCTATTCGGAATCCAACGCCGGGACTGCGCCGGCAGTTTGCGGGATGGCCCTCAGTCCGCTCCAGGATTATCGGCGAATGGTGCCTCCGGGGCAAAGGCGCAATCGTTACGAGGGTACACTGTCATTCCGAGAAGCGCAGCGCCGAGGAATCTATCCCCAAGTCGGATTCCGGGATTCCAGCTTGTGCTCCATCCCAATTGGCATGACCCCACGAATCCGAGTAAACTTCGACGTTCGTAGGTCCGCGTCACGCGTGGCCCACCGATTTTCAACGGAGCCAAAAACATGAAGGCACACGAGTATCAGGCACGACAACTGATGCAGGCAGTAGGAATCCCGGTACCCGCGTCCGAGGTCATTTCCAAGCCGGATGAAGCCAAAGCCGCCTTCGAGAAGCTCAACGCCAGCAAGGCGGTGGTCAAGGCCCAGGTTCACGCCGGCGGACGCGGCAAGGCCGGCTACGTCAAGCTGATCGACACGGCCGACGAAGCCGCCGAGCATGCCGCCCGCATGTTCGGCGACCCGATGGTCTCGAAACAGACCGGCCCGCAAGGCGTGCGGGTCCGCAAGATCCTGCTCGCCAACGCCGTCGATATCGAGAAGGAATACTACCTCGGCATCGTGGTCGACCGCGCCAAACGCTGCCCGGTGATGATGGCCAGTGCCGAGGGCGGCGTCGAGATCGAGGAGGTCGCCCGCCGTAACCCGGATGCGATCAAGAAAGCCTGGTTCCACCCGCATCTCGGCCTGCAACGCTTCCAGGCCCTGGCCCTGGCGGAGATGATCGGTCTCGTGGGCGAG
Organism: Phycisphaerae bacterium; assembly: GCA_030612705.1. Taxonomy (GTDB): domain Bacteria; phylum Planctomycetota; class Phycisphaerae; order UBA1845; family Fen-1342; genus JALSRY01. Next base: position 8,405 of record JAUWNI010000065.1, on the reverse strand, counting down.
CAGGCCAAGGCCGCGGTCGGGATCATGCTCAAGCTTGCCAGGCTCTTTATCGACAAAGACTGCTCGCTGGCCGAGATCAACCCGCTGGTTCGCACGCCCGAGGGGCAGATCCTGGCGATCGACGCCAAGTTCAACTTCGACGACAACGCCCTTTTCCGTCACGACGACATCGCCGCCCTGTTCGACGCGGCCGAGGAGAACCCCGCCGAGCTCAAGGCCAAGGAATACGACCTCAGCTACATCGCGCTCGACGGGAACATCGGCTGCCTGGTCAACGGGGCCGGGCTGGCCATGTCCACCATGGACATCATCAAGCTCCACGGGGGCGAGCCGGCCAACTTCCTCGACGTCGGCGGGAGCGTCTCCACGGAAGGCGCCGTCGAGGCCTTCCGCATCATCCTCTCCGATGAAAAGGTCAAGGCCGTCCTGGTCAACATCTTCGGCGGGATCGCCCGCTGCGACGTGATCGCCGAGGCGCTGATCGCGGCCGCCAAGGAAGTCGGCTTCCACGTTCCGGTCGTGGTTCGGCTGGAGGGCACCAACGTCGAGATCGCCCGTGAAATGCTGGAGAAAGCAAACATCGACCAACTGCATACCGCCACCGACCTGACCGACGCGGCGAAGCAGGTTTGTGCGTGCGTGTGACTCGAATGTAGCGGTCGGGCCCCGCACCGGCCATCGCAGTGAAAGCGCCAGGGCTATGCCAACGCCACCACCGGACCAGGCCGACGCGCTCTTCCGCGAAAATGTGCTTCGGGCGCGGGCCATGTCGACGGAGGAGAGGGTTCTGGAGGGGTTGCGGCTGTTTGACGAGGAGTGCGAGCAAATCAGGGCACTACTCCGACGGGAACATGCAAAATGGAGCAGGCAGACCATCGAAAACGCCCTTTAAGAACGCATCGAGCAACAACGGCGAATCAAGGACGCTGGGTTGTACCGGCTTTTGACGTGAGCATGGCTTGAGAAGGTCGCCGCCAATACCACGGCTGAGCGCAAGGGCGCGCGCAAGCCTGCCACGCATATAATGCGGGTGGTGAGGCAGCGCCGTTTCTTGCCGCGAGCCTTCACGCTAAGCTAGCGAGTGATGGCTGACAGCGCGGTCTGCCTTGCAGTCATACGTGTGGGACATGTGATGATTGACCAGGCACAGTTTCGAGAAAGACGGAAAAGCCTGGGTGCGTACTACACACCGGACGGCGTGGTTCAGTCGCTGGTCCGGTGGGCCGTGCGGCACTCGCGGGACCGTTTGCTGGATCCGGCGTGTGGTGATGGACGATTTCTCGTCATTCACCCCAATAGCGTTGGTGTGGAACATGACCCTAGCGCTTCGGCTGCCGTCCATGAACGCGCACCGGGCTCGCTTATCCACGAAGGTGATTTCTTCACGTGGGCAAGCAAGACGCACGAACGTTTTCAGTGTGCAGCGGGGAACCCGCCGTTTATTCGATACCAGCGTTTCAACGGCGCTATTCGTCGTACGGCGCTGGAATTGTGCGCCAGGCATGGTGCCAGTTTCTCAGGGTTGTCGTCTTCCTGGGCGCCATTCATAGTCGCGACCGCCGGATTATTGAGACCGGGTGGCCGCATGGCGTTCGTGGTCCCGGCGGAAATCGGGCATGCGCCATACGCACGCCCCGCTCTCGAGTACTTGGTGTCCCATTTCGATTGCGTGCAGCTTGTGGCCGTACGTCACAAACTCTTCGCGGATCTGTCCGAGGACTGTTGGCTTCTCTATGTTGATGGGTATGGCGGCGAGACTGATCATATCTTGCTCAGCGTCGTCGACCGGTTTGATTTCATGCCAACCCCGCCGTCACGGGCAACGCGCATCGAGCTATCAGCGTGGCGACGGTGGGGCTGTCGGGTTCGGCCGTTCCTATTGCGCAAACCAGTCCGAGAGTTCTATCGTCGCGTGGCCGACTACTCCCGGACCAAACGGCTAGGTGACGTGGCTCGCGTGGGAATCGGCTATGTTACCGGTGCCAACGGTTTTTTCCACTTGCGCCCATCCGAGGCAGCGTTCGCGAGGATTCCACGACGATTCCTCGCACTGTCGGTGCGGAACGCGAAGGCCCTATCGGGCAAGAATGTGTGCAAACGGACGATAGAGGCGTGGGTGCGACGCGACGACCCTGTCCTGCTGCTACGCATTGCCAAGGGTGACGAACTGCCACGCAGTGTAGTTGAGTATCTCGACTCGGCAGGTGGTCACAAGGCGCAGAGAACATATAAGTGCCGAATGCGCGACCCTTGGTATGTGGTGCCGGACGTGAAGACGCCCGACGCTTTTCTCACGTACATGAGCAGTAAAGAGCCGATCCTGGCCAGGAATTCGGCAGCCTGCGTTTGCACGAACTCGATTCACGCGGTAGCACTAGCTGGAACAATGAGTATCACGCGGTTGCAGAGAGTCTGGGACACCCCGTTCACCGCTCTGAGCTGTGAGATCGAGGGTCACGCCCTTGGCGGCGGCATGCTAAAGCTCGAGCCGCGCGAAGCCGCGCGCGTCGTGTTAGCCGATTCCGAGACTCAAGCCCGACAGAACGCTGACATTATTGAGGAAGGCATCTGGACACTTCGTCGCTGGAGGCATTGTGCCGACTGAATCAACAAGATGTCGATGGGTTTCGCTTTCCGAGGCGCTCCAAGCGTTCGCTCAAAACGTGTCCGGCCACCAGAGTGCCGCGCACATCAAGCCTCTGCATTGGTATGTCGCCTCTCGGTTGGTACTGGAGGGAGGATTTCACCCGGACGAGATCACGCCGCGTCCTCCTTTCGTAGTCGAGCATTATCGCGATCGTAGACGGATACGTCACGACGCCGAGGCCGGCTCCGGCGGGGAACTTACAGTACTGGGCGGCTTGAAAACAAAAGCCATCGACGTAGTTGTTGCAAAACCAGGCGTCGGGCCAGTAATCGCGGTATCGCTCAAGGGTACGCTGAAAGCGTTTCGCAACCTCACAAATCGCATGGAGGAAGCTGTCGGAGACTGTACAAACCTTCATATCTCCTACCCCGCGCTTGTGTACGGCTTTCTCCAGGTTCTGCGAGCCAATCGTAGCGGAACTGCCGTGTCTCCAAATGACGTTGCGCTCGATTCCTCGGGACGTGTTGTAGACGCGATTCTCCGTTATCACGACGTGCTCGCACGCCTGGCGGAACGGAACGATCTCAGAAATGACGTAACGCGCTATGAAGCCGTCGCGCTTGCCCTGGCTAGCTGTGATGCCGATACGTTGGGCGAGTTTGTGCCGAGCTTTCCCGATCCGCAAAGCACGCTGGGATTTCACGGTTTCTTCGAGAAGCTCTACAAAGCCTACGACAGCCGATTCGTATATGCGGCGCCAAAACTCGAACGGATCACAAGGCGCATTGAGTGGGACGCGGACTCGCCAATCCTGGGTGATTCTCGCATCGTTGACTTCAGCGTCAGGATAGCACCGTCACGTTAGAGCCTTTATGCCTGCCAAACTCCTTACCGCCATCGATCGCTTCACTGGCCGCCGGGCGCTGCTGGTCGGCGACTTCATGCTTGACCGGTACGTCTTTGGCGATGCCGAGCGGATCAGTCCCGAGGCACCCGTGCCGGTGCTGCGGGTGCTCGAGCGGCAGGATCGTGTCGGCGGGGCCGGCTCGGTCGCGCTGAACGTTGTTGCCCTCGGCGCGCACGTTCGATGCTTCGGCCTGCTTGGCAAGGATACGTTCGGCGATCGCGTCGATGCGTTTCTGAAGGAGGCCGGCGCCGATACGCGGGGCCTGTTGCGTGTGGACGACCGCCCGACGATCACAAAAACCCGGCTGGTTGGTCTGGCCGAACATCGCCACCGCCAGCAAATCCTGCGTGTCGATGACGAGGTCGTGCGTCCCCCCGTTGCGTCGGATGCCGCGCGTTTGGTAAACGCGGTGCAAGCGGCGCTGCCCGATGCCGACGTCGTCTGCCTGGAGGATTACGCCAAGGGGCTACTGTCGCCCGAGATTTGTGAGGGCATCATCACGGCGGCGCGCGAACACAACAAACCGGTGCTCGTCGACCCGGCCCGTACCGGCAATTGGGAAAAATACCGCGGCGCCACGCTGCTGACGCCGAACCGGGCGGAGCTGGAATTGGGTGTCGGTCACAGGCTGACTGACGACGAGCTCGACCCGCAAGCCGCCGAACTGGTCAAACGCCTGGACCTCGATGCGCTGATCGTCACGCTGGGACGCGACGGGGCGCGCATCGTGCGGCGTGACGGCTCCGTCCAGCGCTTTGCCACCAAGCCGCGAGCGGTCTATGACAACACCGGCGCGGGCGACGCCGTCTTGGCAATGGTCGCGGTCGCCGTTGCCGCCGGCGCCACGCTCGAACAGGCGGTGCCGTTGGCGAACATTGCCGGCGGGCTGGAGGTCAGCAAGTTCGGCTGCGTCCCCATCACGCGTGAAGAGGTCGTCAAGGAACTGCTGCACGGCCACGATGGAGCGCGTGGAAAAACCCGCGGCGTCGCCGAGCTCGTCTCCGAACTGAACGCCCGCCGTGCTCGCGGCGAAACTGTGGTATTCACCAACGGCTGCTTCGATCTGCTGCACCCGGGGCATGTGGAGTTGCTGGAAAAAGCCAAGTCGCTCGGCAGCTTGCTGGTCGTCGGGCTAAACAGCGACGCCTCGGTCCGCACGCAGAACAAGGGTGGCGACCGGCCCATCCGTAAAGAGCAAGACCGCGCCCATATGCTCGCCGCCCTCGAAGCGGTCGATTACATCGCCCTCTTCGACGAGCCCGATCCCGGTCGGCTGATCGAGCAGATCGCACCCGACGTGCTCGTCAAAGGATCCGACTGGGCCGGCAAGGGTGTTGTCGGACAAGAGTTCGTCGAATCCCACGGCGGCCGGGTCGAACTGGTCGATCTGGTCGAGGGCTACAGCACCACCGGCGAACTCGACCGCATCCGCGCCGCCGCCGCCGAGCCGAGGTAACCCATGAACGAGACGGCCCGCGACTGGAACAGCGTCCTAAGCGAACACGCCCACGTCATCGGCAAGATGGCCCCGCTCGGCGAAACGCTCGACCGGCTCGTCGAGACGATCATCGCCTGCTTTCGCGCCGGCAACCGCGTGTACGTGCTCGGCAACGGCGGCAGTGCCGCGGACGCCCAGCACATCGCCGCCGAGCTACTGGGCCGCTACAAACTCAATCGCAAGGCGTTGCCCGCGATCGCGCTGACAACCGACAGTTCCACGCTGACGGCGATCAGCAACGACCTCGGCTATGACAAGATTTTCGCCCGGCAGCTCGAAGGCTTGCTGCAAGCGGGCGACATCGTCTGGATCCTCAGCACCAGCGGCAACTCGCCAAACGTTCTGGGAGCCGCCCGCGCCGCCGTCCAGCGCGGCGCCGCCGTGATTGGCTTCACCGGCCAGGCCGGCGGCAAGCTGGCGGAACTGTGCGCACATACACTCCACGTCCCACATACCGCCGCCGATCGCATCCAGGAAGCCCACTGCCTCGCCTACCACTACATTTGCGAGAGAGTCGAAGCCGCTCTGGCATAGTCATGGTCTTCATCCCCCTGCTCGCCGCGACGAACAACTTGTTCCGAACCGGGAATTACGCCGAAGCCGTACTGTGGATAGTCGTCGCGATGCTCTTCGGGGCGCTCACATTCAGAGAGGGACGTGCGCGCCGCAGTCGGTGTGCCTGCGCAACTGTGGTCTTTCTCCTGTTCGGTCTGTCTGACATAGTAGAAGTGCAAACCGGCGCTTGGTGGCGTCCCTGGTGGCTGCTTACCTGGAAAGCGCTCTGCGTGCTGTCGATGCTGTGGCTACTGTGGGACCACCTGCGGCGGCGACGCCAAGTGATGTAGCGGCCGGCGCCCCCGCCGGCCGTGGGACGGGAAATGTTTCCGGTACTCGACGGCCAGCGGGGCGCCGGCCGCTACATTACCCATCAACGCGTCCTGAATTCGCTATTCGCTATTCGCCGCTACTCGATGCCGTCTTCGAGTCGCTCAATCTCCGCCCCGACGCCGCGCAGCTTCTCGTCGATCCGCTCGTAGCCGCGCTCGATGTGGTAGACGCGATTGATGCGGGTTGTTCCCCGCGCGGCCAGGCCCGCCAACACCAGCGCCGCCGACGCGCGCAGGTCCGACGCCATCACCGGCGCCCCGACCAGCCGCTTGACTCCCTGCACGATCACGGTCGGCCCCGACTTGTGCAGACGGGCACCCATGCGGCTGAGCTCGGCGACGTGTAAAAAGCGATCGGGAAAGATTTTCTCGGTGACGATGCTGTTGCCCTCGGCCAGACACAGCAACGTCATCAGTTGGGCCTGCAAGTCGGTCGGCATCCCCGGAAACGGCTGCGTGGTCACCTCGATCGGCTCCAGTCGCCGCGATGAGGAAACCGTCACGCTTTTATCTTTCCGTTCGACGTGTACGCCCACCGCGCTCAGCCGGTCGATGAACGCCATCAGATGATCGAGTCGGCAATTCTCCAGTTCGAGCTCGCCGTTGGTAATCGCGGCGGCGATCATAAACGTCCCGGCCTCGATCCGGTCCGGGATGATGCGATATTCGCAACCCTTGAGCTCTTTGACGCCTTCGATAATGATCCGCGGCGTTCCCTGTCCGCTGATCGATGCCCCGCACTGGTTCAGGAAGTTAGCCAGATCGACCACCTCCGGCTCGCACGCCGCCATCTCGATCACACTCGTCCCTTCGGCCAGCACGGCGGCCATGAGGGCATTGCCGGTGCCGAGCACGCTCGAACCATACGGTCCGCCCAGGAACATCTCCGCGCCGCGCAGCTTCTTCGCCTTCGCGACGATGTCCCCACTGACCAGCTCGACGTCGGCCCCCAGCAACTTCATCGCGCGAATGTGAAGATCGATCGGCCGATCCCCGATCGCGCACCCGCCCGGCATTGCTACTTTCGCTTTTTGACGCTTGGCCAGCAGCGGCCCGAGCACGCAGATCGAGGCCCGCATCTTGCGAACGATGTCATACTCGGCGTCACAGTTCATCTCGTCGCGAACGACCAGACGCACCGAATTGTCCGGACGCCACTCGATGTTCACACCAAGCTTGGTCAGCAGCTCGGCGAGCGATTTCACGTCCGCGACACGCGGGACGTCGTGCAGGATGACTTCGCCTTCGCAAAGCAATGTCGCCGCCATGATCGGTAAAGCCGCGTTCTTCGACCCGCCGATCCGGACGCTTCCTCGTAACCGAGTACCCCCGTTTATCTGAAAGTAGGGTAGTGCCACGATTTACTCCCTCAGGCAACCTGCGTTTGCTCATTAGCGCGGCGACGGGCGTGCAGCACGCGCTCATGCCCCAATCCATCCCGGTACGTCACGATATCACACCAAAGCGTTTCGTCCAGCAAACCCCGCACGGCGTCGGATTGATTGTAGGCCATCTCGGTCAGCAGATGTCCGCCGGGGGTAAGGTGCCGCGGGGCCTCGGCAACCAATCGTCGTAGAACGTCGAGCCCGTCATCACCCGCGAACAGCGCCGCGCGTGGCTCATAGTCACGCACATTCGCGGGCAGGTCCGCCGCCTCCGATTCCGCGACGTAAGGCGGATTGCTCACGATAACGTCGAACCGCTGATCCGGCTCCCAGGGCGCGAACAAGTCACCCGCGCGAAACTCGATGCGCTCCAGCAACCCATGACGTTGGGCGTTCCGCCGGGCGACTTCCAAGGCCGCTTCCGAAATGTCACCGGCAAAGATCGATGCATCAGGCAAATTCCTGGCCAGACCAATCGCGATGCACCCGCTGCCCGTGCCAAGATCCAGGATCGACCGAATCTCTCGCTCGCCGTGCCGCACCAGATGGATCACCCGTTCGACCAATATCTCGGTCTCCGGCCGCGGAATCAGCACGTCCGGCGTCACCTCGAATTGGAGCGAGAAGAACTCCTTCGTGCCGGTCAGATGCGCGATCGGCTTGCCGGCCGCGGCCTCCTTCACCGCCGACCGAAACGTCCGCAGCACCGTCTCATCGGGAACCGATTCGTGCCGCGTGTAGAGCTCGATCCGCTCGCACCCCATCGCATGTGCCAGCAGAATCTCGGCGCTAAGCCGCGGCGAGTCGATCTCGTACTGCCGAAAGAATCCCCGCGTCCACTCCAACAGCCGCGCGACCGTCCACAAACCACCTTCGTTCTGAGCTCCACTCATACGAACCAGACTATAGCAGACCGGCACAACCACGGACAGCGGTCGCCCGATCAGAGCCCCGCGCTCGCGCTTGGGGTTCTGATTTGGTGGCCGCCCCCGGTGTCGCTTACCCGCCGACGGCGGGTTCACCGTAAAACTCTGGCGGAGGGTGGCCCCACCCCCTCGCCGGCCCGCCCGGGGGGGGGCACGGGGGGGGGGCCCCCCGCCCCAGGGGGGGCGTTCGGGGCCCCCGGCCCCCGCGGCCCCCC
>JAUWNI010000109.1 GCA_030612705.1 Phycisphaerae bacterium | reverse complement strand
AAAAAGTGACGCTTTTTCTCCGGCCAACGCTCCGGCCATCCGCGTTCAAGGCCGCGTTTTTCGGTGTTTCTCGAGTGCTACGAGCTATCGTCTCGGGTTTCGAGTGGTCAGAAACGGTCACGGGCAGGTCAGGATGTCTGGGGCCACTTGTCGTGCCGTCACGCATCCTATGCGGACGCGTGCGTTCCTTGCCACCGCTGTGCAAGTTTACGCCCGGCCGCGATGTGATTTTCGTCGACATCCTCGGCGAAGAGCATGACCGCACAGGTATGTCGGGAGGTCCAGCGCTTGTGTGGGATGCAAACGCGCAGCGTCTGGTCGTTGTCGGGTTGTGTGAAGGTGTGTATCCATGCACTTTCCTAGGCATACCGGTCGCGACATTGCCGACAGTGATACGTCCACCGGCGCAAGCATTGGCCAACACGGTTTCCGCCCAATGAGCGCGCGACCATTGTAATGTTCTCCGAGGCACGTGCAGGTGCACGCTTGCCCATGCTTTATTAGCCACGTGGGGCGCGTCAGTCCGAAAAGAGGAAGGGACAAGAACAGAATGGTGACCCTGTGTGATGTAGATTGGTAATACAAGATGGCCGGCCGTATGTATGCGCTATGTGTATTAATCTTTGGCCTTGTTCTGGTCTGTGCCGGAATCAGCGCACTCGCGGCGGGGCCGGGGGGCTGGGTATCTAGCGTGGGCCTGGATAAAGCATTCACTCCATGGCCGATCCTTGGGGGTGTTCTTTTGTTGCGCGCGGGCTTACGCACCGGGAGGCGCATGCGTGGATTGGCACGATGGGCGCGGCGCTGTGTGGTTATCGCTTCGCTCCCGGAAGATCTCCCCCTACTACCGTTTATTGTCTGGTGTATCGCGTTCCAGCTTGCCGGCCCCCCCGCCGGTGCCCCCAACTGGGTGTGGTGGATTCTCTTAGGCGTTTTGGTTTGTCTAATGTTTGCCATGCGTTTGCTGGGCAAGTGGATTGTCCGCCAAGACTCGTGGCGATTGAAAGGCCACACGCTGTGCCAAAATTGTGGCTATATCGTGGGCCACTGCGGCTCACGGCGCTGTCCCGAATGTGGATGGTGCCTGCTCGATCAGCCGATCAGGTTGTCAATTGGCCCTGACGTGGAGATCTTACTGCGATAATCCTCATGGACAAGTGGTTGATGCCTACAAGGCAGATCACAGTGAACGTTGCCTAGAAGGCCGCCGCAAAAGTCGGCGGCGTCCATAGACTGTAGCGGCCGACCCCCGTGTCGGCCGTGGAACGCCGTTCTCATCCCGCGTCGGGCACGGAGACCCGACGCTACATGACTTTTACGGTGGACTGTCAGGGTTGAACGGGTTGGGTTGAGGTTGGCTTGTCGGTACGGTCGGCCTGCCATTCGGCCGACAAGGCTTGGCGCAGGTTTTCGTGCTTCGGCAGATCCTCGAATCCGTAGCGGCGCATCTCTTCCAATACTTGCTCGACCGACCAGTCCTGTCGATGGATGCGATACATTCCAATCGCCAGACCGGTCCGGTTAACTCCGGCGGCACAGTGTACGAGCAGCGGGGCAGCCGCGGGGTCGAACAGGACCGCCTTGATACTCTCGCGCTCTTTCGGGGTGCTGGCACCGTCGCCCGGCAAAGGCACGTTGACCCAACGCAGGCCGAGCTGCTCGGCGGCCCGGCGCTCGGCGACGCTCTCGGGCACGTCGGGGTTCAATAGCGACAGGACCGTGCGCAGGCCATGCTTACGCGCGGTCTGTTGCAACTGGTAGGGAGTGATCTCGCCGCAGCGGTAGAGTCGGCCCTCGGTTACCACGCCGAAGCGTTTCGGGGTCGCGCGCTGTTGAAGCCAGAACAGCGCGGCCGCGGCGGCGACGATAATGACCAGCCCCAGCGCAACGCGTGTTTTTCGATGTGCGAATGAGTTCGACAGGACTCTCTCCTTTCGGCGGTCAGTCTACGTGTCCGGGTGTGATTGTCGAGCGGGCGCGGTGCCGATTTGCAGATGCGCGGCGACGGATAACGAGGCGACGAACGTCGAACACGAGAGATTAGGATGCGAAGTCGATGAATGGTAGTATGTTATGCCGCGCCGGCTGAAGCCCGCGGTTCCCAGATGTGCTTTCTTGACGCGGACGTGCAATGAGTTCTTTACCTGTCACACCGATGTGTCTGGCTATTACCAGTCCCGATCTGGTGTACCTGGTAATCCTGCTGCTGATCGGTTGTGGGGCCGGCGTGTTGGGCGGGTTGCTCGGGATCGGCGGCGGGCTGGTGATGATACCGGCGATGGTGCTGGTGCTCACCGATCGGGTCTTCGGGCCCAACTCGTTTCACGTCTTCAAGCTCGCCGCTCTGGCGACCGCCGTCATGCTGTCGATTCCCGCGGCACGTCAGCATGCCCGGGCGGGCGCGATTGTTCGCCCAATGCTCAAAGGGATCATTCCCCTCGGCCTGGTTGGAGTCGTGCTGGGGGTCGGGCTGGCCCGGCTGTTCGCGGACGAACAGACAATAATCCTACGGCGGATTTTCGGCGGGTTCATGCTCCTGGTCGTGATGGTCGATACCTGGCGAAATCGACTACGCGGCACGGGGGAGATCGGCAAGCATAATTGTTGTCCCGTCCCGTCACGCTGGATGCGCATCGGAGCCGTCGTCGGGTTGCCCGCGGGAGTGATTTCGGGGTTGTTGGGAGTCGGCGGCGGCGTCTGGGCGGTCCCCGCGCAAAACTACCTGCTCGGCGTGCGCCTGCCAAACGCAATTGCGAACTCGGCCTGTATGATTGTCGGGCTGGCGGCGGGGGCGTCGGTAGTCCAGAGTCTGGCCATCGCGGACCTGCACGATTCCCGGACGCCGGTCTGGCTCGGTTTCTGGCTGGCGGCCTGGCTGGCGCCCGGTGCGATCGTCGGAGGATGGTTCGGGGCCTGGCTGACGCATCGGTTGCCGGTACATTACCTTCGGAACGTCTTTTACGTTCTGCTGGTGATTACGGGGCTGCGGCTAATGCTGTTTTAGTGCTTTGTCCACCCTAAAATGTTGGGTGGCTTGGGCGTCCCGCCCGAGATTTCCACAGGCGAGACGCCTGTGCCACCCGACATTGTGCATGGGACGGAGTACTAGTGCTTTGTCTAGGTTGATTTGATGGGTTAAACCTGAGGAGCCGCGGACTTCAGTCCGCCCGGCGCCGCGGGGAGTGGAATTTGTCCTTCCCGAAGGACCGTGCGGACTAAAGTCCGCGGCTCTTCTTGAGGTATCGATCGTGAAGCGGCACGGTAGCCCCCCACGGCCAATACTCTCTCTTGCCGCTTCCCGTCTTTAACCGCGGAATGGTTGTTGCTACCATGACACGCTCTCACGCAACCGGTACTTCGAGCTTGGAGATGAACGATGAGCGCATATCGCCTGAGCTTGTGCAGGCGCGCGGCTTGCACCTATGTACGTGGAAAGGTGAGGTCGGCCTGCGTCGACGCCGTGTTCGGTTTGGTCGCGGTCATCATGATCGCAGGCTTGTTGACTGCCGGGTGCTCTGCTCCCGGACCAACACGCGGCGAACCCCGGCGCGCCGCGGTGGAGTTGCCGACCGGAGCAATCTGGGTTGAGACACTGAACCTCGACGCAATGGAACAGGAATGGGGGTGGCCACAAGCCGGCCGTTCGGTGGATGGGAATCCATTAACGCTCGACGGTCAGGTTTACGAGCACGGGATCGGCACACACGCCAATGGCGAGATGATCATCGACCTGAAGGGCGCGGCAAAGCGTTTTAAGGCCGTGGTCGGGCTCGACGATGAGAAGCGGGGCGCCGGATCCATCGTGTTCGTGGTTCTGGTTGACGGTCAGGAAGTCAAACGCACCGGCGTCTTCCACGGAGGCGATGCGCCGGAGACCGTTTCGGTCGATCTGACCGGCGCCCGGCAAATGACGCTCGTGGTCGAGGACGCGGGCGACGGGATTCATTCCGACCATGCCGACTGGGTCGCGGCGATGCTTATCCTGGAACCGGGGGCGGAGGCGCAAGTGGAGGCCGTTATGCTGCCGCCCGGTCCGGAACCACAGATTGCGTTCGAGGCAACGCCGGAACCAGCGATTCACGCCCCGCGGATCACCGGGGCCGCCCCCGGCCGGCCGTTCCTGTTCCGTATTCCGGCAACCGGCGAAGGTCCGCTTCGTTTCGTCGCGGAGAACCTGCCGAGTGGTCTTGCGCTCGATCCGGAAACCGGGATCATTACCGGGTCGCTGGCCGCGGAAGGGACGACGCAGGTTGAACTGACGGTCGAAGGCCCGCTCGGAAGCGTAGCGTCAATGCTTACCATCGTCTGCGGCGAGCGAGCCCTCGCGCTGACACCGCCGATGGGCTGGAACTCGTGGAATGTGTGGGGCACGGCGGTGGACGACGCGAAGGTGCGTGCCGCGGCGGACTGGATGGTCAAGAGTGGGCTGGCCGCTTACGGTTACCAGTACATCAATATCGACGACGCGTGGGAAGGCGAGCGCGACGCGGACGGCCGCATCCAGACCAACGAGAAGTTCCCGGACATGAAGGCGCTCGCGGACTATGTACACAGCAAAGGGCTCAAGCTCGGGATCTATTCCTCGCCGGGACCGAAGACGTGTGCGGGTTATGAAGGCAGCTATGAGCACGAGCGTCTCGACGCGGAGACCTACGCTCAGTGGGGCATCGACCTGATCAAGTACGACTGGTGCTCGTACGGCAAGATCGCCAAGGACAACAGCGAGGGGGAACTTCGCAGGCCGTACGACGTTATGAGACGGGCTCTGGACGATTGCGGGCGGGACATCGTGTACAGCCTGTGTCAATACGGCATGGGAGACGTTTCGACGTGGGGCGAGGCGGTCGGCGGCAACTACTGGCGCACTACCGGCGACATCTGGGATTCGTGGGCAAACATGTCCCGGATCGGCTTCGGACAAAACGGGCTGGAAGCCTATGCCGGACCCGGCCACTGGAACGATCCCGACATGCTGGTGGTGGGTCAAGTCGGCTGGGGGCCGGACCTGCACGCGACCAAACTGACGCATAACGAGCAAGTCACGCACATCACGCTTTGGTCGCTGCTGGCTTCGCCGCTGCTGATCGGCTGCGATCTCTCGCAACTCGACGCTTTCACGATGGCGCTGCTGACGAATCCGGAGGTGCTGGAAGTGAATCAGGACCCGCTCGGTCGGCAGGCCCGGCGGGTGGCCGTGAAAGACAAGCTGGAGGTCTGGGCGCGGACGCTGGCGGATGGGTCATTGGCGGTCGGGCTGTTCAACCGCGGCCGCGGCGAGGCTACGGTCACGGCGAAATGGAGCGACTTGGGGCTCGACGGACCACAGTCGGTGCGGAATCTGTGGTCGCGGCAGGATGAGGGCGTGTTCGACGGCGAGTATTCCGCCTACGTCTCGCGCCATGGCGCGGTGATGGTGAGAATCACGAGAGAATGATGCGCAGCGTCTCGGTGCGACCTTTGGCCGGAACCAAATGGGTCAAGGGGCCAAGGGGTCGAGGGGCCAAGGGGCCAAGTGATCGGGTGTCGGGTGGCCCATGGCTTTAGCCATTGGGGGCACACGCTACGGCTACCTGAAGATAATGTACAGCGCCACGGTGGCGGCGATTATTAGCGATCCGTACAAGTACGACCGCGGATGCACGGTCGTGTCGATCTGGGATCGTGGGTATTCGATCGGCTTGCGTCGTGGCTTGACGGCCGTGATCAGGGCCATCACGATCGCGAGGATCACGAAGATGATGGCCATGTGGTGCAGGAAGGCCCAGTTGTTGAAGTCGAACAGTGTCTGCGCGAACCCGCCGACCGGTTGATAGCTTTGCGAGCCGTCGGCGGCGACCACGAGTTGCTGAAGCTGCTTGCCGCCGCCTTCGAGTTTCACCACGTTGTAGACTGCCTCCATGATCCACTTTGGCACTCGGCAGATGGCATAGAGGACGGGGCCCAGGATGAGCGCCGTTTTGCCCGCCGCCGCGGGTGCCCGCTTGAGGATCAGGCCGACGAGAAAGGCCGCCACGATTCCGGGCGAGATAAAGCCCCAGATCTCCTGGATGTAATTGAAGACACCCTCGAATTTCCCGGGCAGCGGCGCGATGAGGCAGGCGAACAGCGCGATCGCCGCGGTGGCGATTCGTCCGATCTTCACCTGTTGTTTCGCGGTGGCCTTTTTGTTGATGTACTTCGTGTACAGGTCGATTGTGAAGATGGTGGACGCCGAGTTGATGCCGGAGTTAAACGTGCTCATCACGGCGCCGGCCAGGGCGGCAAGCATCACGCCGCGTAGAAACGTGGGCATGATGACGGCGATCATGTGTGGATAGGCGAGTTCGCCGGCCTTGGAGACGTCGCCGCCGGCCTTGGCGAGCAGCGCGTCTCCGAAGAGCTGGAACGCCATGATGCCCGGCATGACGATGATGAATGGGATTATCAGTTTGAACACGCAGGCCAGGTAGATGCCTTTCTGGCCCTCGGCGAGGCTCTTGGCGCCGAGTGTGCGCTGCGTGATGAACTGGTTGAGGCCCCAGTAGAACAGGTTGGGGATCCAGAGTCCGCCGACGAACACCGCCAGCCAGGGGACCTCGGGATCGTTCCACGGCAGGATCACGTGTAGCTTGTCGGCGTTGACTTCCCTGAAGCGGCTCCAGCCTTCGATGAGGCTGCCGCCGATGACGCCGCCGTCGTCGCCCAGCGTCCCGCCGCCGGTGAGTTTCAGGGCGAAGTACAGGACCATGGCCCCGCCCAGCAGCAGTGCCCCGCCCTGTAGGAGGTCGGACCACACGACCGCTTTCAGGCCGCCATAGATCGTGTAAACGGCGGCGACGATGCCGATGAACCAGATACCGCCGATGGTGGCCCAGAAAACGGCGGCGCTCTGCTCCATTCCGTAGCGATCCACGAGTATCTGCGGGAAGTTGAACACGCCGTTGAGACCCTTGGCGCCGCTGTAGAGCACGGTTGCCAGGAGGGCGACGACGTAGAGGACCATCAAGTATGTGGCCATGATCGTGCGGGTGGTGCCGTCATAGCGGTATTCCAGGAATTCGGGCATTGTGTAGATGCCGATCCTCAGGAATTTGGGCAGCAGCCACCAGGCGACGATGACCAGCGTGACTGCGGACATCCACTCGTAGGAGGCGATCGCCAGGCCGACGCGCCCGAAGGCGGAGCCCGCCATCCCGACGAAGTGCTCGGTGGAGATGTTGGAGGCGATCAGTGAGAAACCGATCAGCCACCAGGTGAGTCGGCGACCGGCCAGGAAGTAGTCCTCCGTGCTCTCTTCCTTGCGCGAGGCGTACAGCGAGATGCCGACCACAACGGCGATGAAACCGACGAATGTTGCGATGTCAAAGGCTGAGAGTTCCAAGGGGTCGTCTCCTAAGATTCCTGTTTCTGACGTTGTGATTCACGGGACCGCGCGTACGTGTTGGCGACGATGTTACCCGCTCCGAGCGTACCGCGACAATACGGCCCGCACCCCGGACGCTACGTGCGACGACGCCCAGTACGGGGCCCGGACGCATGACTATTGTGGCGGACTAATAAACGTGGCTATGTATGTGTAATCCCTGTAGCGTCGGACCTCCGAGTCCGACGTTTTCGTGTGATTTTCGGCAAGCTGCAACTTTCACGGGCGTTCTGCCTATCAAATATGTAAGATGTGGGATCTGATCTGCCGGTCTACAGTCCCGGCGGGCCCGTTGAACCGATAAGGAGTGCTCATATGAAGTTGCGTTGGACCTTTTTGCTAATTGCCGCATGGTTCGTTGCCCCGACCCTCGCCCAGGAAGATTCTCAGGAAAAGCCCCGATCCCGCAGGGGATCACAGGCGCAAAAAATCACCCGCGAGGAAGCGCGTGCCACCAGCCAGCAAGCCCGTATTGACCGCATCCGACGAAAGCTCAACCTTGGTGATGAACAGAAGGAAGAATTCGATCGCATCGCCGCCAAGTATCTCGAGCAGCGTCCCGGTGACGTCGACCGCGACCGTCAGCGTGAGCTTATGGAGGAGCAGAGTAGCGCCCGTCGTGAAAAAAACTGGGAGCGCGTCAACGAAATCCAACAGGAGCTTCGTCAGATCAATATCGGCCGGCCGATCTCCGAGTTCCTAAACGAGATCGAGAAGATCCTCAACGACGACCAGCTCGAAACGTTGGCGGAGATCCGGACCCGCAGCGCGTCCCAGCGTGGCAGCGGTCGTGGACCGCTCGCCCAGCTCGATCGCCTGCGCAAGGAGCTCAAGCTCAATGACGAGCAGGCCGAACAATACGACGAGCTCTACGCCAAGCTCAAGGAAGAGATGGGCCAAGGCGGGGTCGACTCGGAAGAGCTCAGCGAGCTTATCCAGGAAATCACGAAAGCCGCCGAGGAGGGCGACACCGAACGCATTCAGGAACTGCGCGGCCAGATGCCCGACCCGCGTGGAAAATCGAACAAGCTGATCGGCGATTTCCTCAAGAAGGTCGAACGCTTCATCGAGCCCGAGCAGAAAGAGACGCTCGATCGTTTCCGTCGGGAAATGAAGCGCGGCCGCTCCCAAATCGAGCTGCGCGACTGCTACAGGTTCGTCAGCCGCCTCGGCCTGGACGCCGAGCAACGCCGCACGCTGCGCGAAATCCAGGGCGACTCCCGCCGGGCCGAACGCGAAGTGCGGCGTGATCCGGAAGCCCGGGAGCAGCTCCTTAAGGAAGTCCAACAGCAGCTCCGCGACATGTTGAACGACGAACAGGTCGCCGAGTTCGACCGCTGGATCGAGAGCAAGACATCACCACGGCCCGGTCGCGGGCACCGGGGCGATCGCCCCCGGCGTGAACGCCCCGGCAAGAAACCCGCGGGCGAGGAAACGCCCTAATGCTCCGTCACACCTTAATTTGCGGGTAGCGTCGGTCCCCCGCGGCCGACGGAGATAGCTGACCGCCGTCCTATAGCCTACGTCGGCCGCGGGGGGCCGACGCTACAACCTGAAAGCCAGGGTGCGACGGAGCACTCAGTTGGCTACTCGTTTGGTTGCGAGGCCGGTGGTTCTGTGTAGCCGAGTTTTTCGAGGTCTTCTTCTGTTGGGGAGGTTTCCGGGGTCGGGGGTTTCTTCTTCTGCGTTTCTTGATCAACTTCTCGTTCGGCTTCTTCCTCATCCTCGAGGCCGGCCTCGGCGGCGGCTTTGCGTTGAGCGCGGGTCGGGAGCGTGTCGAGGCGGTCTTTTAACTGTTGGAAGATGCGATCGACCGGGGCGTTCAGGCGGTTATAGGCTTCCAGCGACGCCGCCCGCGCTTCCTCCGTTTCGGCTTCGGTCAGGAGCTTGGTGACACCGGCCATCTCTTCGGCCTTGCGGTGGAGGTAGCGGTCGCGGGCCTCCTGCTGATGACGGAGGATCGTGAAAGCCTTTTGCTTTTGTTCATCGTTGAGCTGGTAGCGTTTAATAAAAAGCTCGGTGTAGATGGTCCATTCGTCTTTGGGCGGGGGATTCGCCGCCGCCTTCGCCTCCTCGGCCACCTCACGTTCCTCGCGCGCGCGGCGGTTGGAGCCTGAGTGGATCCATTCGGTTTCCGGGTCGTAGCCGCCGTCGGCCCAGACGGCCAGCTTGTTTTGGGCCATTTTCAGCCCGGTCTGGAAGGCGACGTATTGGGCATCGAGCATAACGATTTGGTCGTCGTTGACGTACTCGCGCATGCCCGCGGTGACCTCGTCGCAGACCTCGCCGAACTCCGCCATCAGCGGCTGGACGCGCCCGGCCCATTCGGCGACGTCCTCGATGGATGGGGGCGCGTCGTCGAGCAGGGCCTCGAAGTATTGGTTGAGCAGGGTCTGGATCTCGGCCCGGTTCTCGTTGAGGAATTCGGGGAACTGGGTCTTGAACAGGGCGCGGGTCATTTCGAGCTGTGAGTCGTCGAAGTTGTACTCGTCGGCCATCCCGCTGGTGATGCGGTCGATGAAGCGGTCCATCATCTTCTGCGTGGGCCAGAAGCCTTCGGTGGGGATCTTAGTGGCTCGGCGGGGCCGCTGATCTTCGTCGTATTCGTCGGCGTTCTGGGCGAGCGCCGTAGTCGCCAGCATCACGACGGCCAGTGTGCGAATCAGTCGAGCTTTCGGGCTCATATTGACGACTCCCTGTTATGTCGGCCGCGGAATCACCGGTACAAACGAACAGGCCGCCCTGCTACGGTCGGCGTTTGCCGGCAGGGCTTTTTCGAGCGGGCTTATCCCGCTCGGGCTGATTGACTTCGGGCTTCGAGGCATTGCGGCGTTGGGCGCGGGTCGGCAGCGTGTTGAGCTTCTGCTTGAGGCGCTCGAACATGCCGTTGAGCGGATCTTGCATTTTTTGATAGACCTTCTCGGCGGTTTCGAGCTGCTTTTTGTTTTTGGCGCCTTTGAACAGTCTCTCGATCCGCTCCATTTCCGAACCCTTGCGGATCAGATAGCGATCACGGTTGGTCTGTTCGCGCTGGAGGAACAGGTGAGCTTTCTGTTGCTGCTCTTGGTTGAGCTGGTAACGCTTGATGAAGGCTTCGACGTAGAGCGTCCATTCGTCCTTCCTGGTCTTGGTTGGCGTGGGGCTCTTGCGAGCCGGTTCGGGGACCGGTTCAGTAACAGCCGGGCTCTCGTCCTCGACCAGTTCAATATCCTGCTCAGCAGGTAAATCCCGTTCAGCAGGCGCGGGTTTCCCGTGGGCGCGGGTCGGTCGGGGAGTACTCGACACCGTTTCCATGGGCTGGTCGATCTGGTTGATAGGTTCTCCCATGGCCTCGCGGCGGGCCCTCTTGACGTCTTGGGCGAGGATTCTGATTTCCTCGGGGCTGTGGTGCCGCACGGCCTTGTTGCCCAGCCAGTGGATTTCGGGGTCGAACTGGCCCTGCTCGAACTCATACAGGCGCCCCTTGATTGCGTTGGTGCCCGTGTCGATGGCGGCGATGTAGCCGTCGAGGAGGACCTGCTGCCTGTCGTCCAGGAATTCGCGCATGTTCTCGCCCACGTTGTCGAACGTGCGCTGGGCATCCTCGACGATCGGCCGGAAACGTGTGGCCCATTTGGCGGCGAACTCGGCGTCGGGGGGCTGGTCGGCCGAGACGGCTTCGAGCCATTCGGTTACCAGGGTCTCGAGGTTGCCCTGGTGCTTGCTCAGGAACTTCGGCACTTCCTCTTGCAGAAGCAGCCGCATCTCCTCGGCCTGGTACTCGTCGAAGTCGTAGTCTTTGCTGAGGCGTTTCTCGACGAACAGGTCGATCGCGTTGGAGAGCAGCGACGGAGTGACATTGAAGGTGAAGATGGGTTTGGATTGTTCCTGTTCGGAGGTTTGCGGGTCGTCTTCGAGGCGTGCTCTCGTTTCCTGGTCGTACGGGTCGGGCTGATCGCCGTATTGCGCGAGTGCCGGCGTCACTGTCAGCAGGGCGAGGGTAAGAATCCATCCCGGGCGAAATCTTGTTTTCGATCTCATTTTCAAGAAGCCTCCATCGCGGGAAACAGAACCCTTCTCGGATCGGCGCAGCAGGCAACCAACCCCACAACATGATAACCGCCGCCGGCGGAAAAGTTGCGGTCGGCTGACGGTGCATTGTAGCCGGGTTGGAATTCAGGGGCGAATGTGGACAATGCCTTACTTATGAGAGATCGAATCCACGTCCGTACGTTGGTGATCGATGACGACGAGGCGGTCTGCCGGCGGGTGTTCGGCTGGCTGGACGCGGAGGCGTATGAGGTGGTGACATTTACCGATCCGTGGGCCGGCGTGGAGCGCGCGGCACAAGGGTCGTATGAGTTGGCGCTGGTTGATCTGCGACTGCCGGACGCGGACGGCGTTGACGTGATCGCTCGGTTGCGCGAAACGTCGCCGCGGACACGCGTGGTGGCGATGAGCGCGTTTCCCGAGGCGGATCAGGTGCGTCGGGCGATTCGGGCGGGAGCGCGCGATCTGATCGAGAAGCCGATCAAGCAATCGGCGTTACTGCGGGCGCTGGAGCGGCAATTGGCGGAGATCGGCATCCCGGCACGCGGCGAGGAGCAATTCAATCGGCGGCTCGGCGCGCGGCTGCGCCGGTTGCGGCGGGATGCACGGCGAACACAGCGGGAGGTAGCCGAGGCAGCCGGGATCACGCCGGCACAGCTTTCGCAAATCGAGTTGGGCAAGACGGCGACGACGACGTGGACGTTGGCGCGGATCAGTGGAACGTTGCATATAACACTGTCGTCGGTATTCGAGGAGCTGTAATTGTTGCGCGAGACGTTGATTGCCGTTCCGTTGATCTGTTGTGAACCGCCGCTGGGGGAGCAGGCGGCGGCGGCGGTTCGGGCGGGCGCGGACGTGATCGAGCTGCGCGTGGATTGCATTCGCGATGACGATGCTGTTGAGGCGTTGTTGCGACAGCCGCGCGCGGTTCCGTTTATTGTGACGGTGCGTTGCGCGGAAGAGGGGGGTGCGTGGGAGGGGGACGAAGCGCGTCGGATCACGCTGCTTGAAAGGTTAGGTCGGCACGGACCCGGATATATCGACGTGGAACTGGCCGCCTGGGAGCGCTCGGCTGATCCGCGGCGGAAGGTTGGGGCGTTGTGTGACGGTCTCGGCAATACGCTGATTCTGTCGCACCATGATTTGAGTGGGACGCCGAGGGAGCTTGGCGATGTTTTTGATCGGCTGGAGGCCTCGCCCGCGGGGGTTGTGAAGGCGGTGTTTTCGGCGGGTGATGCGCTGGATTCCTGTCGAGTGTTGGCGGAGCTGCATCGTCGTGGGGGTTCACGCAAGATGATTGCGCTTGCGATGGGGGAGGCGGGGTTGCCGACGCGCGTGTTGGCGAAGAAGTTCGGGGCGTTGCTGACCTTTGCGACAATCGAGCGCGGCGGCGAGTCGGCGCCCGGGCAGCCGACAATCGGCGAGCTGCGTGAGCTCTATCGTTGGGATGCGATCAATCCGAGGACACGTGTCTACGGTGTGATCGGTTGGCCGGTAACACACTCGCTGAGCCCGCGGTTGCACAACGCCGTCATGGAAGCCGAAGGGATCGACGGTGTGTATTTGCCGCTGCCGGTGCGGCCGACGTATGAGGCCCTGGCGGCATTTCTGGATTATGTGACGGAGCACGATTGGCTGGACTTCGCGGGGATGAGCGTGACGATCCCGCACAAGGAGCATGCGGCGCGTTGGCTGGATGAGCGGGATTATGCGGTCAGTGAGACAGCGCGGCTCTGCGGCGCGGTGAACACGCTGGCGCGGACGGCGAACGGCGGCTGGCGAGGTGAAAACACGGACGCACCAGGCGTGTCGCGGGCGCTGGAGAGCATATCGGACCTGGCGGACGGGGGGCTCGATGGACAGACCGTGGACGTGCTGGGGGCGGGGGGCGTCGCGCGCGCGGCGGCGGCGGCACTGATCGAGCGCGGCTGCCGGGTTACTGTTTATAACCGCGGGCAGGAGCGGGCCCGGGCGTTGGCGCAACGGTTGCGCTGCGAGTGGAAACCGTGGGTGCGGCGGTCATCCGGGACAGGGCGTATACTCATTAATTGTACCAGCGTGGGTATGACGCCTGACGTGAACGCGTCGCCGGTTTCGACGGATCGGCTGCGTTCGGGAACGGTCGTCTTCGACACGATCTACAATCCGGTCGAGACGCAATTGTTATGCCAAGCCCGCAATCGTGGATGTTGCGTGGTTGGCGGAATCGAATTGTTCATCGGTCAAGCGGCCGAGCAGGCTACGCTTTGGCATGGGCGGGTGGTGTCGTTTGAGATGCTGCGCCGGGTGCTACGGGGGGCATTGTAGTAAAGTATTAGTGCGAGATAGGCATTTCACAATGATGCGGGAATGGAATCCTGCTTATCAGTTCGCGGCAAAACCCGGCAGCGCTCGTAGACCGTAGCGGCCGACCACCGTGTCGGCCGTGGAACGCTGTTTTCATCCTACGTCCGGCACGGGGGCCGGACGCTACACGACTTTCACGGCGGACTGTTAAGCCATATATACCTTGAATACCTCCCCGCCTGTAGCCGATATGTGACTGTCTGTGGAACTGGTCTTTGATTTCCGACAAACCTGGGTTGCGCAAGGAGTTCACGAATGGCTCGATACCTGCGATTGCTGGCTGTCTGCACGCTTGTTTGCATGCTTTTTGCCGGCTGTATGACCGCCGCCCTGACGGGCGATAATGACGGCACCTCCGTCGCCCGAACGCTGACCGGCACGATAAACGCCTCCGAATCAGCCAAACGCGCCCCGCGTCAACAGGCCACCGAGCAACGGTATTCGGTCATTGTGCAATCGGCCGAGACGAAAAAAAACTACATGGGCGAAACCGATTCGTCCGGCGGCTTCCAGGTGAACATCCCGGAGAGCGAGACCGGCGACGTGTTCATGGTCTCGATCATGATGCCCAACGGGCAACCCGCCGGCCCGGTCCTCTTCAGCCAGAACAGCTCGCAGGGCTCCACCGGCCTGGAGATCACCGGCAATACCAGCCTCGGTGCCATCCCCTTCCCGGACGACCCCACCGCTGCCCCGATTATCCCCGGCAGCGATGCCGACTATGACGACAGTAAGGTCTCCGACACGCTCATCGCTCGGCTCAACAACGACGGGGTACCCGTCGGCGTACCGGACTTCGGTCGCGGCGACGATGCCAAGGGCACCGCTTCCGAAGACGAAGGGCAGCAGATCGACGCCGACCAGGACGGTCTGCCCGACGACTTCGATGCCGACGACGACGGCGACGGCACTATCGACGACTTCGACGACGATGCCCAGCTCAACCCCGCCGAGAACGACGGCTTGAACATCCACTTCTTCATGAACCTGAAGATCGACGACGTGCAGGCGACGGCGTACTTCAGCGGCGACGCCGCCGGCATCGCAAACTCGCTCAAGACCGACACGGTGATTACGTTTGAAGTGCAGGGCCAGGCCAGTCTGGGCAAGACCATCACCGGCGCCCGCATCATCGGCCCCCCGTCGCCCGCCCCAGCCTATCTCGTGACCACCACGGTGTCGACCGCCGCGCCGGCGACGCTGTGGTCCGCCTCGAGCTACGCCCTCCAGCCGGACGGCACGAACCACTTCCAGCAGTGGGTCGTGCCGAACGACTTCATGAACACCGGCGACACCTTCACGGTCGAGATTACGTTCGACGATGGGACCGTCGGCGTCTATTCGCGCATGATCAACTACGTTTTCAAGAGCATCCCGAAGCTGATCAATGTCGGTCCGCCCGGAACACTCGCGACGTTCAACGACCCGGCGGTGATTACCTTTGACGGCACGCAGGATCTCGTCTTCGAATGGGCACCGCCGGTGGACGACTTCGGCATGTTGCTGGTCGGCCTGCCGTATCAGTTTGAGATATTCTACTACGACAGCGCCGATCAGCAGATCGATGACATCGACGGATCGGCGACCTGGCCGTCGCCGCCGACGAACTTCGATGCGAATTCGCAGAATTACAGCGTGTCCGGCACGACGCTGTCAACGGTCTCGGCGACCGGCGCGTTCAGCGTGCAACTGCCGAAGGAGCTCTTCGTCAACAGCGTACAAAAGACCGACGGCACCACCGTCAACGTCGCCATCTACAAGGTCGATATCGCCGCCCAGAACAACGGCAACAACGCGGCGTTGATGCTGCGGCTAAAGAAGAATTAGAAGTAGCGGTCGCCCCCCGCGGCGGCCGTACAATATCGAAAACCATTCGGATTTCGGCGGCCCCCCCCGGGGGGGGCCGCGGCCCCCCAAATGGGGGGGGTGGGGGGGAGAGCCCGGGGGGGGGGGGGGCGGCCGCGAGTGGTTGGCGCGGCCCGGGGGGCCCCGGGGGGGCCCCCACCCCCCCCCCCCCCC
>JAUWNI010000078.1 GCA_030612705.1 Phycisphaerae bacterium | reverse complement strand
CCCCCCCCCCCCCCCCCCCCCCCCCCCCGCGCCGCCCCCCCCCCCGGTCGGCGCCCCGACGCCCCCCCCCCCGCCGGGCGCGGGGCCCCCCCCCGCGCGGGGCCCCCCCCCGCTACATGACTTTTGCGGCGGGCTGTTAGCTATCTACGTCGGCCGCGGGGGGCCGACGCTACATGCAAATCTAGTCGTGACGGAGCATTAGCATACGTGGTTTGCGCGAATCGTTTCGCCGCTGCGTAGTTGCATTTCCTGGCCGGCAACGATGATCGGCAGTTCGATGCCGCGTTTGCCTTCGGATGTCAACACGACCTCGCGTCGGTCTATGCGAATGTTTATCACCTCGCCGTGGAGAACGAGATTGAAACGTAAGCCGGTCCACTTTGGCGGCAGGTTGGGGTTGATGCGCAGGCCGTTTTCGGAGAGCGAGACGCCGCCGAAGCCGAAGATAGCGGCCTGCCACGCGCCGCCGAGGGCGGTGCCGTGCAGGCCGGCGTGCGTGTCGCGGCGGTGCGTGAACTGGTCGTCGAGGTCCATGCCGGCGGCGATGATGAAGTTACGGTAGGCTTCATCGAGGTCGCCCGCGTCCGCCGCCGCGATCGCGTTGATCGCGAAGCTCATCGACGAGAAGTTCATGCACTTGCCTTTGTAGAATTCCCAGTTTGCCCGGCGGACGTCCGCGTCGAAGTCGTCGCGGAACATGGTCAACGCCATCACGACGTCCGGCTGGTTCATCGCTTGGTAGGGAGAGATGGTGACGAACCAGTCCTTCCGGTTCTTCAGCAAATCGTCGGGGATCGGCGGGAGTTGATAGAATCCTTCGCATTGTTCGTAGAGTTTGTTTTGCGGATCGTATAGCAGGATGAGCTCGTCGGCGGTGCTTCGCCAACGCTCTGGTTCGTCGGGCTTGAGCCTTAGCCGTTTCGATATACGCTCAAATGCCTCGGCGTCCCGCTTCTGTAGACTTTCGATTGAGTCTGCCGCCCAGCGCAGGTTTCGTATCGCCAGGTGGTTTGTATAGAAGTTGTTGACGCTATCGCAGTGGCTCTCATCGGGCCCGGCGACGTTTTCGAGCGTGAGCCCGTCGTGGTCGACGTCCACCGTTGCGCGTGAGTCGTAGAATCGCGCGGTTTCCACCAGAATGTCGATACCGTAATCCTGGAGAAATACATCGTCGTCGGTTGCCCAGTAGTATTGCATCAGGCTGTAGACAACGTCGGCGTTGATGTGAATGTTGGTGTGGACAAAGCGATACCACTTGCCGAGGCATTCCTCGCCATACGGTCCGGCCTGCCAGGCGAACTTCACACCCTTATGGCCCAGTTCGCGGGCCAGCGCCCGGCCGCAGGTCAACCCCTTATGGCGGAAGTGAAGACAAGTGCGCGCCAGTTCGGGGAACGTGAGGGTATAGAACGGGACTGTGTACAAGTCTGTGTCGAAAAACGTGTTGCCCTGGTAATACTCGCCGGTCAGCAGCTTGACCGGGACGCTGAGTCGGTCGGTGTGACGCGGGGCGGTAGCGAGCAAGTGGTATATACAGAAACGCAGATATAGCTGAGCTTGCTCGTCGCCGTCGATCTGAACGTTCGCGCGGTCCCAGAGCTTTTGCCACGCGGATCGCTGCTCGTCCAGGGCGGCGTCGAAGCCCTGTTGAACGGCGGTGGAGAGTTCCTGCTCCAGATCAAAAGCGACGCCATGACGTCCATCCTCCGAGCAAGTCAGCACGACGCCGCGCTCGATAGTGATGCTTTGCCCTTTTGTAGGGTTAAATTCGTAGGACGTATAGACCGCGTCGTGTTCGACGATGCCGCGCGGTGCCGACGCGGGCGACGCATCGAGACATTTATTGTGGACGCCAATGTAAAGATCGTGTTTTCGGACGATCGTGCGGGCGTGGAGTATGCAACGTTCGTGAGAATCGGTACGAGCATCGCACACGCTGATCTGTCTTTCGCGCGTCGTGCTCGAATGCACATCGCCATCGATGCCGCTGAGGATGCGGATCGGCGCGTCGTGCTCGATCGGCGTCACTGTATAACGCATGAAAACGCGATGTGCGTGCCTCAACGATGCGAAGCGCTGCATTTCGACGCGCGTCGTACGATCGCCATCGTCGCGGTAGTCATAGCCGTAGCGGTACACGCCGGTTATCAAGTCTAGAGATTGCGAAAAGTTCGAAATCTCGCCACGGCTCAGCGATATCTCGCAGTCGGCGACAAATACGCGCACCAGCAAAGGATTCGGCAGGTTAGCGACGGCCGGGCTCCTGCCGGCGGAGTCAAACTCGCTTGGGTCAAGATACCGGCGCTCCTGGTATGAAGGTCGCAGTGTGCCGAACTGATCGACTTCGTCGTAAACGCCGTTGATGAGCGTTACCGGGCGGCAGTCGGCGTGATCCTCCTGGAGATCGCCTTTAATACCGAGGTAACCGTTGGAGATGGTGAAGACGCTGTTGTGTTGTGCCAGACTGTCGGCGTCGTGGTTGGTGTTCGTGATTGTCCAGGTGTTGTTATTACACACAGTAAGCCTATCTGTCGGCCGCAGAAGTCATGTAGCGTCGGGTCTCCGTGCCCGACGTGGGATGAAAACGGCGTTCCACGGCCGCCCCGGGGGTCGGCCGCTACATATCTCGGCCGGCGAGGCGCCGGCCGCTACGTTTCATCATTCAACAGCAGGTTGTGGATCAAGATCAGCTCCGGCAATCCGTCTTTGATTACGATAGTGGCGGCGGAGTAGTCCTGTCGGCTCGTGTCACGATTGGGCAGTGCCACCGCACAACCGATGCCTGCCGTCCGTAAAGCGATAATACCCGGCTCGGTGTCTTCCAACCCCACGCAGAAACAATACTCATCCTTCGGAATCGACATCTGCCGTAACGCGAGACTGTATAAATCAGGGTGCGGCTTGAGCCGGTGCTCGCTCGCGTCGGCTGCGTTGATAAAGCTGTCAAACGCGGCGGAATAATCCGACAAATACTCGGCGACGCGGTCGCGATGCTCGCTCGCGATCGGCCAATCGCGGATGCGCTCACACGCCACGGCGATGACCTCCTTCATCGACGCGTGTGCCTCGTAGCCGATCGACGCCGTCACCAACGCGAGCCGGGCGGGATTCCGCTGAAAATGCTCGGCCAGCCGAACCAGCCGCGGCCGAGCGACATCGAGAGCGGTAGGGGGGTAGTCACCCGAGGCGTTACGGAGAAATTCGTCACGCAGATTTTCGTAAAGCCCGTCAATCTCCGGCCCCAGCCAGCCCTTGACCAGTGGTAAAAACACTTCGTATCCCGGCATCGGCTCGATCAGTCTACGACCACTCTCGCCCAGCAACTCCCGGCTGAGCTGATCGCCGCGACCCTGCTCGATCAGCCGCAGGATCGAATGGTAGCGCATGTAATAAATATCCAGGGCGGCGGCGACCAGTTCTCCAAGGTGATCGTAGTGAAACGCGTCGCCGTAACGCCGCACGAACGGCACAACCTGCTTCCCCGCATTTTCGATGGTGACGGTTTCGCCGGCGACGAGCCGCTTGAATTCGGCGTCTTCAAGTAGAGCGGCGAGACCACAATTGCGCGCGTTCCGCATAACATCCCGGCGGCGTTGTGGATCGTCCATTACCGCCAGCGTCCAGCAGACTGCTTCCAAAAACGCCCGACGAAACGCGTCGTGATCCAGGTGCTCGCGATAGCGTTCGACTAGGAACTCGGTGTGGCGGAAGTTACTGTTGCCGATTACGTGCGGGTAATCGAGCTTCGGATCGAGCCCGGACCACTCGGCGTTCGTCAGCCGCCCGGTGCAGCGGCGTATCATGTATTCCAGCGCGTGCAACGCGAGCGGCTCGGTTGTCGTGCTGGTGCCGTCCATGTCCGTGACGAACGCGGCGATCCGTTTCAGCGGCGGTCGGACACGCGGCGCGAGTGGGTACAACGCGGCGGGCGAAAAGATGTAATCGAGGTTGCGAACGCGGGCGAACTCGGTCACGCCGAGTTGAGCGGCGAGTTGCCGCAAGTGGTCGGCCGCGCCGTCAAGATCGAGATACTCGGCGAGTTTCTCCATTTTTCACACGTTTACCGATAGACGAGACGATAGATTACCCAACAGTCTCAGGTGGGCGACCTATGGCGGGTGGCCCATGGCTTCAGCCGTGGGGGACACGAATAGATCGTGGATTCGTGTTCCCCACCGCTAAATCGATGGGCCACCCCCGCACAACCGTTTCACGCGGTCGGCTTGCGAGGCGCAAGCCGCTACAGGATTAAACAACGGTCTGCTATGCGGTTGTCTTCGACACCTTTCTGGTCGTTTTCTTTTGCGTCGTCTTCTTGACCGTTTTCTTTGGAGTCTTCGCATGTGCCTTTGCCGCCGGACGCTTCCACATTTCTTCCGATGGGGGCTCGATCGGCGTCGGGGTGACGTTCCAAATCTGCTCGGCGTACTCGCGGACGGCACGGTCGCTCGAGAAGTAGCCGATGCGGGCGATGTTTAGAATCGCCGAGCGGGTCCAGACCTCCGGGTTGCGCCACTGCATATCCACCTGTTGCTGGGCTCGCAGGTACGACTCGATATCCGCCATCAGCATGTAGTAGTCGCGGTCGTGCGTCAGCCAGCCGGCGACGGGTCGGAACAACTCGGGCGATTCGGGATTGAACTCGCCGGAAGCGACCGCGTCCAGCGCCCGTCGAACCGCCGCGTTGTTGTTGTACGTCTGCCACGGGTCGTGCCGCGGGCGAGAATTGCTGACCTGCTCAGCGGTCAGGCCGAAGAGGAAGAAGTTTTCCTCGCCGACCGCCTCGCGTATTTCGATGTTGGCGCCGTCGAGCGTGCCGATCGTCAGCGCGCCGTTCAGGGCGAATTTCATGTTGCCGGTGCCGGAGGCCTCCATCCCCGCGGTAGAAATCTGCTCCGACAGATCGGCCGCCGGGATGATCCGCTCGGCCAGCGAGACGCGGTAGTTTGGCAGGAAGACGACCTTCAGCCGATCGCCGATACGCTCGTCGCGGTTGATCGTGCGGGCCACGTCGCAAATGAACTTGATGACCAGCTTGGCCCGCGCGTAGGCCGGGGCGGCCTTAGCCCCGAAGAGCACCACGCGCGGAGCAAGCTCGGCGTCGGGCTCGTCCAACAAGCGATGATAGCGCATCACCACTTGCAGGATGTTCAGCAATTGCCGCTTGTATTCGTGCAAACGCTTGACGTGCACGTCGAAGAGCGCGTCGGGCGAAACCCGGATCGACAGCCGTCGCTGGATCCAATCCGCCAATCGTTGTTTGTTGTCATGCTTGACGGCGCGGATTTCTTTTTGAAAAGCCGGATCGTCGGCGTATTGTTCCAGCTCGCGCAACTGTTCAAGATCGCATATCCACCCGTCGCCGATGCGCTTGGTGATCGCGGCTGCCAGTCCGGGATTGCATGAGAGCAGCCAGCGTCGCGGCGTGACGCCGTTGGTCTTGTTCGAGAATTTCTCGGGCCATAGCTCGGCGAAATCGGGCACCAGCCGTGAGCGGATCAAATCCGTGTGCAGGGCGGCCACGCCGTTGACGCTGTGGCTGCCGACGATGGCCAGATGGGCCATGCGGACCGACTTTACCGGCCCCTCCTGAATCAGTGACAGGTTCCGTTGCCGGGTGAGGTCGCCCGGCCAGCGCCGATCGACTTCTTTCAGGAAGCGATCGTTGATCTCGAAGATGATCTGCAAGTGTCTCGGCAGAATGCGTCCCAGCAGCGACACCGACCATATTTCGAGCGCCTCGGGCAGCAGCGTGTGATTCGTATAGCCGAAGCAGCCGCGCGTCAGCTCCCAGGCGCGCTCCCACTCGATGCCGCGCTCGTCCACCATGATGCGCATCAGCTCGGCAATCGCCAACGCCGGGTGCGTGTCGTTGAGTTGAATGGCCACCTTGTCCGGCAGGGCGTCAAGTGTGTCGTGGTTCTTTTCGTATCGGCGAATGACATCGGTCAGCGTGCAGGCCACGAAGAAATACTGCTGCATCAGCCGCAGCTCCTTGCCGACGTCCATCTCGTCGCTCGGATAGAGCACTTTGGAGATTGTCTCGCTGGTGGCTTTCTCGCGGACGGCCTCGACGTACCCGCCGCGGTTGAACGCCGCCAGATCGAACGTTTCCGACGCACGCGCCGACCACAGCCGCAACAGGTTTACCGTGTTCGCGCCGTACGCAACGGTGGGAATGTCATACGGCAAGCCCATCACCGTGCGATAGCCCTTCCAGACCGGCCGATAGCGACCCCGCGAATCGTGCTGATCGGCGACGTAACCGTAGAGCCGCACAGGCGTGGTGAACTCCGGCCGAGGAATCTCCCACGGCGAGCCAAACCGCAGCCAGTAGTCGGGATGCTCGACCTGCCACCCATCGACCATCTCCTGCTCGAAAATGCCGTACTCGTAGCGGATGCCGTAGCCATAGAGCGGCAGTTGCAGGGTGGCGGCCGAGTCGATGTAGCAGGCGGCCAGCCGGCCAAGCCCGCCGTTGCCGAGTCCGGCATCGGGTTCCAGTTCGCACAGGTGGTCGATATCGAGCCCCAGCCGCTCGAGCGCTTCGCGAAAAGCGTCGTAAACGCCGAGGCAGACCAGGTTGTTGCGGAGTTGCTTGCCCAGCAGGTATTCGAGCGAGAGGTAATACACCCGCTTGACGTCCCGCTCGTGATATGTCCGCTGCGTCGCCACCATTCGGTCGACGATCAGGTCACGCACCGACAGGGCCAGGCTGACGAAATGGTCGTGTGACGTGGCGGATTCCCAACCCTCGCCTTGCGTGAATCTGAGGTGGTGCAGGAAGTGTTCGGCCAGCGATTTTGGAGTGTCCGAGCACGTCAAGCGTTTTGATTCTCGCTTAGTTTGTACGCTCATGGTTTACTCCATGATTGCCCACTTTTCTTGATC
Source organism: Phycisphaerae bacterium (assembly GCA_030612705.1). GTDB lineage: Bacteria > Planctomycetota > Phycisphaerae > UBA1845 > Fen-1342 > JALSRY01. The sequence goes on along the minus strand of JAUWNI010000078.1, from coordinate 14,618 downwards.
TGCGTGCATTAGATGGGGCGAACAGCCGGATATCAATACTCCGAAGAGAGGTTGTTGCCGGTATTGACCAGAGGCGTATTATTCTGTCGAGGTGCCGGTGCGAATGTAGCGGCCGGCGCCTCGCCGGCCGTAATAGGCCGGAAACGCCGCTTTGGGTGTTCGGCCCGCGAGGCGCGGGCCGCTACGTGACTTTTGCGGCGGACTCCTAACCGTCACAGCCGAGGGCGGCTATGCTACATGATGTATCGGTCGGCGTTCTTGATAAAGGAGCCTTGCATTGATCCGAAGTATCGGCAAAGTATTTCCGACGTTATTGGCAATCGTACTGGCCGGCTGCGGTTTGGGCGTTTACGACAGCTTCGCCCCCTTGCGCCTGACCGACAATTTCCGCGTAATCGAATTTGGACGAGCCTACCGTTCGGCCCAACTTGACACCGAAACGATCGAACTGCTGATCGATATCCTCGGAATCAAGACGGTCATCAATCTGCGCGGCGAAAACGCTTCCGAACCGTGGTACGACAACGAAAAGGCCATGCTCGACGCAAAAGGCGTGGAGCTGGTCAATATTCGCATGAGTGCCGGCTCGCTGCCGCCGCGCGAGGAGCTACTTAAGCTTTATGACGCGTTTCTGACGGTTGAGGAGCCGATCCTTATCCACTGCCAGGCCGGAGCCGATCGCACGGGCGCCGCGGCGGCGATCTGGCGAATGGTTGTGCTGGGCGACGATCGCGAAGACGCCGCGTGGGAATTGTGCATTTGCTACGGCCATTTCGAGGCATTCACACCGGCCGTGGACGAGCTCGTCCGCATCTTCCAACCCGATCGCGCCTGGATCGAAGAGGAATATCCCGAGCCGTAGAGGCCGGCGCCTAGCCGGGGTGTGTGACAGTTGAGGCGTGTTTCGGAGGAGGATGTAGCGTCCGCCCCCCGTGGCGGACGTCGAGAACCGGGAACCGTTCGTCGTTTTTCGGTCGCCACGGGGGGCGGCCGCTACATTTCCAGGCCCAAACCCCTCCCTGCCTGATGTATCATACACCCCCCTCGCCGGCCGTAGTGTACCAACTGGTAGTATTGCCGCGCGGCTCTTTCTACAATGTTGGATTAGGTTTGAGCAACTAACCGTACCGCGGAGGTGAGATGCTTCTTCAGCCGCCCTTGCCGTCTCAATACAACATGCTTTCCACAGACGAGCTGCGCGCCGGCATCCGGGAGTTCAAAACCCGGCTTGGCAAGCGTTTGGTCATCCTCGGACACCACTACGTGCGGGACGACGTCATCGAGTTCGCCGACTTTACCGGCGACAGTCTCAAGCTTGCCCAACTCGCCGCCGAGCAGACCGAAGCCGACTACATCGTCTTCTGTGGCGTGCACTTCATGGCCGAGTCCGCCGACATCGTGGGCAGCGACTCACAGCAGGTCATTCTGCCCGATCTTTCGGCCGGTTGCAGCATGGCCGACATGGCCCACATCGACCAAGCGGAAGAGGCTTGGCTGTTTCTCGCGGAGGCCGCCGGCATGCCGATCACGCCGGTTACTTACGTGAATTCCGCCGCCGCGGTAAAGGCGTTCGTCGGCCGCCACGACGGGGCCTGCTGCACAAGCTCGAACGCGAAGCTGGTGCTTGATTGGGCATTGCACGGGGCGAAGCCGAGCGGCGATCCGCAAGCGGGCCATAAGGTACTATTCCTGCCCGACCAGCACCTGGGGCGCAACTCGGCACATGCCCTCGGCTGGCCTCTGGAGAGCATGGTCCTCTACGATCCGAAGCAGCCGCGGGGCGGTTTGCGGCCGGAGCAGGTTCGCGACGCCCGTTTCATACTTTGGCAGGGTCACTGCTTTGTGCATCAGCTCTTTAACCTGGAGCAGGTGGCGGCGATCCGGGCGCTCGACGTTCCCTATCAGGTTATCGTGCACCCCGAGTGCCCGTGGGAGGTCTGCCAACAGGCCGACATGGTTGGTAGCACTGAATATATTATCAAAGCCATTCGCGAAGCGCCGGAGGATTCGTATTGGGCGGTCGGCACCGAGATTCATCTTGTACAGCGGCTGGCCGCGACGTATCCAAGGAAGCACGTCCGTCTGCTCGCCGACACCCAATGTATATGCACGACGATGTTCCGGATCGACCTTCCGCATCTCTATTGGGTGCTTGAACAGCTTGCGGCCGGCACCGTGGTCAACCGGATCGCGGTCGAAGATGAGACGAAGCGTTGGTCACGCATCGCGCTCGATCGCATGTTGAAGCTCCGCCCGGACCAACCTGTGTCGGTGAAGTAAGCGCTAACAGTCCGCCGTTAAAGTTACTACGGGGCGGGCTAGTGCTTTGTCTAGGTTGATTTGATGGGTAGTGTATTTTTCGAGGTTGTGATAATACTTGAAGAGGGCAACAATACTCGAAGAGCCGCGGACTTCAATCCGCGCGGTCCTTCGGGGAAGGGTAAATTCTACATCCCGCGGCGCCGCGCGGACTGAAGTCCGCGGCTCCTCAGGTTGAACCCATCAAGGCAATCTGACGGAGCACTACGTCGGCCGCGGGGGGCCGACGCTATCTTCGCTTGGATTCGGTAGCCGTCTCTGAATCACGCATCCATTTACTGTCATCCAGAATCGGTGTAACACATTGCTGTGAAGGTGGTTAAGTTGATTATCCTGGAAAAGTGTAAAAAAGGTCGGGCTTCAACTTGACTACGATCGGAGTACAGTTATACTACAGTAAGAGTACAAAGAGGCAAGGAGAGTAGCTTGCCCGAAAAATCTGGCCGCCGGGATCGGGTCACGTTGAAAATCCCGGCCGAACTTTACGATAACCTCAAGGAACTCATCGATGGCACCGGTTTTCGTAGCGTCAACGAATTTGTCGTTCATTGCCTGCGTGACGTTGCGTCAGGCGGCAAGCTCGACAAACCGGCGCCGGGGCTTTCGGATAACGAAGTCGATGCGATCCGACAGCGGCTGCGGGCCCTAGGTTACATTCCATAACACCGTGTTTGCCGGCAGCGTCGCCGACGGGTTCCAAACGATCCTCTTGAAGGAAACAGGGAATGTATGCGCGGAACGAATCGACGGCCGTAACTATGTCAGTGCCACGGAAGCAATCAGTATTGAAGACTTTTCTTCACAAGTATCTTCCGGGGCAGGCCTTGCCGCTGCGAATCCGCCTCTGGGTGGTGATGATGCTGGGGTTGGTGGGGTTGCTCGGATTACACGCCGCGTTTTCAGAATACCACTTCATTCCCAACATCGGCGGGGACCTTGCCGGCGGAATGGTGCTGGCGGTGTTCCTGATGGCGGTAGCGTGTGAGTACGTCGATTCGAGCCTTGGAATGGGCTATGGGACGACGCTCACGCCGCTGCTGTTGCTGATGGGTTTCGAGCCCCTGCAAATCGTGCCGGCTGTTTTGCTGAGCGAGTTCTGCACGGGGATTATCGCCGGACTTTTGCACCACCGCGACGGGAATGTGGACTTGCTGCGTGATCGGAAAGTGCGCAAGACGATCATATTGCTCTCGCTCTTGAGCGCGGTGGGCGCGGTGAGTGCGGCGATGCTCGCGCTGAGCATTTCGAAATACTGGCTGACGGCGATCATCGCCATCATTATTCTCTCGGTCGGCTTCGTGATTCTGGCGACGATTCGTCGTCAGCTTCGCTTCCGCGCGGGTCATTTGGTGGCTCTGGGAGCGGTCGCGGCTTTCAATAAGGGCCTGAGCGGCGGCGGGTACGGGCCGCTGGTCACCGGCGGACAGGTGGTCTCCGGAATGTCGGGAAAGCAAGCAGTCGCGATCACTTCACTTGCCGAGGGGTTGACCTGCTTGATCGGGCTGATCGCATATTACTTCATGGCCAGCACGATCAACTGGTCGTTGGCGATGCCGCTGACGCTGGGGGCACTGATGTCCGTCCCGCTGGCGACGCTGACCGTTCGGAAAATGCCCGAAAACATGGTTCGCGGTTGCATCGGCGGCGCAACCTGCGTGTTGGGCGTGTTGATGATTATCAAGCTCCTATTGTAGTTTAGAAAAACATTTGGTAACCACTTAAGCAGAATCAAAGACCTCCGCATGGTCCGACGAGCCGCCCGATCTCGCAAATCGAGCGGCTCGTCGATTTTTTCGGTTCATCCGGCCTTTTCGGGGAACTTGAACCGCCAAGACGCCAAGTTGCCAAGAAAGGCGAGGTGTGCGTTACTTGCGGAGATAACTTGTCATTCCGAGCCCTGGACTAGCGTTGCCGGCCACGGGTGAAAGAAACTTCTCTTTGAAAATACGTGTTTAGCCTTCTGATAGTCCCGGAGGGACGAAAGATAGTAGCCCAGGGCGTGAGCCCTGGGATAAGGGAGCGTTTTGTGCCGAAAGCCCCGGAGGGGCGGCAGAGACGCGGCGCGTGTCGGGAACTCTCTATCGCCCCTCCGGGGCTCTCATCACTGAACGTCACGTCTTCCGGGGGCTCACGCCCCCGGCTACTGACTGTCGCCCCTCACGGGGCTGCAACGTTAAGCATGTACCTTCGTAGTTTCTTGGGAGAAGCCCTTCGGCTTCGCTCAGGATAGACTCCGCGCCAAGGAATCTAGCCGGAACTCGGGTTTGGGCCGGATTCCTCCACGCGTCCGCCCCAGACGGACGCGGTCGGAATGACATTCAGGCGTCACCTACTTTCCTGACGCTCGACTAGCGCGGCGTTGATGCCGATATAACGATTTTGAACCGGGGTTCGATGCGGGTACAGTCTTGGAATGGCTATGGCATTCGGATCAGGTATAACGGTGGGGGGGCGGAATCGCGGCGGCCATCGGGCTTTTACGCTGATCGAGCTGCTGGTGGTGGTTGCGATTATCAGCCTGCTGATCAGCATCTTGCTGCCGTCGCTTTCGAACGCTCGGCAACAGGCTCGGGCGACCAAGTGCCTATCCAACCTGCGGGTGCTTGGGCAGGGGCTCACCATGTACGTGACGGACTATCGCGACGTGCTCGTGCCCGGCCGACTGCCCAAGATCGATGACTGCAATGCATACGCCGACATTCTGGGTGGTCGCAAGTACCGCCCGACGTTCGTTGCCATGATGAGTCGCGCGGTCGGAGCGCCGCCTTTCGAGGATCCCAAGGCCTGCAAGACCGAGACGGACAAGTTCGGCGAGGCCGGCGATCGGCAGAATTACTCGTATGAAGTATACGTTTGCCCCAGTGTGTCGGAGTGGACCGACGAGCGCAACGGAAGCTACGGGTACAACTACCAATTTCTCGGCAACTCACGCCTCTTCGATGACGAGGACATACACTCGTACAAGAACTGGCCGTTGCAAATCACGCGGATTCGTTATCCGGCCCGCACGGTAGCGGCGGGGGACTGCATGGGCACGGCCGCGGCCTATCCGCCCGCCGAGCGGCAGCCATATGAGATCAGCGAGCGGCCGCCATTTGAAGAAGATCTCAAAGTGGCGGAGTGCTATGGCAACGAGGGTTTCAACTTGGATCCGCCGCGCGTCGACCCCGTCAACGGCGAGATCGCCGGCTACAAGCACTCACCACCGGTCCGCTCCGCGGCCGACCCGCGCCACCGCGACGCGGCGAACATCCTTTGGGTGGACAGCCACGCCGGCGCGTTGACCTTGCGGGAACTCGGCTATCAGTTCGAGCAGAACGGCAGCGTCGGTCTCGATGGCGACAACACCCTCTGGTCCGGCAACGGCCTCGACGTGCCCTGGACCCCGGAGTTCACCCCGAGCTGGTGACGGCATCGCCAAGGAGCCTGCACGCTCTACATCTGTCCGGCACTGATGCCGAAGGTGATCTTTCGACCTTCGATCGGTCTGAGCGTGTCGCGTTGCCAATCGTTGCCGGTCCAGCGGTAGCGGCGGAGTTGGTGTTGGTCGTCTGAGGCGACGTAGATCTCCTGCACGCCGTCGCCGTCCAGGTCGGCTAGGACGGTGGCGTGTTCGAAGCCGCTGGATTCGGCGTCGACAAGTTCGACTTTCCATTTCTTCGCACCCGGACGTGCGAGCCAGATACCTTTTTTATGTGTTGAGGCGATCAGCTCGGGTTTTCCATCGCCGTCGACGTCGCCGGCGTTCAGGAAACGGCACAGATGATCGGGGAGCGTGCAGACGACCTCGCCGACATATTGTCCGTCTTGAAAGCGATAGCGTTTGATTAACGTTTTCCTGGCATCGAGCGACGCGTCCTCGCGGTCGCCCAGTTCCGCTTCGACGGAGGCCAGCAGCACGGGGCCGCTGCCGTCGATGTCGGTCACCAGGATTTCCTTGACGTGCCGTAGCGGGAACTCCTCGACGATCTTGCGCTCGAAGCCGTCCGGCGTGTGACGATAGACGACGATTTCGCCGGGTTGCGGCGTGCCGTCGAACTTGTTTGGTTTGGAGGGGGTGGCGTAAATTTCGAGCAGGCCGTCGCCGTCGAGGTCGCCTAGCTCGGCCTCGTGGACGAAGGTTTTTTTCTTGCGGTCGATTTCCGTGGCATGCCAGCCGTTCTCGGCGCGGCTCAGCACCGCGACCACGCCCTGGTCGTGTGTGACGATGGCGATATCGAGCTTGCCGTCGCCGGTGACGTCGCCGAGCTCGAAATCGCGCAGGCGGTCCCATTTTCCGCCGAAGGTGGTTTTCCAGAGGGTTTCCGCGGACCAGCCGTTGTCGCTCCTGCGCCAGAGTTTGAGAGCGGCGGCATTGGCCCCGATGGTCAGGATGCCCGGTGTGTCGCCGACGATCTCCGAGTCATTGCACAGGATAGCCTTGTGGAAGACGTTGCTTTCGGGATCTTCGATGATCTCGGGTTGCCACTGGCCGTTAAGGTTGCGCAGGATGACCAGGCGGGCGGGGCCGGGGACCGATTTTGTTTTACCGGTCTTTTCATCCTTCGTTTCGATGAACTGTGCTTGTGAGAGCAGAATGGTCGGTAGCGCTCCGGTTGCGGCTTCGCGAGGCGTTTTTATTTCGGCGGCGGGTTTGTCGGCCTTGCCGCAGCCGTTGACCAGCAACAGAAAAACGATCGTTGGAGCGGCAAAGTAGCGATGTATGGCGTGCATTGGGTTTCTCCCTTACGAGTTTGTGAGAAAGCATTGTAGCACGGCTGCCCCCGGCTGTGACGGTGAGGCCATGACAGTGAAGCCGGCGACGGTTAGGCCGGCGAGGCGCGGGTGCGTGATAGTAGAGGAGGGCTTCGGTGGAGGATGTAGCGTCCGCCCCCCGCGGCGGACGTCGAGAACCGGAAACCGCTCGTTGTTTACGGCCGCCACGGGGGGCGGCCGCTACGATCTTGGTCCTCTCGCTGGCGCTTGGGCTCTGATTTGAGCAGTTTAAGGTAGTGGTGGGGTTTTGGTTGGGTCGCCGCTTTCGGCGTAGTCGGCGGCGACGAGGATTTCGTTCAGTCGGCGTTCGATGCTGACCGGGAAGCCGGAATAATCCTCGGCGCGCAACGAGAAAACCTGTCGGCGGTTTTCGAACGTCTCGGCGTGGCCGTCGAGATACAGGATGTTGACCTCGCGGGCCTGGTGGTTGGTGCGACCCAAATCGCCTTCACCCAGGCTGTTGGCGTCGAGCACCAGCGCTCGCGCTTCCAGGCCGAGATCGTTCAGCCCCAGATAATCCAGCCGATCCCGCGTGATCTGATCGCGTTGCCGATAGAAGTATGAGCAGTAGGCGTCCTCGTCCCCCTGGTGATCGATCTTTTGCAGCTCTTCGACCGGATCGTTGCTGTCGTCGGCCGGGCAGAACAACACGCGTGGCTGGCGAAGATCATGTGACAGCATCGTGCCCAGGCCCTGGTCGGCTTTCATCATCCCAAGCCAGACCTGGTTCGTTGCCCATTCGTCCCAGCCCTGGCTCGGAAAGTACGGCAGCGGTTCGGCCGGCCCGCGCGGGATCGCGTCGTTGTACTGCATGGCATAAGCCTGGATGCCCAGACCGATCTCGCGCAGGTTCGACAGACACACCGTCAGCCGTGATTGCGCCCGCGCCCGCGACAGGCTTGGCATGAGCAGCGCCAGCAGCATACTCACGATCGCCACCACGACCAGCAGTTCCACCAGCGTGAACCCACGGCGATGCACGATACGAGCGTCCGGCATAACTTCGTGCATCAATCGAGTTCTCCATGCTGCAAACGGCCGATTCGTGTCCCCCCCGGCTAAAGCCATGGGCCACCCGTCCAGAGTTCAAAGTTCAAAGTCCAAAGTGCAAAGTAGGTGCTCTCAACGGCGTAGCCCAGCACAAATCCCCAATCGTCAATGCCCCTTAAGTTGCGGCCAAAGACCGCGCTGTGTTTGACGCCGGCGTTACGGTACCACTTCGATCCCGGTTCCGTCCAGCACTTCGCCGATGACCCAGAGCGGCTCGTTGGCCTTGGCGAAATCCGCTCGTAGGTCGTCCAGTCGATCGGCCGGGACGGCGGCGAGCAAGCCGCCGGAGGTCTCCGGAGTGTATAGCAACTGTCGCACTTCTTCCTCGACCGCCGAATCAAAATGTACGTGCTTGCCATAGCCAGTCTGGTTGTGGCCTGTTCCAGCGGGGAATAGCCACATATCGGCGTAATCACGGGCGCCAGGCAGGAAGGGGATCCGGTCGGCGTGTATGCGCAGTTGCACGCCGCTTCGTTCGGCAATCTCGCATGCATGTCCGAGCAGGGCGAAGCCGGTGACGTCGGTACAGGCGTGCGTGTCGCGGTTTTGCAGCAACTCGGCGGCCGTGCGGTTGAGCTTGAGCATCGACTCGACCGCCGCGTCGAAATGCTCCGGCCGTGTCTGGTCGGCTTTGAATGCGGTGGTGATTATTCCGACACCGAGTTGTTTGGTTAGCACGAGCGTGTCGCCCGGTTGGGCGCCGGCCTTGGTCAGCACGCGGTCGGGGTGGACGAAGCCCAGGACGACCAGGCCGTACTTGGGTTCCTTATCGTCGACCGAGTGACCGCCGACGATCACGCCGCCGGCCTCGGCGACCTTTTCGCCGCCCCCGCGCAGGATTTCGCTGATGATTTCCGGCGGCAGGCAGTCGGAGAGGCAGGAGATGTTCAGTGCGAGAGTGACTTGACCACCCATCGCGTAGACGTCGCTCAGCGCGTTGGTTGCCGCGATCGCGCCGTACTGATATGGGTCGTCCACGACCGGGGTGAAGAAGTCGAGCGTGGCGATGAGGGCCAGCTCGTCGGTGATTTTGTACACCGCCGCGTCATCGCTCAGCGTCCCCAGGCCGACCAGGATTTGCGGAAACCGTTCGGCGGGAAACATCTTTTCCAAGGGACGCAGAACCTGCGCCAGCGCGTCGGGCGCCATTTTGGCTGCTCAGCCGGCGGCCTTGGTCATCTGCGTCAGCCGGATTGGATTGGGACTCATCATTGTTACTCTCTAATCGTCTAGTGCTTCGATCCGGTCGGCCGGATGGGTGGCCCATGGCTTTAGCCGTGGGGGACGCGAATCGAAACCCTATTCGTGTCCCCCACCTCTAAAGAGGTGGGCCACCCTTCGCGCTGTCCATCATTCCACATGTCACGGAGCTCTAATCGTCCAGTGCTTCGATCCGGTCGATTGCTATACCAGCTTTGGAGAGCACATCCGCGCCGCGGTCGCGGTCCGTCGTCGCGATGCGCACCGCCGATCCGCAGTCACTGCTCAGATGCCGCGGCGTCGGGATCAGCTTGACCGTTAGGCCGGCCCGCTTTAGTACGCGCTCCGCCTGGACCGCGTGGCCGGTGCTGTGGACCAGGATAACGGCGAACCCGCTCATTCTATTGTACCCTCCGCCAGTTGCGCGACCGCCGCGACGGCTTTGTCGATTTCTGCTTCGGTTGTGAACAGTCCGGGAGCAAACCTGACCGTGCCGTTCGGCAGCGTTCCCAGCGTCCGGTGCGCTTGCGGAGCGCAGTGTAAGCCCGGGCGACACATGATCTCGAAGCGCTCATCGAGGTCATGGGCGATCCTGGAAGCTGATTGCCCATCGATCATGAATGACACCGCCGCGGTTTGTCGGTGCGGGTCCCGTGTGCCGAAGACGCACACTCCCGAGATTGCGTACAGACCGTCGATCAACCGCCGGGTTAACTTCTGTTCGTGTACGCGTATTCGTTCCAGGCCTCGATCGAGGACGTAACGCAAACCGGCGACGAGCCCGGCCAAACCGACGATGTTGGGCGTGCCCGACTCATACTTGTCCGGCAGGAAGTCGGGCTGATGCTCGTGTTCGGATCGGCTGCCCGTGCCGCCAAAGACCAGCGGCCGAAGCATGTCGATGTTGAAATCGTCGTTTATCGCCAGGCCGCCGGTGCCGGTCGGCCCGAGCAGTCCCTTGTGTCCGGTGAATGCCAGCAGGTCGATGTTGTCGTCATTGATGTCGATCGGCCAACAGCCGGCGGTTTGGGCCGCGTCGACGAGGAACGGAATGTCGTGCCGCCGGGCGACGGCGCCGATTTCACGGATAGGCAGGACCGTTCCGCAGACGTTAGACGCGTGGTTGACGACGATCAGCCGCGTTTGCGGGCGGATGGCTTCGTCGATCGTTTGCGGATCCAACGTACCGTCGCGACTGCACGGCGCCACGCTGATCGAGACGCCGCGCTGTTCGAGCGCCCGCAGCGGCCGCATCACCGAGTTGTGTTCCATGCCGGTGGTGATCGCGTGTGCGCCGGGTTGCAACAAACCCTGCATCACCAGATTCAGGGCCTCGGTGGCGTTGAGCGTGAAAATGACGCGCATCGGATCGGACAAACCGACCAGTTCGGCGATCGCTTCGCGGGCATCGAGCCGAATGCGTTCGGCTTCGTTGGCCAGACGATGACCACTACGTCCGGGACTGGCGCCGATTTCGCGCATGTATCGCGACATCGTCTCATGCACGATGTCGGGTTTCGGCCAGGATGTGGCGGCGTTGTCGAGGTAAATCATATCTGCGAGCGCCTAATAAAGGTTTTCATGACGAGCTGCGTGCGCCACAAGTTGCGGGATAGACTCTAGTACTCCGTCACACCTCGATTGATGGGTGCCATGCCCAAGCCGAAGGCGCGGGCATGTTTCTTGATAAGGGACCAGCATGGCCGCGCTTCGCTTGGCCATGGCACCCAAGCATCGCTGGAAGCACGGACAAGCAAACTGCCGCTTGTCCGTGGCACCCGGCGAGACGCCGATGCTACCCATCAATTGAGCCGTGACGGAGCTCTAGCCACGCGGCTTTTCATACGCATCTCTTTCGCTGCCTTCATATCTTTCGTAATGTCAGTTCATATATATCGTCCTTTTCCTGGTAGTTGGCTTGCCAGCCTAGTTTCTCGGCGATGCGGGTGCAATTATGAACCTGAGTCATCGTGTCTACGAGCACGACGACTTCGTCGCCCCCGGTTTGTTGCAGTGCCTGGCGTGTCATGAGGACGGGTTGCGGGCAGGAGAGCCCGCGGGCATCGACGTTCTCTGCCATGATATCACCTCGCGATGGCCGGCTTTTCGCGGCCCATAAATCCAATGATTAGCACAACGACCAGTCCGATCACGGCAATGTAGGGCGCCGTCGGTTGGTCGGCGACCATCAGGCAGTTGTGGGCAACACCGGCCCCGGTCAACATGCCGAACACGAACATGGCGGCGTCGCCGTCGCCCTCGCCCGAGAGGAATATCTGCCGCCCGGGGCAACCGCCGGCGAGCGTGAACGAGAGACCGGCCAGGACCATCCCGGTAAAGTTGAGCCATTGCACGGTATGCGCGGCGGGCTGTTTGATGATTTCACCTTCGGGGCTTGTACCGAGCGTGAACCCTGGGTGGAAATGCCCGTAGATCAGGTTCATAGCGAATGCCGCTATCAGGAAGGCCAACAGGCCGCTGAACAAGTGGAAGTCGCGCATGAGGATCACGTCGCGCAGGCCGCCGACCGTGCAGAACCGGGTTCGCTGTGCCAGGAAACCGACGATCAGGCCGACGATAATCGACACAATGACATGTGCGGCGGCCGCGCCTGGCCCCTTGGTGCTGCGGAATAGGGCGGCCTTCCCTTCTTCGCCGAAATGCGGATACGTGATTGCCAGCACGAGTAGCGCCGCCATCACAAACGGCATTGCCAATCCGGCCAGCGCTCGCGTGGGATATGAGCGGCCCAGATTGAAGCCGCCCCGCAGGAAGCCCACGCCGACACCGATGCCGACGATTAGGCCGAGGATGCCGAGGATGGCGTTCCAATCGCCGCCGACCAGGCGCAGCATTGCCCGCCAGGGGCAGCCGAGAAAGATCAATGCCCCAATCATGGCGAACATGCCGAGGATAAAGCGGACGACGGGTGCCGATCCGGTGCGCGGCCGAAACTCGCGGAATATCAGCGCGGCGAGAAACGCGCCGAGGCAGAACGCCGGGATTTCCGGGCGTAAGTATTGCACGATTCCCGCCCGGTGTAATCCCAACGCCCCGGCGATGTCGCGCGTGAAGCACGCTACACAAATACCCATGTTGGCCGGGTTGCCGAGTTTTTGCAGCGTGGCCGCCAGGCAGCCGAGTATCAGGCCGACGATAATGATGCCGGCGCCGGTGGCGAATAAGTCTTTGGGTCGTTTCACGCCGATAGCCTCCTTGTTACAGAGATGTGCCGATCGTTCGCCGTGACATCATCGCACAAGTGCCGATGCCGTCCGGCAAGCACAAACGCTGAGTGTGTTACGAGGAAAAATCGAATAGTGAAGGGTGTTATGTCGGATACGTCTACGAGGCGCAGACGATCCCAGAGGTGCAGTGTGCACCCAGACCGCGGATGATGTTGGAACGTGACCGACCCTGAACCAGGGCCACGGTCGGCTTTCGTCATGTATGGCGTCGTGCGATCACGGATCGCGCCTCCTGAGTTACTCTTCTCGACCAACGAGTATAGCGGATAAAGGTCGGCCTGACGACCCCGCTGGCGGTATTTCCACGCGATGAGTTTCGCGCTGTTGATTGCGGCCGTCCACACGCGGCGGCCGCTACGATAGGTAAGCAGGTTGCGCGGCACCGCGGGGCGAATCCGAGATTATATAGAAAATGCCACTATCCCCCAGCCGCGGCGACCTGTGACATCGGCGGCTCCGGAATCGGGGGCGGCTTGATCGGTTCGACCTCCTCCACCGGCTTCGACGCCGACTTCAATTGCAGGGCCTCCATCGGCGGCAGGTCTTCGATATCAGCCAGACCGAAGACGTTGAGGAATTTCTTCGTCGTCCCGTACAGGAGCGGGCGACCGACGATCTCCGCACGGCCCAGGATGCGGATCAGGCCCATATCGCGCAGGCGCGAAATAACCTCGCCGCAAGCTACTCCGCGAACCGCCTCGACTTCGGCTCGGATGGTCGGCTGCTTGTAAGCGATGATCGAGAGCGTCTCGAGCGCCGCGGCACTCAAACGCGCTTCACTACGTTGCTTGTTGAGCTTGACGATCCAGTCGCGGAAATCCGGGAGCGTCATCATCTGATAGCCACGCGCGATCGCCTCGATGCGGAACGACAGCTTGGCCCGCGCGTACTTCTGGTTCAGGGCCTCGATGTGTGTGCGCACACCCGCCGGCGTGTAACCCTCGACCAGATCCGCCAAGCGTGCCGCGCTGAGCGGGACGTCCGATGAGAACAGCAGCGCCTCGATCACCTGCTGGACCAGGACCGTCTCATCATCCGTCGCGTCTTCGACGGGATCCTCGACAAGTGCGGCATCATCGGCGGTAAAGTCCGTAAGCGGCTCAACCTCGGTCGGCGGTGACGGATCATGCTCGACCGGCGTGGAATAGCCGGCAAATGTACCGTTATCGGTGTTTCTCATTGTGGGATTATCAGATTCGCAATCCATTGCGAAACACAAGGCTTCCTTGTCATCCATGACTCTGCACTCCTCACATCGAAACCTGCCTATAGCTTAACCGCGCTTTGCCGCGGCGTCCAGTGCGAATCTCCATACCACAACATTTTGTAGTCTATCACGGCTTGCCACTCAAGTGGAAGTATGGGATACCGTATCAACGTCTTTTAATTAGGTGTTAGAGTATTTGTTCGTGAACGGCTTTTTATTGTGCGTGACGCCGCGCGGGCTGAAGCCCGCGGCTCTTCCCGGAGTGCTACGCATTTTCGATCGCGCGGGAAGGGAGCTGTTCAAACGCATCCTGACGATCGTACGATAAACATGCAATGAGCCACGAACCGTGGAACGACGGCTACCCGGACGAACCTTTCGGCGATGACCCCGAGGGTCCGCAGGCCTGTGATCTCGAAGGCAGCCGCGAGGACGACGATTATGATGTTGTTCCATGCCCTCATTGTGGGCGTGAGATTTCCGAGTTAGCCGAGCAGTGCCCGCATTGCGGCGACTGGATCGTACCGGACGCGGGGAGTGGGTCGAGGCGCAAACCATTGCTCGTGGCAATCGCGATCCTTCTGTTGATCCTGTTTCTATTGTGGGTTTTCTGACACGCCTTGCATAGCGGGTTGTAGCGTAGGCCCCCCGCGGCCGACGTCGGCTAGAGCAATCCGCCGCAAAAGTCACCATGGGGTGGGAATGGTGTAGCGGCCGGCGCCTCGCCGGCCGTAATAGGCCGGAAACGCCGCTTGGGGCGGACGGCCCGCGAGGCGCGGGCCGCTACATGACTTTTGCGGCGGACTGATAGGTAGGCGTTCAGCTATTCGACGTCAGCC
>JAUWNI010000184.1 GCA_030612705.1 Phycisphaerae bacterium | reverse complement strand
GAAGAGCCGCGGACTTCAGTCCGCCCGGTCCTTCGGGAAGGGAAAATTCTACTCACCGCAGCGCCGCGCGGACTGAAGTCCGCGGCTCCTCAGGTTGAACCCTTCAAAGCAACACTGACAGAGTACTAGTTTGTGAGGGCTTTGTATGATTCTGCCGTACGTTCAAGATCCCAGCCGCCTACGAGGTCTCTACGTCTACGATTTTGGCGAGTGGACCGCCGTCGGCTACACGGCCGAGGAGATCGCCATCCTGCTCGACGACGAAACATACCGCGACGGCAAGATTTACAAGATTCACCGCGCCACGCCCGACGGGCAAATGGAGCTGCGCGGAATCTCGCCGGCACGTTTCAACCTCGAGAGCGGCATGTTTTTCTACCGGAGCGAGCTGGAACCCGCCCGATCGGACTTCGAGCAGTTGCGTACCGCCGCCGAGAAAACGCAGCCTCCCTGCCGGGTGTTCCTGCACCTGGCCGACCGAGCGGCCGACGGGCCACAGCGCTACCTGACCGCACTGATTTTCCCGGCCGAATATGAGGACGAAATCGGCCGATGGCTGACCGTCATCGCATTTAACGGCGGCGACCTCGCCGAAGGCGGCGTCAGCCACGTCACTAATTACAACGAGCAGGAGAAAACGCTGCTCGAACGTCAGCAATTATGGAACCGACCCGCGATAACATCCCGTTCCCCCGACGAGGTGCTCGCCGGCGTCCGCCAGGCCGTCCAACGCTAAGACGCCGACGTAAACTGCGCGGCGGGGCGGCGACGACCATCTGGACGCTCGGCGGCTGGCTGGCATCCCGCCGCCGACCGCTGATTCGCTCCATCGATGTCAAACGCCACCAGTACCGCAGCCAAACGCGCGGCATGACTCTGCGCATGTCCGAATGGCTGCGTGACCGCTTGCGACCAAGCTGGTTGCGACTGCAACGCAACCGTTTACGCGATACCGACTCCCGATAGATATATTCAAAATCGGACGACCATACGAAACCGACGGCCGGCAGGGGCGCCGGCTGCTACGGCGTGTTGCACAGTCGCCCTCGGCCGTGACGCTATTGCGGCATCTTTGTGTAGTCGAGTTCCGAGCCTAAAACGCTGTGCGGGATGAGCCAGACAACCAGCGTAACGACCGCCGCGGTAAGCACCCACCCGCGCGCGGCGTGCTTCTTCCAGCTTCGCCAAAGTGCCAACGCCCAGAAAAAAACAACCACGGCGATCTTGTTGTCCGTCAAATCGTGCCCGAACGGCCAGCCCGTCCAATACGCTCCGAACGCGTATTTCTGAACGATCGGCCCGAAAATCAACCCGCCGATCACTAGGCATGCAAACGCCCACAGCGTCAACCCGAAAGTCGGTCGCCCCTTGCGTAACGCTTCAAAACCGGTCCGCGTCGACAGAAACATGCCGGCGAAAATGAACAGGATATGCGTTACCAGTACCCAAGCCGGAACCGCGCCGCGGAAACGGATGATCACCGGTTCCGACGTCAGTATCACCGGAATAGCTTCGCCACGAGTAAGCGAAAGTTGGTACATCACCTTCCCAGCTGGCGGCTGATGCGGAATCCATGCTACCAGTGTATCACCATCCCGATCGAGCGGCCGCTCGCTCCATTCGTCGTGGCTGCGAAACCGGCGAAGCTTTAGCGTACCCGTTACCGTCGCGTCCGGAACGTGCAACCGGATATCGGCATCGCCTTGCCCGCCATGACTCCGCGGGAGTTTGAACGCGACCTCTTGATTGCCGACGTGCACACGGCCTCTGACCGCGTAACTCGGCCCGGTCATCTTTTGATAGACCGCCGACGCGCCCGCCAACACAAATGCCGTTATCCACAGTAAACACGACATCAACCACGCCGGACTCTTCATGGCACACCCTTATCACGACGTTTCACACAGCCTCTCCACCGCCGGGCCGTAAAGTGTACAAGAAGATAGCACATAGTAGTGACCCGCGCCTCGCGGGCCGTCAACCAATGGGTGCGTTTCCGATTTACGCCGGCCGGCGAGGGCGCCGACCGCTACATTGCCCGCCGCAAGCGTTATACACCACATCCGGGACCGCGCTTGCCATTATCCATGGCATAGCATAGGTTTCGCCGAGGCGGTCGGCGTCGCGAACCGGCCTGTTCACTCAGCTTCGAAACTCAGGTGTCCACATGAACGTATTAGTAATTGGCTCGGGCGGGCGCGAACACGCTATCTGCCACTGCCTGGCCCGCTCCCCACGACTCGACCAGCTCTTTATCCTCCCCGGAAACGCCGGTACCGAAAGCCTCGGAACCAACATCCCCGGCGATCCAAACGACATCGAACTGGCGCTCTCCGTCGCCCGCCGTGAAAACATCGGACTGACCGTGATTGGTCCGGAGGACCCGCTCGCCGCGGGAATGACCGACGCGTTTCAAGAGGCCGGCCTGCGCGCCTTCGGTCCGACCGCCGTAGCCGCCCGCCTCGAGGCCGACAAGGCTTATGCCAAGCAGGTCATGCGGCAGCACGCGATTCCAACCGCCGAGGCGCGCGTCTTCGACGATTACGATCTGGCCCGCCAATACATCTCGACGCGCGACGAGCCGTTGGTCGTCAAGGCGGCCGGACTGGCAAAGGGCAAGGGCGCGATCGTCTGCGACGATCCGTCCGACGCGATCATCGCGGCCGAGAAGATGCTGCGGCAGCGTGTCTTCGGCGAAGCCGGAGCGACGATCGTGGTCGAGGAGCGCCTCGAAGGACGCGAGGTGTCGATGCTCGCGATCGTCTCCGGCCGCACCATCTACCTGCTCGAACCGGCCCAGGATCACAAACGCTTGCTCGACCACGACGAAGGGCCGAACACCGGCGGGATGGGTGCCTTTTCGCCCACCACGACCATCGACGCCGACACGCTCCACTTTATCGAAGAACACGTCTTCGTCCCCACCATCGACGCCCTGGTGCGCGAGAATATCCACTATTGTGGCGTGCTCTATGCCGGGCTGATGCTGACCGCCGCCGGCCCGAAGGTGCTCGAATTCAATTGTCGTTTCGGCGATCCCGAAACGCAGGTGCAACTGCCGCGGATGAAGACCGATCTTCTGGACGTGCTCGACGCCGCCGTCGACGGCAGGCTCGACCAAATCGAGATCGAGTGGGACGAACGTCACGCACTGTGCGTGGTAATGGCCTCCGGCGGATACCCCGACAAGTACCCGACCGGCTTGCCGATCACCGGCCTGCCCGACGACGCGAACCGCGACGACCTCGCCGTCTTCCACGCCGGCACAAAACGCGCCGACGGCCGGATCGTCACCTCCGGCGGTCGTGTGCTCGGCGTGACGGCGTTGGGCGACACGCTCGCCGACGCTCGCCGACTGGCGTACGAAACTGTCGAGCAGATCCGTTTTGAGGGAGCGCACTATCGCCGCGACTTGGGGACGTGAGGCGCCGCGGACTTCAGTCCGCGCGGCGCCGCGGGTAGTAGCATTTACCCTTCCCGAAGGACCGGGCGGACTGAAGTCCGCGGCTCTTCGAGTATTGTTGCCCTCTTCAAGTATTATCACGGCCTCGAAAGAAGCACTACCCATCAGATCAACCTAGACAAAGCACTAGCGCCGTTACGTAAGGCCTGTACATTTCCTGTACATGACCGTCCAGTCGCGTAGAATGCCTGCAACCGCCGCCACGCGACCGTGGCTCAATCTGCAACGGACTGCTCGACATGCTCTCGATCGGTGACATCCACATCTTCGTGCACGATTTCGACGCCGCGCTGCGTTTCTGGACCCAGGGCCTTGGCCTCGAAGTTGTTGAAAAGGAAACAACGCCCGCCAGCGCTTACGCCCTGCTCGAATCAACCGCCGCGGGGCCGGCGATCCATCTCTTCGGCGGCGCCGAGCCTTGGCCGGAGGATACGCAGCCGCCGATCGGTACGCGCCCAACCATCCGTTTTGATGTCGTGACCTCCGACTTTGACGCCACGCTGGTCCACCTGATCGAAAACGGCGGCAGACAGCTTGGCGAGATCGAGACTTATAACGAATCGCGCGTCGTGACCATCGCCGACCCGGACGGCAACACGTTTGAGTTGTTGGAAGTACCGGAAGGCGACGAGCAACCATAATCCGAGCGCGGAGAACCAGGCCCGGATGAAAATCAAGCTGCACAACCTGATCTTCGTTGGGATGCTGCTCGGCGTAGTGGTCGGCATCGGCCTGTGGTGGATCAAGAAGCAAGCGCTCGCCGCCGGCGACACCGAGCCCGCGTTATATACCCACGCCATCTGGTGGCTCGACCTGCTCGGCCCGACGATCTTTATGGGCGCGCTGAAAATGATCATCGCTCCGCTGATCCTGGCCAGCATAGTCGCCGGCGTCACCAGCCTGCCGAACATGAGCGAGCTGGGCGCGATCGGCTGGAAGACGATGGCGTACTACATCTCGACCACCACCATTGCCGTAGTCCTCGGATTGGTCTTTGTCCTGACGGTTCAGCCCGGAAAGCGGGCCGCCTCGGTCGAGCTGCGCAATAAGCGGGCGGACCAACTGGGTGAACAGCGCGCCAGGTTCGAAGAGGCTACGGATAGCTCCCCGCTGAGAGAAGACGGCTCACCGACCGCCCGGTACCTCGCGTTCCTCGCCGCCGAGGAGGGTGTCGAGCAGGCCGGCGGTCACGAGGCCGGCAGATTCAAGAAACTCGCCGGTGCCAAGGAGCGCACCGCGGGCGACATTTTCAAGGACGACATCGTTCGGCCGCTGCTGTCCAATCCGTTCACCTCGCTGTCGGCCAGCCCGCCTAACTCGCTCGGGATCATCTTCTTCGCGCTGCTGTTGGGTATCGCCTGTATGGTGGTCGGCACCGAGAAGGCCCACCACGTCATCTCGTTCTTCCATAGCCTCAACGCCGTCATTATGAAGATTACCCATTGGCTGATGTCGATCTCGCCCTTCGCGATCTCCTGCATCATGGCCAAGCTGGTCGCCGAGAACGGGCCGGAAATCTTCGAGACGCTGGGCTGGTACTGCGGCACGGTGATCGGCGCCATAATAATGCACGTGATCGTGCTGGTAACGGTTTGTGCCCTGGTCGGCGGCATCGGGCCGTTGCGGCTCTGGCGCGGCATCCGCGAGGCCTGGATGATCGCGTTTACAACCCGCTCGAGCGCCGCCACGCTCCCGGTCACCATCGCCAACACGACCGAGAAGCTCGGCGTTTCCCCCAAGGTTGCCAACTTCTCGCTCCCCCTCGGCGCGACGATGAACATGGACGGAACCGCGCTCTACGAGGGCGTCGCGGTCATTTTCCTGATCCAGATCTACGGCGGCCTGGACGACGTCACCATAACGATGACCGCCATAACGACGCTGCTGATCTTCATCACCGCCGTGCTCGCCTCGGTCGGGGCGGCGGCGGTTCCGGACGCGGGCCTGGTCACGATGGTGCTGGTCGCGAGCGCGGTGCATCTGCCGATCTACTACATCCCGCTGATCTTCGCGGTCGACGCGTTCCTCGACATGTTCCGTACCTCGACCAACGTGCTCGGCGATAGCATCGGTGCGATCGTGGTAAACCGGTTAGAACGCCAACGATTGGGCGAGTCGGCGGCAACGTAGCGGCCAACGTCTCGTCGGCCGTCGCATTTACAAGTGCTCCGTTCTGTGTGGAATGATGGATAACGCAAAGGGTGACCTACCTCTTTAGAGGTGGGGGACACGAATAGGTATTCGATTCGTGTCCCCCACGGCTAAAGCCATGGGCCACCCATCCGAAGCAAAGCCCTGAGCGTAAGCGAGGGGTCCGATTTACAAAGACGGTAAGCCATGAACGACAAACAGCTCCAAGAAGTGCTCGCTTTCGCCGTCGACGCCGCCAGGCAAGCCGGCGACTTGACTCTCAAGTACTTCAACACCGACACGCCGTACGAGATGAAGGCCGACAACACGCCGGTGACCGCCGCCGACCGCGGTGCCGAAGAGCTGCTGCGAAGGCGGATTGAGCAGGCGTTTCCAAACCACGGCATCCTCGGCGAAGAATTTGGCGAAACCGTCGGCAGCGAACCCGCCCGCTGGATCCTCGACCCGATCGACGGCACTTTCTCATTCATCTGCCGCGTGCCGACGTATTGCGTCCTGGTTGGCTTCGAGTGGGAAGGTGAGATGCTCGCCGGTGTGATTCACATGCCCGCATTGAAGGAAACCGGCTACGCCGCCAAGGGGCTCGGCTGCCGCTGGGACAGCCCCGGTTTCACCGGCCGGCCCGCTCATGTCTCGGACGTCAACGATCTCTCCAAAGCCCGCCTGCTCCACGGCGGCCCGAAACTGATGCACAAGCACAACAAGCTCGACGCCTTCAACCGCCTCCGCGACCAGGTCTACGCCGAACGCGGCTGGTGCGACGGCTACTCGTATTTGCTGATCGCCACCGGCCGGGCAGAGATCATGCTCGACCCGATCCTAAAGATCTGGGACACCGCCGCTCTGCTGCCGATCGTCACCGAAGCCGGCGGCACGCTGACCGATTGGTCCGGCAACACCACGCACACCGCCCCGGAAGCCGTGGCGACGAACGGCCACCTGTTCGAGCAAGTCATGGCGCCGATTCGCGCGTAGCGGGGGGGGGGCCCGGCGCGGGGCGGGGGGGGGGGGGGGGGGGGGGGGG
>JAUWNI010000081.1 GCA_030612705.1 Phycisphaerae bacterium | reverse complement strand
GCCCCCCCCGTGGGGCGGCGTGGCCAGGTGGTGGTGTTTTCGGTTTTTGAGGGGCTGGCGGGGGGGGGGGGCGGCTACACTCTATAAGCGCCGCCGGCTTTTACGGTGGACTGCAAAGGCGCCTGTGCCTGAGCCGGAATGTGGATCGGGAACAGATTCCTCGGCGCTGCGTTTCTCGGAATGACAGCTTACCTGTGCAAATGACGCTCACGCTTGAGTAGTCCGAACTCTGGAAACCGGGGGTGCCCGTACTCGTGGTACGAGCACCCCGGCACAACGCTAGGCCCCTCCGCCCTACGGCCTCTTTTGGTCGTCGGTCTTGGGTGTCTTGCGCTCCTTTACATCGAGGATCTTTCGATCCTTGCCGTCAATGCGGACATCGAAGATCTGTTTATCCGCGTAGCAACAGACAGTGTAAATCAGCCGCGCGCCGATGGGATCCCGGACCTTACCCGGTGATGGGTCGCCCTTTGGTTTTGCCCGCCGGACTTCGCAACTGGCCTGAAGGGCTTGTCCCTTCGTGTGTTTCTCGGCCAGTTCGATCGCGGTCCGCAAGGTAAGTTGCCCCGTTTCCGTCAGCTTTGCCATTTCCGTTAGCTTTACAATCTCCTTCATTTGATATGGTTTGCCAGTGGGTTGCGGGTCAGCGCGCTGCCCAAACACCGGTAAGGTGACAAACACGACAATAGCCACCATTACCAAGAACGGCACGGTCCACCGCTGCCAAAATCGATACATCTTTAACCCTCCAACATCGGGCCGGCCGAGCGGCCACACGCCGCCTTGTACCGGTCCGACGACTCGAAATCCGGCGTGGTCAGGTTCCCTCCGAAGTCATTGTGTTTCGATCGCTCCGCATCACGTCATTCCATCTTCGTCATCCCGCCTCGATTCCACGATAGTCTGACTGAATGTTGCGGGAGCGAAGCGAGTGTAGTCCAACTCAGGCTCGTAACTCTCCACAAGGATCCACCAGCAGGCCTTGCCCGCCGAATGGACTCCGGGAAAAATCTGGCCGACCGCCAGAGTGAGTTTCATCTCCCGCTGCATAGGAAGCGGGTATGGCGACCCATCGATGTATCCATTAAAAAGATAGGTCCCTGCTTCGAGGCAGATATCGCCCGACTCAAATAGATAGCCTGGCACGCCCGTCATAGTGGATCTCCTTTCCCCACAGTGCTTCTGTCGCTTCCCATCCTGCCAACTCACGCGAGTTGCATGTGGCCGCTTGATGCAACTCGCGTTTCAACACGCGGCTACCAGAAGCCTAGGCTGGAGAAAAAAGGTGGCAACAGACACGCGCCTCGCGGGAAGATGAATTATTTTACCGAAAGCGTTCACACATCGATGGATTGTGTATCGTAGGCGCCGAAGTAGTCAACTCTTACGCGCTTCCCGGAAATGTCAAGTGGGATTCTCAATCAAGTGCGGTTTTCTTGCATAGGAACGTCACTTGCGCTATTGCGGCGGTTCCCAAGTGTCCCTAACAGTCCGCCACAAAAGTCATGTAGCGGCCCGCGCCTCGCGGGCCGAACGCCCAAAGCGGCGTTCTCGGCCTATTACGGCCGGCAAGGCGCCGGCCGCTACATCATTCCCGCCCCGTAGTGACTTTTACGGCGAACTGATGAGGCAAGCTGATCGTGCCCTATTGTTTTTATCCGTGCCTCCGCGGCCGTCAAGCAGAAACCGATTGGGAGGCATAGCCACGCGCGTGCGGCGATGATATGCTGCGTCGCGTGAAACATGCCAACATGCCGTTTTCTAAAAGGGAGACCGATATGAGGCTTCGAGGGTTCTTGATGAACAGAGTTCTCACAGCCCTGATCGCGGGATGCGTTGCTTGCGCATGGGCGGAGGATTTGAAAGAGACCGTCCCCGCGAAGCAGACATCTGCAATCACGTTGCGGCCGGATGAGGCTTTCGGCGATGATTGGGCACTGCGGGCGGACATGCCAGTCTTCTCCAATCTGGAGAACGGACGGCTTCGGGCGGGCCTCTATCAGAATAAGGACAAGGTCAGATTGGCGTTCCGGCTGGCGAATGCGGCAAATGCTGGTTCAACGAAAGTCGATCTGGTCTTGGGCTTCGACCCCGTGTACTTCTTTCTAAAGGGCAATCCCGTCCTGGTGAATGCACCCATGGTCGACAAGCGCGGGATCGATTACAGGTTCGAGGACGAGAAGATCATCTTTGAGCCGGTGCGGGCCGCCGATCATCTGAAATACATCGAGCTCGACGTCTGCTCGCGCAAGCTAAGGAATCGCGGCGGGCTGACGATCGAAGACCGGCTGAAGCAGGCGCGGACGATCAGAAGAATCAGACAGAAGCTGGATTCATGGTCGCCGCTGGCGCCGGGGCAGATCATCGCACAGGAGACCTTGCGGCCAATCGTCAGCCACGGCGGATATGACGTGCGGGGCACGAAGACCGCAGTGATCTGGGCGAACGGGGGTAAGCTGAGCGGTGAGTTCGAGTTGATCGACGCGCTGCACAATCGGCAGCATCCGGCGGTTCAGCCGGTGGTATTTCGGGGGCCGTTGCAAGAGACCGGCTATCACATCTGGGGCGGAAACAACTACGTCGCGGACTTCTCCGACTTCAAAGAGAAGGGATTGTATTTCGTCCGGTTGCGGGTCAATGAAACAAAGGAAGTGACGGACTCTTATGTCTTTCCGATCAGGAAGAACCTGTATCTCGAACTGGCGCGGAAGGCGGGGCACTGGTTCTACTATCAGCGTTGCGGCGTAGAGGTGCCGGGTTTTCACAAGGCGTGCCACACGCAGGACGCGATCATCAGGACGGACGGCACGCGCGTCGACGTCACCGGCGGCTGGCACGACGCGGGCGACTACGGCAAGTGGATCGGTCCGGGGGCCGTCTCGATCATGGCGCTGACAACGTTTCAGGACGAGTTTGGGCAGGAACTAAGCGATACTCTAGAAGGCATGCCGAGGTTTATTAACGAAGCGGCTTGGGAGGCGCTGTATCTCTGCAAAGGTTACTGGGACGGCCGCTTTCACGCGGGCTTTACGGCGGACTTCGAGGACGTCTGCACCTGGCTCGGTGCGCCGGAGGCCGAACCGCCGCGCGTCGTGCTGGAAGAAGATATGCTTAAGTACAAGTACGGCTATTCGGCGGGTCCGGGTCTGAGTTGGACGAGCTCTGCTCTGGCGAGGACCGGCAGGCTCCTGCGCGCGTATGATGAGAAGCTTGCGCGGCGTTGTATATCCGTTGCAGAGGAAGTCTACGAGCTTGACCTGGCGGTGGATCTGTCAAAGCCCGAATACGAAGAAAAGCGGAATTCGTACCTCTGGCTCCAGACGGGCCTGCTCATGACGGACGTCGAGCTGTACCAGGTTGTCAAAGACCGGAAGTATAGAGACGACGCGGAAAAGAGAGTCAGGAACATACTGGCACTACAGGACAAGGAGGGATGGTTTTATTTCGATGAGGCGCAGACCTCCGGCAAGTATGCGGAATGCCGTTTCCATCTGTTTGCGATATATGAGTTCCTGAAACACAACCCGGGCAGTGAGCTGCACGGCCGCATCAAAGACGCATTCCGGCGCTGGGCGGATTACAACATGCGGTTTGCACACGTCTCCAACTTCGGCCAGATCGGCGGAGTCGAAGAAGATGGGCGTTCAAGGAACCTATTTGAGAGCAATCACCGTAACAGGCGCGTCGGAGCGTTCGCGTGGGGACTGGCGACGGCCGCAATTCTGCTCGAAGAACCCAAGTACCTGGAGGCGGCCGAGCGGCAGATCCAATGGATCGCCGGGTTCAATCCCGCCGACGTCTCCATGATGGCGGGCGTCGGCAAGGGACCCGGGTGTTATCATCACCGGTACTGCTTCATGGAAGGCTGCGAAGACGGCATCGTGCCCGGCGGTATACTGAACGGCATCGAAAGCGGAAACGGCGATGTGATCTACCTGGGCGATCTCGACACGAAGAACTTCGTGATCGCCAAAGTTCCGCCGGACTATCCGCTGTTCGACACCGACGTGTGGGGCTGGACCTACTCGTACGCGACCAATGAGTACTGGGCGCGGAACAGCGCGTGGTTCGTTATGGGGGCCTATCAGGTGGAGAAGGCGTTGAGAGAACTGCGCTAAAGCGGAGGTGTTCATGATAGGTGGGATCGACCTTTTCATAGTGGTCTTCTTCATCGTCGGCGTATTCGTCGTCGGGGTGTACTTCAAGAAGTTCATCCACACCTCGGAAGACTTCTTCCTGGCGGGAAGAAGGCTCGGCTGGTGGGTGATCGGAATGTCGATCATCGGCACGAATATCGGTTCGTACGACTACGTCGGGGGGGCCGGAGCGGCCTACGACGTGGGTATCGCGCAGGCGAACTACGAATGGATCGGCGCTATACCGGCGATGGTGATCTCCGCCCTGCTCTTTGTGCCGTACTACTGGCGGGCGGGGGCTTATACAGTTCCGGAGTATCTGGGCAAACGCTACAGCCAGCCGGTTCGGGTCATCGAAGCACTACTGTGGGGCACTTTTTTAATATGTTGCCTCGCGATTTTCTTCTGGGCCAGTGGTCTGATGATCAACACCTATATCGGCTGGCCCATCTGGCTCGGAATCCTGCTCACGGCCGTTATCGTGGGGATTTACACGGTAACCGGCGGCTTGACCGCGGTCGCCATGACAGACGTGATCCAGCTTGCGATCATGCTGGTCGGCGGTTTCGCCGTCGCGATCATCGGGTTTCACGAGGTCGGCGGATGGAGTGGCCTGGTTGAAAGAATCACCGTGGAGCATCCGGACCACTTCCGGCTGTTCCTTCCGCTCAGCCACGAGACCTACCCGTGGCTGGGGATGATCTTCGGGTTGGGGTTGGTCCTATCGCCTGCCTGGTGGTGCTGTCATCAGGCAATTATTCAAAGGACGCTGGGAGCGCGCTCCGAGTGGGACGCCAAGGCCGGGATGCTCAGCGCGGCTTTTCTGAAGACATTGGTGCCATTGCTTTACGTCCTGCCGGGCCTGTTCGTCCTGGCGCTCGCCACGGAGCCGCTGGCCGACAAAGACCAGGCACTTCCCTGGGCGATCAAGAACCTTCTACCCGCGGGTCTCGCCGGCCTCGTGTTCGCGGCATTTCTCGCCGCCATCTTTTCGAGTGTGGATTCCACGCTCAACTCGGCCGTGACGATCTGGACGCGGGATATCTATCAGAATTTCATTGTGAGGAAGGCCTCCGACCGGCACTATCTCAACTTTGGAAGAGGGCTGACCCTGATCTTTGTAGTGGTGGGCGCCCTGCTGGCAGAGCCGCTGACAACTAGCTTCAGCGGCATCTACCTGGCCATGCAGACTCTGCTCACTATCTTTCAAGGGCCGACGCTCGCGACCGTCCTATTGGGCATCATGTGGGCGCGGGCGACCCGCTGGGGCGGACTGTTCGGCCTGGTGGGCGGAGTGGCCTGCTCCACAATACTACACATGACGGACATGAACTTCCTCTATGTGGCGTGGTGGTCGTTTGTGGCGGCGATGATTATCAACGCCCTGGTCAGCCTTCTCACCAAGCCGGAACCGACGGAGAAGCTGAGAGGACTGGTCTACGGCCTGGTGATGAAGGACGAACACATCCAAAACAGTCTTTCCAGCCGGGTCGAGGGAGGCGAATAAGATGATTGAATGGCTGGAGGATCTCCCGTTGTATTGGGCAAAGATAATCGGGACGCTCTTCTTCCTGTTGGTAATAGTCTGGGCATTTACAAGGCCGAAGGAGTATATCTTCAGAGGGGCGCCTGACGGCAAGGCCTGGCGAGACCTGAGGATCTGGGCGGTAGTTATCCTGATAATCCAAGTATTTCTATACATCGGGTTTTGATTGCCGTCGGAAGGATTGGACCGCGGAATAGCACAGGTTTGCGGATGAGGTTTGTTGTGGTTTCCCAAAGGGGTAGTCTATGGAAGACACAAAACCAAAAGTGGAAAAAGGGCTAAGTCCTCTGGAGGTAATGGGGCTCTTCTGGATCGCCCTGGGAATAATCATGGTGATCGCGGTCTATGCGCCCCCTACCATGATTGGAAAAATGACCAACCTGATCGCCGGGATCATTCTTCTGGCGATAGGCTTGCTCGCGTATCTCAAGGGAAGGAGCGGTAGGGCCTCCCGCGAGACAAAAGAAGACTGATGTTCGCAAGGCCGCTCGTCGAAAAAGACGCCGCCCTGGAAAGGCTAACGCGGCGTGGAAGGCTGTTCTTCGCCAGAAGGAAGCCGCGGCCCGAAAAAATCGAACTGGTCTACTTTCCATATTACACGTTCAGGATTTCTCTTTCGGTGGAAGGCAAACAGCGGGAGATTTTCGTCGCCTCCGACGGCGTGCTGGGAGATTTCGCCTTTTTGGAAACGGACGCCCTCGACCGTGTTGAAGAAACGGATGCTCATCGCTTTGATTTTCAGATCGACATGGAGCAAGCCAAGGCAAAAGTTTTAGACGAATACAAATGGCTACTCGTAAAACACGGTTTCCACCGGAAAAACCCTCCAAAAATGGAGGCCATAACGGATATCGAGCGGCTGTACTACCCCTACTGGGTGGCGTATTACAAGAAGCGGAAGGGCTATGATTTCAAGGCGGTGGATGGGATCTCGCTGGCCCCGATAGGCATACGAATGCGGCGGGCATTCCTGGCGGCGTTCTCACAATAAGCGGTCACTCCGGGGACCATCGGGGCAACGTAAACCGCCAAGACGCCAGGACGCCAAGGGTTTCATGTTACGCCGCGTATTCGGCTGCATACTGCTATCTGCCCAGCGCAGAACCCGGCAAACGCGCGACTCGCGTAGCAGTCCGCCGCAAAAGTCATGTAGCGGCTTGCGCCTCGCAGGCCGTACGCCCAAAGCGGCGTTTTCGGCCTATTACGGTCGGCGAGGCGCTGGCCGCTACGTCATTCCCGTCCCGCAGTGACTTTGGCGGCGGACTGTTAGCCGTGGAGGATACGAATCGAAGTCCTAATCGTGTCCCCCACCTCTAAAGAGGTGGGCCACCCTTCAATCGATTAGCGACTGGAGCATTAGTGCCTGGCGAGTTTCCGGCCGGTGGCCGCCTCCAGGCAATACGCGAAGAGCAGTTCGAACTCGCGGCATTGGAGGCTGCGGACGACCCGTTCCCCCGCCGGGTCGAGCTGGCCCGCGCGCGCCTGTTCGTAGACGTCGGCGTATGCATACGGCTCCCACAGTTCACCGAACGCGATCACTTCTCGGAGCCGTTTCAGCCCGGGTGCCACGCTGAGCCCGATCTCTTCGGTTGCATAATCCCCCAAGGGCTTGTAGATGGGGTGTTCGCTGATCTTCTGGAGCAGATCTTTCGAAGCCGCCGAGTCCCCAGCCTGCCGCTTGATCAGAGCGTCTATGTAGCCCCGCTCCTTGTCGGGGGCCAGATGCGCGTGCATGACGGATTCGGCCGGCCAGCCATTCCAGAAGAAGAGCAATGCCCGCACGGCGGCAGCCATCTCATCGTCGGCAAGCGGATCACAGCCGAGGAGGGTTTTGTCGTCGGTACTTTCGTCGAGGTAGCGTTTCCCGGATTGATTTGGGTTGATGTGCCACTGAATCGGCGGAAGCTGCGCGCCGCGCTGCATCAGGACGGCGGCAACCCGCGGTGGGATTTGTGACGTGTCCAGCTTAATCATGAGGTATCACCAAGAAGTCAGAGGGGACTACGCCCACGTGCTCCAAGAACGATATCGACACAATTCGATCGCGGGTTTACCCGGTCAGTCGAGCGGGCAGCGCGGTTCATGCCCGGTCTTTCGCTCGCTGCGAGATGGTGCCGGACAAAGTCGGCCCGGCACGTTCACGCGCCGGCGGGCTTGGCCAAAATCTGCTGCAAGATCAGCAAATAACCGCTGGCGAGCACGAGCTGCACGAGCGCGAACACCACACCGATCTTGACGAACTCCATAAACGTCACCT
Source organism: Phycisphaerae bacterium (assembly GCA_030612705.1). Taxonomy (GTDB): domain Bacteria; phylum Planctomycetota; class Phycisphaerae; order UBA1845; family Fen-1342; genus JALSRY01. Next base: position 12,662 of record JAUWNI010000081.1, on the reverse strand, counting down.
TCAGACCGTTTTTCTTCATGATCGTAACGGCCACGATCGTGCTGGCCGAGCCGATCGGCGTGATGTTCCCGCCGAGGTTCGCCCCGAACACGACGGCCCACCACTGCACGCGTGGGATGGCGGCGGCGGCCTCGGGCGTCGGACCGAAGATCTTTGCCAGCATCGCCGACAGCGGAATGTTGTCCGTCATCGACGAGAATATCGCGGTCAGCCACATTAACCCGACGCTGCCGGCCCGCAATGTCAACGCGTCGAGCAACTCGCCGATCTTGAGCAGCACCAGCGCCTTCTCCATCACGCCGATGACCGTAAACAACCCGACAAAGAAGAACACGAGCGACCATTGGACGTTGGAGAGGTCGTGCTCGACGTCCTTGGCGTGCAGCAGCATCATGATGACCGCCGCCCCCAGCGCGACGATCTCGATTCCGAAATCGCGCAGGATTGGAATCTGCGAATGCAGCGCGAACGCCAGGATTATCAACACAACGCCAACGCTCGACGTGTAGAAGAAGCGGCGGTCCGTGACCGTCTCCCATTCGTCGAACGCCAGGACCAAGTCGAGGTTACGCGCTTGCTCCCGCGGATCGCGCAGCGGGCCGACGGCTTTGCCGAAGACCCATCTCGCCACGAACATGCTCGCCGCGATCGCCACGACTGTGTACGGCACCGCGACGATCAGGAACGTCAGGTAGCTGATGCCGGCGGTCTTGCCGATGATGATGTTGGGGATCGAGCTGATCAGTGTCAGCAGCCCGCCGACATTGGTCATGATCCCTTCGGTGATCAGGAACGGCTTGGGGTCGAGCTGAAGCTTGCGGCAACTGACGACCGTCAGCGAGCCGATGATGATCATCGCGGTGATGTTGTCGAGAAACGCGCTGAAGATCGCCGTCAGGATCGAAAACAGAATCAGCAGCCGAAACGGATCGCCGCGACTGGCTTTGAGGACGCGGATGCTGATGTACGTAAACACGCCGCTACGGGCGGCGATCTCGACGAAGACCGTCGCGCCGATGACGATCCCGATCACCTCCCACTCGATCATCTCGATATAGACCGGGAGGTGTTGGCCCGTGCCGTGTGTGAAATACCCGAGCGCGTCCGCCAGGAACAGACACAACCCCGCCGACAGCAACACCAGGATCGTCTTGTGAACCTTCTCCGCCGCCAGCAACCCGAGCGTAATCACCAGAATCGTGGCAAACAGTGCGGTTTGATATCCAGGCACGTTCGCATGCGCGTCAACGAGAGCCAGCAAATTCGGAATGTGCATCGCAAACATTACGTCGGAAGAAAGCCCTTACAATGCCAGCACTGGGACATTATGCACCAAATGCATCAATTGATAGTCCGCCGCCGTGATTCGGCTGTGCCCTTCCTCGTGGCGTCCGACGACCAGCAGCCCGTACGACCCGGATGCCAATTCCTCCCGCGCCGCCTCCACCACGCTGCCCAGACGCAGCCGATAGTTCACCTCGTACGGCTGTTTGCGGCTGGCGGCGACCACCGCTTTCAAATAGCGCTCGCCGCGCCGCGTCAGGTTTTTCAGGATTTCCTTCTCATCCGCGGGGCTGACGTCCGGCGACGCCCACAGGGCCTCACGGACGGCGGATAGGTCTTCCTGATCGATCGCGTGCAACAGCCGCAGTGTTCCCCGATCCTCCACCAGTGCGAACGAATACGAGAAGTTCTCGGTCTGCTGGAAGTTCCCGCTGAGACTGTGCAGGATGTTTTGAAAAACCGCCGACGGCTGCTCGATCGGGCGGCGTACGAGCAGGATCGGCGGCGCGCTGCCTTTGACGAGGTTGCCTTTTTCGACGATCCGCGCTTCCTCGTCCACCGGCTCGGGGATCAAGACTAGTTGACTGTGGGCCAGAGCGATTTGCCCGATCAATGCCGCCGTCGATTCGAACGGCCCGGACGCAGGCTGAAAGCCGTGCTCACGTTCGGTATCGGTAGGCAGCGAGTCGTTCACCGAGGCCGGCCAATGCACTCGCACCTCGGCTTTGAAGCGTCCGCGTAGATATGCCGCCAGCTTCAGGATCGATTCGTCCAGAGGGTCGTTCTTTATGATCAGCGAGATCCGCTTCAGCACTATCTCCCGGATATCAAGCACCGGGATCGAGGCCCGCTCGAAGATCGATTCAAATTGGTCGATGGCACGTTCGCGCATGGCAGTGCAGCGCTGCTCTCCTATTGGAATCCCACTCTTTCACCAAGGCGATTGTCGCGATCGGCGTCGCGCACGCAAGACGGCGTACTAACCGATGAGAGTACGCCGCCCAGGCCCGCGATTTGAGGTTCACCGGCCTTTTCGGGGAACTTGAACCGCCAAGACGCCGAGACAGGCAAGGTAATCGTGTGAGGAAAGCCAGTTGGCCGCGGGCGTCGCGGGATACCCCAGGAACGCTCCCGGACGAGCCCCGAGGTACCACGGGTATCTGGCAGACCGCTCGTGAGCGGTTCACCGGATTCAGCGGACGCCAGGGCGGCCGCGCGAGCTTGGACCGGGGCGCACCGGCGTGACTTCCTGCGTGGCGAGATGTCGTAAAACTCGAATAGACAAACGAATCTGCGTCAAAAAACCTCATTCCGCCCCCGCCGGCCGGCCGACGGCACAGTCAGGCCGAACGCGCGGAACTTGCCCGCGGGGCTTGCCAGACGGGTTGTCGGAGGTGTGGCGATGATCGCCGGACGTAGCGGATGGGTCTCCGACAACCACGGATGAGGGCTAGTTCATTTCGTTGATAAAGTGGGTGGTAAATCAACCCGATAGTGGAGTTGCGCGAGAGGTTACTCGATCACCGAGTGCCTTTCAGGCCAACACGGCAGGCTCGACGCATGGCGTTGAGTTGCCCGCGGGCCTTCAAGCGTTGGCGACGCGTGCCGGCAGGGCGAAGTACGCGGAGTTCACGCTTTCGGGCACCGGAAGCGGCTCCGGCGATCGGACAAGAACACTATACCAGTAGATACAGGCTAACAGCAGCCGGCGTGCAATGTTGCGTTATCCGGCGTGAATGGTGAGTGATCTGCTCCATTCGCGCGGCGCGCCATTGCCGCGATCCGCCCTGGAGGCGGCGACGTGACATTAGGGAGCACACGCGAGGAACCAGATGTCCCTTCACCGGTAAGGGGCCAAGCAATCCCCATCCAGCGCGTGAGATAGGTGTGCATGGGATATCCGTATTGATTTTAGGGAGTTTCGAAAATGTTTAAGAACATGAAGTTGGCAACCAAGCTGTACAGTGGCTTTGGAATCATGGTGGTCATCGCCGGCGTACTGGGCTACATGGGCTGGTCCAGCCTGGCCAAGGTCGAGCACAAGGTGGTTATCGGCGATGACGCCAACCGGTTCATCAAGATTGTCAATGAAGCCCGACTGGCGGAGAAAAACTTCATCATGCGCGGTGATGAAAAGTACGCCGAGGAAATGCTTGGCCAGAAGGAACCATTCGACGCGCTGGTGAAAGAGATTACCGCCAAGATGAAAGTCGCCGCCGACAAACAATTGGTCGCGGGAATGCACACCGATGCGGGTACATACATCGATCAGGCAAAACAGTATGTTGACCTGCAGGGCCGGGTTAACGAACTGATCGCCGAATCAGGACCCATTGTGCAATCCGCCCGGAATACTCAGAAGCTCGTGGTCGAGATGAGCCAGGACCAGGAGATGAAACTTGCCGCGGTCATGGATGTCCAGGCCAAGGTGGCGGAAGGTGGCCGTGACCACCTGCAATGGGCCGGAGCGGTCAAGGACTTCCTGGCGGATAAAAGCGCGACCCTGAACGTGCAGACCGACGGGCATAAGTGTGCCTTCGGCCAATGGCTTGACAGCAGCGAGTATGCTGAACAGGCCGCTTATTGCGGACAGGAATTCAGAGATCTAATAGAGGGAGTGAGACAAAAACACCTGGAACTGCATAGCAGCGCGATAGACATTGCCGCCGCCCGTGGCGGTGAGACCGACACCGCGTTGCAGGTTTATCAGGAGAAGGCCGCTCCGATACTTGAGTTTGTTCTTGGTGAATTTGAAAGAGCTGAAGATCTTCTCAAAAACAAGGTGACCCAAAGGCTGGCGAATGCCAACGACGCCAAGCGGATTATCGAGTTGTTACTTGCGGCCAGACAACAGGAAAAGAACTATTTCCTCCGGAATAGCGATGAATACGTCAAAAAGACGAATGACCAGGCTGACGCCGCCATTGCTTTGGCTGAAGACCTCAAGTCCCGTTTCCAGCAGCAGGTGAACAAGGACCAGGTTCAGCAAGCTATTAACGCTTGCATTACCTACAAGAAGGCGTTTGCCGAGGTTGTCAACTATAAGGGCGAGCAGAAAGTCTGCGAGGACCAGATGGTAGCCGCCGCCCGCAAGCTTACCGAAGAGGCAAACGGCCTCCGGACGGCCAAGAAAGAAGAGATGGAATCGGTTGCCGCCATCTCTAATACCATCATGATTACGCTGGCAATTGCCGGCGTAGTGCTTGGCCTGATTCTGGCCCTTATCATCACGCGCGGGATCACCAAGCCGATCAACCGCATCATCGCCGGGCTGACGGAGGGTGCCGATCAGGTCACCGACGCGTCGATGCAGGTTTCGGCGGCGTCGCAGCAATTGGCCGAAGGCGCCAGCGAACAGGCCTCCTCGCTCGAGGAGACCTCCAGCGCGCTGGAAGAGATGGCCTCACAAACACGCACCAACGCCGAGAACGCCCGCAAAGCCAACGACCTGGCCGGTCAGGCCCGCAAGAACGCCGACGAGGGCGACCGCACCATGGGTCAGCTCAACCAGGCCATGGGCGCCATCAACGAGTCCTCCGGCGAAATCGGCAAGATCATTAAGGTCATCGAGGAGAGCGCCTTCCAGACCAACCTGCTGGCGCTCAACGCGGCGGGCGAGGCCGCCCGCGCCGGCGAGCACGGCAAGGGCTTCGCCGTCGTCGCCGAGGAGGTCCGCAACCTCGCCCAGCGCAGCGCGCAGGCCGCCGGCGATACCACCAACCTGATCGAGGGCTCGGTCACCCGCGCCAAGGAGGGCACCACGGTGGCCGACACCGCCGGCAAGGCGCTACAGGCGATCGTCGGCGACGTGGCCCAGGTCGCCGACCTGCTCAACGGCATCACGCAGGCCTCCGACGAACAGGCCCAGGGCGTCGAACAGATCAACACCGCCGTGACGCAGATGGACAAGGTCACGCAGCAGAACGCGGCCGGCGCGGAAGAGTCGGCCTCGGCGTCCGAGCAACTCAGTGCCCAGGCCCAGACCGTCAAGGCCATCGTGGAAGACCTGTCGGCCCTGGTGGGCGGACAACATAACAGCACCCGCTCTCAAGCCGGGCCCGCCACTGCCGCCGCCGCGCCGATGAAGAAGCATCGCGACATCAAGGTCGCGCACCTCACGAAGACGGGCTCGCGGACCGCTGGCTCCAAACCGGTCCATGCCGAGTCATCCGATTCGAAGGAGTTGAGTGATTTCTGATTCGACGTCGGCATCACACGGGGGGTCCCGCTTCAGGCGGAGCCCCCCACAACGGTTGAACGCACACGGGCAGTGCCCGAAGACAGGTGAACCAAGATGAATACCAGCGAAACCACACAGGCAACCACCGCCGAGCAAACAAAACCCACTCTCAACGACAAGGGCGGTAAATACCTGACGTTCCGATTGGCCAACGAGGAGTATGGGATCCAAATCCTGAAGGTGCGTGAAATCAACGGGATCATGGAGATCACCTCGGTCCCGCAGATGCCCGTATACATGAAGGGTGTGATCAACCTGCGGGGCAAGGTGATCCCGGTGATCGATCTGCGCCTTCAGTTCGGTCTGGCCGAGGCGGAATACACCGAGAAAACCTGCATCATCGTGGTCAACGTCGGCCGGGAGATCGGGATCATCGTCGACACGGTCTCCGAAGTGCTCGACATCGACTGTGAGAACATCGAGCCGCCGCCGGACGTGGGCGGCGGCACGGTCGACAACAATTTTATCCTGGGCATGGGCAAGGTCGGCGACATGGTCAAGATCCTGCTCGATATCGACAACGTCCTCTCCGGCGATGAGATGGCGGAGTTGACCGCCCAGATAGGTGAAGAGTCTGCCGCGAACATCGCATTCTAAGGAATCCCAGGTTTACCAGTTTCGTGTTCTTGAACCGGACGCGGCGACTCCCGACAAGAGTCGTCGCGTCTTTGTTGTGTGAATCCGCACAATGTCCCCGCGAGGCGCAGGCGAAAGCCCCCGGCGTCGACCGTGCCGGGGGCTTCCGGAGACTGGATTCGAGCCTCGCAAGCGACGCTCGACGAGGTTACTGATACATGACGGTGAGCACGCCGGGGCCGGTGTGGTTGCCGTAGCCGCCGACCTCGATCAGGTACACACTGCCCGCGGTTGCCGGGAACATGATCTCCGATTGCAGCCCGCAGGAATCGTCGTTGCACTCGAACATCGGTCCGACGGGATCGCACGAGCAGCCGTCGTAGACCGCCAGCATCGTGTCGTATCCGCTGCCGCAGGTCGCGACGTAGACCATCCCGTCAGTCATGGCGGTGAAGCAATACCAGATGTTCGGGCTGGTCATGCACTGGCCCTCGCCGTCGAACGTGGCTTCGGTGGTGTCGAACGGGAGTTCGATCACGTCCATGATCGGCATGGCGTTTGAGCAGTCGTCATTTTCGACGTCGCCGGGGCATTGGAAGGGCGGATCGCCGAAGCAGTCTTCGCCGGGATACCACTCGCCGAACATTGCCTCGCACGTATCGAACGTGACGGTATCGACACATTCTGTCCCCACACAACATGCCCCGAGCAGCTCGCCACAGCCGCCACCGACGGCCACGGTGTCCGACGAGCCGTTGAAGTTATAGTTTGCGGCCACCTGTTCGCCGTTCAGCGCGATCTCGTAGTAGCCTTCGCCGTAGGCGCAGCAGATGCCGTCGCCATAGGAGTCGTAGATGGTGAAGTCGTAGCACTCGTCGGCCTCGACACAGACTTCCCACTCGTAGAGCGTATTGTTCTCGTCGGGGTCGCCGGAGGCGATCAGGCCGCCACCCAGCTCGTACAAATCCCAGGTGGTCTCGTTGGCGTAGCTGTCGGTGAGGATACGAATCAGCAGCGTGTCCTCGGGACAGCCCTCCTGGGGGCATTCAAACGGCGGGTCGCCGAAGCAGTCCTCACCTTCAAACCACTCGCCGAGCAGATCAATACATTCGACCTCCCCAATCGTACCCACGCACTCTGCCTCGACGCAGCAGGCCCCGAGCGGCGGTTCGCAAATCGCTCCGTAGACGGAGAGCAGCGTCGCCAGATCCGCTAGGTCTACGCACCCATCGTCGTTCAGGTCTGCGTGCGGGTTGTAATCAGGGTCGCCCTCACAGCAACCGTACGCCGCGAGCAAGGCAGCCAGGTCGGCCAGGTCGACGTCGCCGTCAAAGTCGACGTCTCCTCCGTTGCAGCCGCCAGTCGGGACGGGCGGATTGCGGAAGTACAGGACCGGGGCGCCGGAAGTCCCGGCGCAATAGACGACGTGCATGACGCCGTCCTCGTCCACGCCGATGTCAGCCTGGGGCGAGTGAGCCGGGACGGGCGTGAAGATCAGCGTCTCGGTTGCCGGTCCGGTAGACTCGAACAGGAACTCGTCGCGGATGTAGACGTTGGCGGCGTTGGCGGTGAAGGCCCCGCTGGTATCCATCTCGGGCCCCTTGGTGTTGCCGAGTCCGAGCATGACCGTGCCGGCGCCGAAGGCCGCGCCCGAGTTCCGGCTGATCTTTTGGGCGGGTCCAGCGGATGGAGCGTTATCGCGATCGACAAAGACATCCTGCTGCCACGCCGCGATCGCCACGTGACCGAACTCGTCCCAGTACGCCGCGGTCCACAGAGGCGGAGTGAGCGGAGCCAACCAGGTCGCACCGCTGGTGGTGCTGCGGATGAACTCGGCGGTCTGCACCAGCACCGGGTAGGGAGCTTCCTTGATCCAGGTGATGTAGACGTTCTCGCCCCAGGCGTCGATCTTGGGGCAGACTTCCTCGAACGTCTCGCCGTCGCCGGTCAGGTTCACAGGCGTTGTCCAGCTAGCGGCGGCGCCGTTGGCGGTATTGCGGGTGAAAAGCAAATCGTACTGGTTGGCCTTGATCCAAACCACGTAGACATTGCTTTGGTAGACAGCCACTTCGGGGTCGTAGCCGCGGTTAGCTCCCGTGCCGATGATGTTCGGGGTTCCCCAGCTTCCGGGCACACCGTTATTAGTGCTGCGTACGTGCATGATCGTGCCCACCTCGTCCACGTGTCCGCGCCAGACGACGTGTACGTATTCACCGGAGACCTCGACGACCGGGTGGTGGCAGGTGTCGCTGTGGAGCATCTGGATCGGCCCCCAGGTGACGCCGCCGTTGAGGCTGCCCCGGTAAAGCAGGTCATCCGCGCCGACGTCGCGCCAGACGCAGTGCACCTTGTTTCCATCGACGGCGATTCGCGGGTAGAGCCAGTCGTCGGTGGTGTTGGAGATCACGATCGGCGCACCCCAGTTACTTGTGCTGCCGCCAACCAGGTAGCGATAGTGGTAAATGTTGCCGCCCGACTCGCAGACGACGTGCATGTCGCCGGCGTCGTTGGCCCCGATGTCGGGGTTGTCGCCGTTTCCAATCTGCGTTTCCGTGCCGGGTCCGGTGGAAACAAAGAGGTCGTCATAGCGACCGTAGACGCTGCAACCGTTAGCCGTATAGGCCGCGGTGGCGTCGATCTCCGGCCCATCGTCACAGCCGGCCCCAAGCCAGATGCTGTTGCCGAATGTCACTCCCGAGCTCGTGCTAACCCTCTGCGCGGGTCCGTTGGGCGGGGCATTATCCCGATCGACGTAGACGCCCGACCCGTACGCCGCGATCGCGACGCGGTCGAACGTGGTAATGGGTGCCGTCCAGAGGGTCAGCTTGGCGGCCCAGGTGGCGCCGTTGTCGGGGCTTCGCATGACATAGGCGTCGTCGCTACTGGTGCCCTGGTCACGCTCGGTCCAGGCGATATGCACATTGCCACCCGCGGCGGCGATCCGTGCGGACTCCTCCTCGATCGTGCTGTTGGTCAGGTTGCTCGGGGTCTCAAAATTCTCGCCATCCGTACTCCACGTGTAGTAAAGGTCGTAACTGGGATAGTACGTGAGCCAGATCACGTAGACGTTGGCACCGTCGGCGGCCACGTCCGGCTCGTAGGCACTGCCGCCTCCCAGCAAGAGTGGCCCGGTGAACGTGTTGCCGTTGTCCGTGCTGCGGAAGAGATAGATGTTGTGGCTCTGCCCGCGGTAGACGATATTCACGTACTGTCCCGACGCCGCGATGGCCGGTTTGTGCACGACGCCGGTGGTCGGGAGCGTAACAACCGGATCCCAGGTATCCCCGCGATCGATACTCCGTAAATACTGAAGCGTGCTGACGCCCTGATCGTAGTAGACGACATGGACGTAGTCGCCCGATACCGCCACGCGCGGATACCCCCAGATATCCCCGCCGGTGATTAGGATTGGCCCCTCCCAGCTCTGCGCCTGCGCAACAGGTGCAAAGAGCAACACTCCGAGCGCCAGGCCCAAGAGAGCCAAAGCTTTCACGCCTGCCGGCAAGTGATCCCTCACACGCCATTGGGCACGACAGGAGTTTCGGCAGAACACTGTTAGGTTTCGTTTGGTAAACATGACTCGTCTCCTTAAATGCGTTTCACGGTCCGTCCCTTATTCCTACTGACTGGGGCCAACGTCCGGCAGGTATCACCCACGTTCACGACTGAATGGCCTCATCAGCCGACAGGCCACACGGCCCGCCAAGGTTCCAATCGCAAACGGCGGCGACAGACAACGCGCTATTTCGTTTTTAATAAGCATTCAGCGGTCAGCGATCAGCCGAAAGACGAGCGCCGGCGACCAAATTTCGCAAATAACGTGTTATTGAGAGCATCGCGGGAACATGACCAAGGCAAGGCACCTGCCCGCCCTACAACGATAATGGCTGATCGCTGAAAGCTGATAGCTGAAAGCTTGTTGCAAACGGCTGAACTGTTACCGTTTTTATTTGTCAGGGTTGTGAGGTGGGGATATCGGACGGCAGGGTTTCCAGACGCCATTGGGCCAGCTCGAACTCGTTCATCGGAACCGCCGGGGCGGTGTCGGGGTCGAACTCGACGCCGGTCTCAACGCACTTCTCGAACCACTTGCGGGCTTCGGCGGATTGGTCCATTAGCAGGCAGGCCTCGCCGGCGTAATAAAAGGCTTCACAGAGCTGCTCGGGGTCATCACGTCCTTCAGGTCCGGCGACGAGTTTCTCGGGAGTGATCTTGCCGGCCAGACAACGAAGAATACGCCGCAACCAGGGTGTGTCGGCGTCGCGTAGGGCGGCGTCCCAGACTTCCTGGGCCTCGTCCTGCCGATCCAACTCGCGGAGGATGATGTAGTGACGGGCGTCTGAGAAGTACGCCCGGCCGAGCAGCGTGCGTACACGCCGATAGTCTTCCAAGGCCTCTTCCTTTCGACCCAGGATCCAGAGCGGCGTGGCGCGCTGGTAAAGGTGCCAAGCGTCAATGGTCACTGCGTCCTCATTATCGATCAACCGATTGTAATCCTCGACAGCCCGCTCGTACTCCTTGAGGCGGCGGTAGGCGTGCGCGCGGTAGATATACGCGCCCCACGGCCGGTACGTGGGGCTCATGTCTATCACCCGCGTATATTCCTCGACAGCGTCCTGGAAGCGGCCCTGCTGGGCACGGATATAGCCTTTGAAGAGTATCCACTCGCCCGGCTCCTCACCCAGTCCGATCAGCCTTTCAGTACCTTGATAGGCCTGCTCCAGATCGCCGGTCAACTGATACAGCCAGGTGAGCCGGCGCCAGGCGAGGATGTGTGACGGTTCGCGCTGCACTACCTCCCGGGCGCAGCGCAGCGCTTGTTGCAAATCGAGCGTGGCAAACGAACGCAGATACCACGCCTCGGCCGTGTCCGGAGCCTCAAGCTCGACCTGGGCCTGGAGAGCATCGGCCCGCTCTGTTTCGCCGGTGGCGCGCTTTATCTCGGCCAGCAGCGCCCGGGCGGCCCAGTTCGACGGATTGGTCTGCAATAGTCGTTCAAGAAAGAGAATGCCCTGGTTACGCGTCGCTTCCGAGCGGTATTGTGCCTGAGCCCAGACGAGTACGGCTTCCGGCGGATGCGGGCGTTGCGCGCACAGTGTCTTGGCCGTCCCGAGCTGTCGGTCCGCACCCTCGCACTCCATCGTTTGCTGACACTTCAGCGCCTCGCGGCGGGCCACGGCGAGGGCTCGTTGCCGATTCGAGAACCTAACCGTCAAGCCGATCAGCACGATTATCACCGCCACGACGCCGAAGGCGACCGACAGGCGGTGCTTACGAATCTTCTTGCCGAGGATGTAGAGGCTGCTCGGCCGCCGAGCCATAATCGGCTCGCCTTCGAGGTAACGCCGCAGGTCCTCGCCCATTTCCCGCGCGGATTGATAGCGACGATCCTTCTCCTTCGCAATTGCTTTGAGAATGATCGTCTCCAGTTCGCCGTCCACCCGGTCCGAAAGCGAGGTCGGCCGAATCGGGGGGGTCTCCAGGATGCGCTCGATGACCTGCGAAGGTCGGCCGGCGGTATCGAAAGGCAACGACCCGGTCAGCGTCTCGAACAACATCACCCCCAACGCGTAGACGTCGGTCCGCTCGTCGATCTCATCGGGCAAGCCGGCCGCCTGCTCCGGCGAAAGGTAAAACAGCGTGCCCAGGACCTGTCCCGGAAGTGATACGAGCGTGCTCGCAACGTCTCCCGTCTCGGGCCGATCGGTGGCCTTGGCAAGGCCGAAATCCAGGATGTGCGGATTGCCGGACTCGTCGATCAGGACGTTCGCGGGTTTCAAATCGCGATGAACCACGCCCGCGTCATGGGCACATTCGACGCCCTCGCAGACCTGCTCAAACAATCCGAGCATCGTACGGAGGTCGGCCTGCCGTTGTGACAGGTAGCGATCCAGCCGAACACCCTCCACATAGTCCATGGCGTAATATCGCTGCCCCCCCACTTCCCCGCTTTCGAGGACCCTGACGATGCTCGGGTGCTGAAGCCGGGCGGCCAACTCCACCTCGCGCTCGAATCGCCGCAGGGCGGACGCGGACGCGAACGGACCGGCCAGCATGACCTTCAGCGCGACGATCCGCTTGGTCGACACCTGCAACGCCTTATAGACGACCCCCATCCCGCCGCGGCCGATCTCCTCGACCAGCTCATAGCCTTCGATTGCCGGGAATTCGCCGGTCTCGGCTCCGTTATCCTCGATCGGGACGTCGCTCCCCAACGTGCAGGCTACGTCGATCAGGGGGACTCCCGCCAGGTACTCCCGCAATTCCTCGGCGTGTTCGGTGTGTTCGGCGACGAAGCTCTCCGGCGTAATGTCCTCGCCGGCTTGGCGACGATCGAAGAAATCGTTCACGAGCCCGGAGATGCGCTGATCGGGTTCCGCATTACCTTGCGGGGAGGAGGGATCCATGGTCCCGTCTCCGCCCTGATGGACAGAATTGCCGCTTACTCCACTACCACAAGGCAATCGTAGCTTGCCGGCGTGGGGACCGCAATTATCTTCACGCCCTGGCTTTCGGGTAACGTCGGCCCCCCGCGGCCGACGTCGGCCATAGGGAGGCGGTC
>JAUWNI010000159.1 GCA_030612705.1 Phycisphaerae bacterium | reverse complement strand
CCCCCGATGGTTAAGAGTATAGCGCGATCACAAACGGTTTGTGCGCGCAAGAGGGAGTTCGTAGAACTATTCATTCAAGGAGGTCCCGATGTTACGTGGAAAACGATTGTCTCTGCTAAGTGCCGTGCTCGGCGTGTGTTGCGCGTCTTCAGCGCTTGCCGGCGGCACGGTAACTCTCTTGGTCGATTCGTCGCTCAATGAAACCGTGGTTCAACCTGGCGATACAATTGACTGGGCCATCTCATTCAGTGTCTCGACTGGCGATAACCAGGGTCTTGCATTCATCTCCGTCGATTTTACGCAGTCAGCAACAAATCCGGCGGGATGTTGCATGGAGCATGGTGACGATGTCCCTGCCGAAATGTCTAACTTCAGTCGGCCGCTTGGGATTAGCAATCCCGGGGAGCACGGACACTGGACCGGTTATGTCGGGAGTCGGCGAAGCGCGCTCGGCGGCGTTAATCTGCTTCAAATCGGTGGAGCACAAAATACGTTCGGCGAACCGGGCGAGTTGATGGGTTGGAACACCGACGTCGAGACCGGCGTCGGTCAGAGTGGCTCCAGCCAATTGTTGTTGGAAGGCTCGTTCGAGGCCCCGAGTTCGCGCGGCGTCTACATCCTCAATCTCGACGGTGCCGTCGCGAACGTACTCGATCAATACGACCAGCAGAACGAGCGCTGGAACATAGTCGAGGCGGCGATTCAGTACAACCCGCAGAACATCACGTTCATCGTTTGCCCGGGCGACGTGTCCGGCGACGGTTCCGTGGACATGAGCGATCTCGCCGCGGTGCTCGCGGCTCAGGGTACTTGCGTTGGTGACCAGAATTACGATGCCGACGCGGATCTGGACAGCAGCGGTTGTGTCGATCAGGACGATCTCGACATCGTGCTGGATAACTATAACACGACCTGTGAATAAAACAGCCATAAGTGCTGTGTAGTCCGTTAGTAATGAGCATCCTGGCTAAATCATACACGGAGATGAAGCGATGTTTATCAGAGACTGGCATTCTTTGACGATTCTTCTTTTCTCACTCTTGTTGATCTTCACGCCGCTAGTGCGTGCCGACGAGCCACATGATTGGAACGGCGACGGCGACGTGGACCTGTTGGATTTCGCCGTTTTCCAGCGCCACAATGGTCACGATCCGAACGATCCCAACGATCCGATCCTCGCGGTGCACGATTTTGACGTGGAGGAGCAGTCGAACGGTACAATCGGAGCGGAGGATTACCTCGCATATTGTGCAAGCGTCTATGGCGTGGGTGTTGATTCAAACAATCCGGTAGAGCCAGGTATTCCGCCCTGCGATCCACCCGAGGAACTGGAAGATGACGATCTGGATGACGACGAGAATTGGCCGAAGAGCTCACCATTCCCTGAAGATGCGGGAGATGGATTGTTCCTGCGTCTGACGACTGGAAACGTCTGGACGCGCGTCCCGGTGTTTCGCGCGTACACGTCCGGGAAGGTGGACATGCAGTTTCTTTTACGGTACGACTCGATCCGGGCCCCGCTCGGCGGCCCTGTCGGCTACGGCTGGACGCACAATTACAATATTTTCGTTCAAGTCGTCGAGGAGGATGATAATGGCCCCAGCAAGATCATTTATTGGGAAGGCAATGGGCGGCGCAATGCATTCAAGAGGTATGGAGATTATTGGGAGCCTCCGAAAGGGCGTGCGTACACGCTGACATATGAATCCGATCATTTCGAACTACTAAAGACTAACGGCACGCGGCTTGTATTTGAACCGATTGTGGGTTCCAGAGGCCCTATATCCCAGATAGTTGATCGCCGCGGCCGAACGAGACACTTCTACTACAACGCCGATGGGGCGCTTTGGAAAGTGATCAGCCCGCGCGGGCGCGTTATTACGCTCGATTATCAAAATGGACGTGTATGGAAAATCCACCATCCCGATGGAGAGTTTACTGAACTAACCTACGCCGGCGTAAATCTGGTGCGGATAACGGACCCGGAGGACCACTATCTTGAGTATCAATACGATGATACCTATGGCCATCGCCATCGCGTTACGCGAGAGAGGTTGAAGAACGGAAAGATCTACACGGCCGAATACACGGGAAACACACAGCGCAAGATCAAGGATGGCGTTGGAAATACCATTGCACGTGTGATAACGTCGTGTTATGCGCCTTTCCCAACTATACGTTCCGAACTTATTAAACCCGCAACGGTGTACTACCGCGATGGGCGTTATAAGACATGGCGGGTTTATAGAGATAATCTTGGACGGTTGCGCGAGGTGCGCGCGAGAACTGGTCATCGCTGGGCATGTGATTACGGTGACCGCTATTCCGGGAGCAACCGCAACCGAGTGATTTGCGTCACAAACGAGAAGGATCTCACGGAAGCATTTGAGTGGGGTTACAATGGGCGGATCACCAACCGCACCGATGAAGCGGGGCACGTGACCGACTACGAATACAGTGAACCGACTTTCCCAGCGCTGTTGACCAAACGAATCGAACCTGGAACCGATCCTGATCGCGATGAGTGGGTCTATCAGTACGATCCGAGCAATGGTGACTTACTGACAATCATCGATCCGCGGGACGAAAGTGAATATGACCCGAACGTTGCCGATGCCGTAGTGACATATGCATATACTTATTATGGCCCGCGCGAAGATCTGCCCGACCCCACGTTTCCGGACTTACCGGGCCGAATAAAGCAGGTTACGAGAACGGACCGTAACGGCAACGTCGTATTCCTTGAGTATGACGGCTCCGGCAACATGAACCGCGTAACACGCGCGCATGGCGATCTCAACCTCGTCATCGAATACGATTACGACGACATGGGGCGGCGAACGCACAAGTACGTTTACCGCGGCACGGCTGACGTGGTCGTTACCGAGTGGCAATACGACAGTATGGGGCACCTCACGCATGTGATACGCGACCCAAATGTCGAAGCCATAACGACGGTATACGACTACGATAATCAAGGATATCTGGAGACGATCACGAATCCGCGCGGCCACGTGTCCCGCTACGAGTACGACCATCGCAACCGCCTCGAGCGCAAGACCGTTGCCGAAGGCGTATTGAATCTGGTCACGGAGTGGGGACTCGACGGCAACGGCAACGTGACATGGGTCACCGATCCGGAAGAGAACGTTACACAGTTGCACTATGACGACCGGAACTTTCTCTACTGGGTCGAGGATCCCGAGGGATACGACACTTGGCTGGACCGCGATGCGGTGGGGAACGTGACAAAGCTGCACCGCGCGCTCGACACGGCCGGGACCGATTTCTACGAAGTCGAATACGAGTACGACGAAATCGACCGCCTGACCGCCAAGATCGCCGACCCAGGCGAGGAGCTTGACGATCTCAACCTGACCACGACTATCGAATACACCGACCCCAGCGGCTGTAGCGGCTGCTCCGGGGCAACTCCCGGCAGCGCGCGGCCGTACAAGATCGTCGATCCGGAAGGGAAGGTCGTTTATTTCCACTACGATGAACTGGATCGCCGCACCATGTCGGTGCGCAAGGTCGGTGACACGGACGACGAAGCTCCGGACGCCGATGACGCCGCCACGCAGTACGAATACGACCCGCGCGGCAACCTGACGGCGATCGTCGGGCCGGAAGGCACGCGGATCGAGTTCGAGTACGACGAGGCGAACCGGCGGACGATTCTGCGCGGCAAGGATTCGGTACACGGCGACGTCGAGATAACGATCGACTACGACGGGGCCAACAACGTCGTCAACGCCATCCTGCCGAACGGTAATACCATCTTGCTCGGTTACGACGCGCTCAACCGGCTGGAAACGGCCACCGACGACCTCGGCCTGATCGCCGAACTCACCTACGACGACAACGGAAATGTACTAACCCGCACGACCGGCGTCGCCAACCAGACGTGGGAGTACCATTACGACGAGGCCGACCGGCTCGATTGGATCAAGGATCCCGTCGTCGAGTACCCCGACGACGCCTATACGCAATTCGGCTACGACAAGAACAGCAATCGCGTCAGCGTCACCGACAACAACGGCGTCGAGACGCACTACGAATATGATACACTGAACCGCCTGGTCAAAATGATCCGTGACTACCAGGAGACGCCGGACCCCGAAAGCGACACGGCCAACACCGATACCACGATCGGCTACAACGGCGTCCGCCAAACGTTGCTCAAGGATCACGACAACAACGAGACCGAGTACAAATATGATGCCGCCTTGCGTCTGATCGAGGCGATCTACCCCGACGACGACGGCAACGGCAGCGGCACGGTCACGTACGACTACGACGACACCGGCAACCTGGTCTATCGCAAGGACCAGAACGGCGTCGAGACGAATTACCAATACAACGACTTGCACCAGTTGGAACAACGCAGCTATACCGGCGGCCTGAGCGAGACCTTCAACTTCGACCGCGCCGGACGGCTGCTCCAGGCGCTCAACGACGCCGCCACGATCGACTTCCAATATGACGATCTGGGTCGGCTGGATGCCGTTACGCAGACCTACGCGGCCGACAATGACAGCTACACCACCGATTTCGACTATGTCGTCGCCATGAACGACGTCCACGCGACCATCAACTATCCAGGATCGCGCACGGTCACCAAGACATACGACTCGCGCTTCCGGCTCGACGGCGTCCTCGACGGCTCCGGCAACGGCGTCAGCGAGTGGCTTTACGACCTGGCCGGGCGGCGGACTAACGCCACGCTCGGCAACGACGTTACCAGCGTTTTTACGTATGATTTGAACAACCGGATAACACGGATTCAGCATGCCGACGAGTGGAGCAACGACTTGTTCGATGTCCAGCACGGCTACGATCCGGTCGGCAACCGGCTCTGGACGAAGGATTACGTCCGCGCCGGACGCGACGAGCTGTTCGAGTACGACGCGCTCAACCGGCTGCGCGGCTTCCAGCGCGGTACGCTGAATACCGAGAAGACCGCGATCGAAACGCCTTTGGATCATGCGTTTCTGCCGAACGAGCAGGTCTTCGACCTCGACCGCAATGGGAATTGGGACCAGACGGTCGAGAGCGTCGGCGTGCCGCAGATGACGGTCGACGAGCATCGCTCGGTCAACGCCGTCAACGAGTACCTGACGGTGACGTTCGGGGCCAACCCGGCGTATAATCTGACCAGCGACGACAACGGCAACCTGACCTCCGACCCGTCGGCCCGCAACGCCGGCGACGGCGTCGATCGCACCGGACAGATGTACGAATACGACGAGGAAAATCGGCTGACGGCGGTTCGCCGCGGCACCAACGGCGAGTTCCTGCTGGAGATCACGTACGACGCCCTTGGTCGGCGGATCGAGTCGGTCGACTACGCCGCGTTGAGCGACCCCTGTGGCGACAGCTCAACACCGGTGGTTACACGGCATATTTATGCCGGTCTGGAGACGCTTGAGGAGCACGTGCTGTGCGACGACGGCCAGGGCGGCGACGAGTGGACGCCGGCCCGCGAGTTTCTCTGGGGCGACCGCTTCCCCGAACCGGTCGCGATGATCGACCACACCGACCTGGGCAATGTCCCCGCAACCGGCTCACCCGGCGGCGGCGAGGAAGCCCTGCACTACCTCCACAACGCGCTCGGCGGCGTGGTCGCGTTGACCGACTCCGATGGCGTGGTCGTCGAGCGATACGAGTACGACCCGTATGGCAAGACTTACATCGAGGACCCGAGCACCGGCGACCGCCGCGACGCCTCCGCGTTCGGCAACCCGTTCGCCTGGACGGCCCAGCGTTACGACGCCGGCGTGAGGCTGTACCACTTCCCGTTCCGTAGCTACTCGACGCGTCTGGGCCGCTGGCTCCAGCGCGACCCGCTGGGCTACGTCAACGGCGTGAGCATGTACGAGTACGCCGCGTCGATGCCAACGTTCTTCACCGACCCGCTGGGTCTGATGGCTGCGGCTGATACCTCGCCGCCGGGTTCCGCGGACGACGCCGGCGGCGTCGGCACCATCGGCGACGATGACGATTCGGATGACGATGAAGACATCGGCTTCCCAGCACCTGTCATTCCCGAGTTGGACGACCCGAGGGAGGCTACTCCGAAGTCTAAGCGGGTTAACATCTCGGATCCGATCATCTACGGTCCGGATTTGCAATGGTTATGGCTAATGGCCATCATGGAATACAATATTCGGCAAGGCATGGAAGCAGTTCGGAAGTTCCTTGAGAACCTCCGGGCTTGGTACGAGTATCTTGCAAGCAGTGAATTCTCTTACATCTATGTAAATCCGGTTGGTATTAACGCATTCGGACACACGGCTATCGTTGTGATTTTTGATGGAGGTGAACGAACCGTGTACTATGATGTTGCAAGAGGGCCTAAAGGAGTTCAGGCTTTTCGTTACACATCAAACGAATTTCGTAACAAGTACGGACAACGAGGTTACGCGCTAGTGTCTGTGAACGTCCCATATCCGTTGGCGGCCATTTACTACCTCGAAAGTTGGGTGGGTCAACCGTGGGCTTATGGAGTGAGGAATAACAGCTGTGTAACATATGTTACACACGCAATTCTATCTGGCGGTGGGCATGTATTCAGCGACGGTAGTCGGGGCGAGAATCCCCATAGATATCCAAGTGATGCACTTGGTGGTTACCAGAACCCTGCCAAGGGTGTGAGTCCTCCAAAGCAACCCGATATTGGGCCCCGTGGCCGTAACACAGGGCAGAACCCGTAACACTAATATGCCGTAATGCAAGATAACCTGTGTATAGGAGGTTGTCGAGCGTGTGTTGCAGCGATCGCGCCGAGATACTATTACAGTTGTGTTGCTGTCATTACCTGCTGCTTCTTCGTTGCTTGGACGATAGCGTTCCGTCGCAGAAGTTGTGTAGTGTTCGGTGTCAGCGCAGGACATCGCTGCAAGTGAGCGTATCCCCACAATCTACGACTGGGCCAGGTCGCTATTTCTTCGGGACGGCGCTGATTTCTGAGATGGATCTGTTACAGAGAGATAACGTATGAGAAAGAACAACGATTGCGAACGTGCGTACTGCAGTGCGTTGCAGACAAACGGTCCAGATCGACCGATTATCACCGTATCATATGAAGCGTACCTGTGTTTGGCTCGCATGTATTCCAAGGATGTTACGAATGTGGAATAGGATATTCAGAGGCGCAGTGCTCGTTAGCATCGCCTTCGCGGTTCTGCATCTGATCTGCTGTTGTCTTATCGAATGGGCGCGGCGGATATCTTCGGAACCCGAGATAGATCTCTTCTACACCTTTATAGACTATCCACTTATGGTATTGTCTGATGCCGATGTCCTTCCGTCAGTGCTGGTGGAGTACGCGTGGACACCCGCCCCGGGGCAGCCGTATTGGGGACTCATAATCATGGGTACCGCCTTCTATGCTGTATGCGGAGGCGTACTAGGAGCCGTGTTGGTCACAATAATGAGCCGCTCCCTTCGAAGAAGACGCGAGAAACACGGATTGTGCGGCGGCTGCGGATATGATCTTCGCGGAAACGTCTCGGGACTTTGCCCTGAGTGTGGCACGATCACGACAAAATCAGAGATACTCTTCAGGAAACAGAGCGTTGAAGCACACACCGGTTTACGATTGCGACGAATGTGGTGTAGCTCTATAAGAGGCGCAGTAATTATGGGTAGCATGTTCGCGACCCTGCACTTGGTTTGTGCTGGCCTGATCGAGTGGTTCCTTAGGCAACAGGCCGACGAGGCGAGCTCTTGGTACCTCGCGCTTGAGTTCCCGCTTCTGGTGATGCGTGATACGGAGATAATGCCGTCAATACTAGAGAAAGTATGGGAGCCGGTACCGAGACCGGGACAGCTGTGCTGGGGAAACCTAATCATAGGCACTGTGTTCTATGGCGCGTCTGGGGCCGTGCTAGGCGGGGTGTTGTTTCCGATGATGCGGCACTTCCGTAGGAAACGACGCGACAAGACAAGCGGTGTTCGCTCTGTGAACCTGCTCCGCTCAAAGCCGGGCTGACCGCGATCGAAACGCCTTTGGATCATGCGTTTTTGCCGAACGAGCAGGTCTTCAACCTCGACCGCAACGGGAATTGGGATCAGACGGTCGAGAGCGTCGGCGTGCCGCAAGTGACGGTCGACGAGCATCGCTCGGTCAACGCCGTCAACGAGTACCTGACGGTGACGTGGGCATCCCGGGGACCGGACGGCTTTGTGCAGACCGAGACCAGGGCAAACGGCGTCCTCGTCCAGGCCCCGACCGTCTACGAGTACGACAGCGATTGGGGAGACCTGATCCGCACCGGGCTCGACTTGGATGGGAGCGGGCTCGACCCCGGCGGAATCGACCGCATCACCGAGACCACGACCGTGTTCAATGCGGACGCGGGCCAGTGGTGGCGTGAGACCACGACCGCCGTCTATGACAGCGGCTCGACGCCGACGCCCGTAAGCACGCGTCGCCAGCGACTGACCGGCTACGGCGGCGACATGGACCTCGCCGACTTCGCGACGTTTCAGGAGTCGTTCACCGGGCAGTAGCAGGCACCGGCGTGGAACACTGCCCGACCGGCCCCACAATCGTCCGATTCCCGGCCTCGTAGGCGGCCGTAAAGAACTCCCACTCCGGTGTCTGGACCAACAAAAGGAACATGCCGTAGCGTTGCCGATCCGCCTCGAACCGGCGGACGACTTCTTCGTTGATCCCCTCCAAGTGCGCCTCCCAGGCCGGGGCACGGAGCACGGACGTGCAATCGCCTTTCGTGGCCTGGACAGCCACGCACTCGCGGGTGCTGACATGAAGGTCGCGTGCGCCTTCGGCTCGGCAACTGAACGTCAGGACCAGCCCGGCTTGAAACGACTCGCGGACGATCTCCAGCTGCTCCCGCGACCAGTCGCGGTAATGGATGTGAATGAACGGGGCGGGTTCCTGGTCCGGCAGGGCCAGCAGCCCGACGCCGTACAGCAGGTCCTCCTCGGTCGCGTCGTACAGGTCTTCAAGGGCTCGATGATTCATCGCAATGGTCTCCGATCCTGCCGCGGGCTATCGGCGGCCACGCCGATATTGTTTCCTCCTGTACTCCTCGATCCGACGCGGCCGGTGCTGGGACCACCTGGTTCCGTGGGCTTGGTTCTTCGTGTGAGTGCGAACGGACTGCCGAGGCCGTGACCAGCCGGTCAGCGCCGAGAGCAGGCACTGCAGGATCTCCATGTGGTTCCTCCTCATCGGTGAATGGTGGTACGGGGAGTTCGTGCGGCGGCCAGTTCGGGCCAAGGTCATCGAGGTGCGGTTTTGGAAGGGCCGTAAA
>JAUWNI010000024.1 GCA_030612705.1 Phycisphaerae bacterium | reverse complement strand
GTCCTTCGGGAAGGGTAGATTCTACTCCGCGCGGCGCCGGGCGGACTGAAGTCCGCGGCTCCTCGGGTTGAACCCCTCAAAGCAATACTGACGGAGCGCTAGTTCTTCCCCGGTACCAATTGGACCTGTACGATCCGAATCCCCGCCGGTGTGGTCGTTAGCGTGATGATGCTCGGGGCCTGATACGCGGCAAGTCGGCGGACCGTGTCGAGTTCGTTTTCCTCGATGCCATTCGTGAAGGCTTCCACGATGCCCAACGCGATCAGGTTTGCCGGTTGCGTAGTTGTTGAGGCGTCCTTGTTTTTAGCCAGCTCGATGGCTGCCTCGAACACCCGCCGCGAATCCACGTACACCACGCCCCACGCTTCGGATGCCGCCAAAGCCGCCGCCCGTTGGAACGTTGGGTCGGCCGCCAGGCTTTTCACCGGCGTCGGTGTTTGCAGAGCGGTATCGACCGCGTTGGTGGTGCCGATAATGAGCGCGTCGTTAGTCGACGCCAGCGAGAATCCGAGGAAGAGATTTTCGTAGACCAACGTCCCGCGCACTTCACGCTGGATCAGCATCCCCGGAAACATGCTGCTCAATTGCTCCAAGAAACGTGCCAAAGCTGCCTTGTCGCGATGCCCCAGCGTCAGCAGCATGTGTGTCGATTGCGGCCCGTACGGCTGCCGGAACGTCAGCGCGAACGTCAGCGGCGCTCGCAAGTGCTCCAGCACTTCTTTCCGCGGGTTCAGCGTCTGCCCATCCGGCAACTCGATCGACTCGATGCTCGCCCGCATCTGGTCGGCGGCGTCCGGATCGTCCCGGCGGATCATCCGCTCCAGCTCGTCGAGAATCTCCGTCACGTTCGCGTTCAGGCCGGCGTAGAACGAATTCTCGGCGGATACCGTCGCCGGCGGCGACACCGGGCGGTTCTTCATGCTGAGAAGCTTCGCCAGCCCGGTCCGCTCGCCGCTGAGCAGCAGCAACGCCTCGATCTTCGACTCGAATTCCTGGTTGTCGAACAGGATGTGTCCGACCACGCCGCGCATGCTCCCGGCGCCCAGCATCGCCAGCGCTTCGGTCGCCTTGTCTCCCTCCGCCGCCCGCATCAGCTCGAACCAGCCCGGTAGATTGATCAGAAAGCGGAGCGTCCCCGGCGGTTTGAACTCGCGCAATAGCGTCTGGTAGGTCGCGCTCCCCAACAGCGAGTCGCTCGTTGGCTCTCGGCGCAGGACAGCCTTCACATGCTCCGGCGTCGGCGCTACGATCAGCCGATCCTCGGTCAAGCAAAGCACCAGCTCTTCCGGCATCGCGTCGGTGAAAAACAACAGGCCGAGCACCTTGTCCAACGATGCCGCGAAGTCCTCGTTATCCGTGCCAAAGTCGGCCTCGGCAAAGTCCGCTTCGCTTTCGTTCGGCTGCTCCTCTTCGTGCACCTCGGCGGTGAAACGGTCGATCACATACGCGCCGAACGGGATCGCTTCGTGTTTACCCGCGATTTCACGGAACTTCCGCGTTGCCCGCTGGTAATAGCTCTTCATCAGTTCGGCGTCGCCGATCCCGGCCACGAACACGACCCGGGGCTCACCGGCCGATTTGTCCCGCGGCATCGGAACGTACAGCGCCATCGGCCCGCCGAACGGGTTTTCGAGCTTGTCCGGCTGGGTGTCGAGTGACTTGGCCAGACGATTTTTGAATTCCTCGTGTAGTTTGAGCAGGATCGATACCTGCCCCCAGCTTTCCTTCAGCTCCGGGTCTTGCGTCCTTTTGTAAAACGACGTCTGCCGGAATTGCTCGCCGAGTTGCTCGACGTCGGAGACGCCGATGTATGCCAGTGCGTTGCCGGGAACCCAGCCGGCCGGATCGACGGGTGGCTTGTTTTCGGTCTGTCCCGCCGCTACGGCAACGAAGGCGAGCGTGAGTGTGAAGACGATCAAATAGCGCGTGTGTTTCATGCCGACTCCTTGAACCGCATGTTATGAGCGACAGTCAGCGTGAACAAGACCGGCCGGCCGCGTTACGTTTGGACATGTCCCCTCGCTGTTGCTCGGGGCTCTGATTTGTGACGACTGAGCCATCATGCACGCGTAAATGCATGCGTGTCGCGTTCGTGTTGATCTGGTATCATTTGCGCAGCGCTAGCGACGTAGAAGAAACAATGGGTTCTAGCTCGGCTACTTGCACACCGGCAAATGTGGAGGCACCGACATGGACGAAACACCGTACGAGGAACCCAGACGGAGCGTCGGCCAAGCCGCCGCCGAGGCAATTCGCGGCTCCGCGCTGACCTTGTTGATCGGCGGTGGTATCTGCCTCTATTTTGGCTTTACCTTGTTGATCGATGCCCCAGGCAGCGCGAGCGAGGAGGCAACTGAAGTCTGGTTCGGCGTCGATCGCGCCTTCCGGTGGATCCTGCGCATCATCGGGATCGCTTTTCTGATCTCCGCGGCGTGGGCAATGTCTGGGCAGCGTGCCGCAATGCTGCCAGCGGTGTTCGCCGAAGCCGGCTTCGCGCTGCTAATGCTCGCGATGGCGATCGAATCGACGCTCGAAGCCCGGGCGGACAGAACGTGGGACGCGTTCGCGATCCTGTTCGCAATCCTCGCTGTCGTTGGCGTGTCGGGCGCCAAACGCTCGTGGGATCTCTACGTTTCGGCAGGCCGTGACGCGCGAGCCCCCGCCGACGTTTAGGATTTGACGGACTTCATCCGGTGTGGCCTCGCGCCTTCGTCGGCGCCGGCGGTGCCACCTTGCACTTGCCCATCGGCACAACCTTGCTCACAGGCGCATCAACTGGCGGCCGCGCCTCGTTGACCCCTTCCTCAACGCGGTGGCACAGGTAACGTCCCAGCGAACGCGTGGCCTGATCGCACGAGCGGAACACCGGCACGCCGCCCGCTCGAATCATCCGTACCAGCGAATCGTATTGCGCCCCGGAATCGATTACCGCGATCAGCGGTTTATTCGCCTCCGCCAACAGTTTCGGCAAACGCTCGCCCATCGAGCCGGGTTGTTCGATCTCCTCCGGCGTGGTCAACATCGCCGGCGACAGCGGTACGAACGACGCGATTACCGCATCCACCTCATTAGCTTCCAGCAAAACGCGGATGCAATCCTCGTGCGCCTGATCGGTCGCCATCGGCGTCAGATCGAGCGGGTTGCGGGCATTGACCAGCTTGTCAAGCCTGTGCCTGGCAAGCGCCTCGACCAGCTTGGCCTTCGTCCCCCCGGTCAACGGCGGCATCGTGATTTCATAACGCGTTCCGCGCAGCGCGTCCGCCATCCCGACCGTCTCGTACCCGGCGTTGCTGATCGCGCCGAGCCGACGACCCCTGACCGGCTTGTCGTGCAACGCCGTCGCCAACTCCAGCAGTTGCTCGAACTCCTTGAACGTCTCGACCGCCAGCGCCCCGGCGGCGGTGACGGCCGCCTGGCATACGTCGTAGTCCCCCGCGACCGACGCCGTGTGACCCGCCGCCGCCGTCTGCCCCGTCGGCGTCCGCCCGGCCTTGTAGAACACGACGGTCTTGCCGGCGGCGGTCACCTGCTCGACCGCTCGCAGGAACGCCTGGCCGTCCATGTCGTTGAATCCCTCGGCGTAAACGCCGATCGTGTCGATGTCGTCGCGCCGACCGATGATCCTGACGTAGTCCGAGATGGTCAGGTCGAACTGGTTCCCGATCGAAAACGCCAACGCCGGATCGAGCGTCTCCAGGTTGCTCAGACGCGTGATGATGAACGCCCCGCTCTGCGAGACAAATGCCACTCGCCGCGCGGGTGCATCCATTCGGTTGTCGAGCTTCTTTTTCGGGATGAAGAACGTGTCGTAGCTTCCCACCCGCGACTGGATCCCCATCGAGTTCGGTCCGACAAAAACCGGACCCTTGTCCGGACGCGCGTGCGCTTTGGCGATGGCCGCGCGGGTCTGAGTTTCCAACTCACTCGTCCCCTCGGTTTCTCCCACGCCGCCCGGAATCAGAATCACCGACGCGACCTTCCCGCTGGCGGCCACTTCGTCGATCACGACCGGCAATTGAGTGGCCGGCACCGCCAGCACGACCATGTCGATCGGCTCGGGCAGCGCGTCCACGCTCGGCATGCACCTGATCCCATCGATTTCCTTCTCGCCGGCCTTGACGATGTACAAGTGCTCTTGTGGGAAGCCGCATTCCTTGACGTTGTTCAGAATCACCCGCCCGAAGTTGTACGACTTGCCCGATACGCCCAGCACCGCGATCGACTTCGGCTCCAGCAGGTTCCTGATCTTATCGATCGGCCTCGGCGGCGGCGTCTTCACCGCCGTGCCCAATCGCCCGCGCCCGTCGAGCGGCACTAAACGCTGTTGCCGAAACGCGAACGGATTGACCTCGAGCTCCGCCACGTCCGGCCCCTCTTCGCCGCGATCGATACAAAAATGCCGCGCAATCGCGATGAATGCCCGGAAGCACCGCAGCAACTCGCCGTCGGAGACGATTCGTCGATGCCCGCGCGTCTGTCCGGCGAGAATGTCGTACGCCGCCGTCGTCTTGAACAGTTCCAGAAACTGTTCGGCATTGACGTCGGCCGCGACGGCCTTGGCGACCGCGATACCCGGCCGCATTTTCTTTGCCAGATACTCCGTATCGACGCCGCCGATCCCCGCCGCGATCACCGGCCCGAATTCGCGCGTCGCCCGCACGCCGACGAACAGCTCGCTCGCGAAGCCGGACTTGGCCCCCTCGACAAACTCCACCATCAACACGCCCGCGATGTTCTTGTCGGCGTGCTGGGTCAGCATGCGCTCGACCTCGCGCGCGACCGCGCCGCGCTCGCGCGGCACAAACGCCACCGCCTTCGCCTCGGTCTTGTGTACGACCTCCGGCGAGACCAGCTTCAGCACGACCTGCTCACCCGGCAGCGAGTCGATCGCCGAACTTGTTATCCGGTCGCCCTTGGGGATGAAAACATGGCGTGGCGGCTCGATCGCCCCGACGATTTTGACCAGGTTGTAGACCTCGTGTTCGTAAAGCTGCCGCCGACCGTCGGCGTGGGCCTTTATCAGGTTTTCTTCAAAGACCGCGGCTTCGGCGCTGCTCAGCCGGCCGTCATTGGCGTGTTTTTTTTTTAGCTCGCTCGTGTCGACGCTCCCCTCGACCGAGAGTTGTTCGAGCGTCAGCGAATCGATCCACCCCCGCACCGTCGCCGAGTCGATGCCCAGCTCGATCCCCTCGCGATACGCCTGGGCGGCGTTGCGACCCAGGCGAAACGCCAGGCGGTTCGTCTCCACGATCTTCTCGCCTTTCGAGCCGAACATGACGGCGATTGCGCTGAGCAGCTCACTCGCGTCAATGTCGAGGTACAACGACGCCGCCCCCAGCAGAACGATGTTCGCCGCCCGGCCCGAGCCCGCCATCTTCGACAGCTTGTCAGCATCCAGCAGCACGTGCCGCGGAAAACGCGCGACCTTTTCCAGAACACCCTCGATCGACGGATAATTCGGAATGTTCACGAACGCGTTCGTGCTCGCGACGATCATCCCGTCCTCGCTCAGGTACTGCACGTAACGCAGCGATTCCATCGGCTCGACCGCCAGGATCACGCTCGCCTCACCCAGCGGGATCAGATCGCTCGCCGGCTCGTGGTCGGCGACGCGCAGGTGCGACTGCACGGCTCCGCCGCGCTGTGACATCCCGTGTACCTCGGCCTGTTTGAGGTGCAGCCCAAGTCGCAGGGCGGCGATCGAGATCACCTTTGCGTTGGTCAGGATGCCCTGTCCGCCGACGCCGGCGAGAATAATGTTTTCTTCCACGGTTCACCCTTTTTTTATGGTTACCGGAGTCCGCGTTGGTAATGCTTACTTCCCGCCGGGCGCCGCCGCGGCGAGCTTCTCTTCCTTGGATACCGTCTTCTTCGGTCTCTTGATCTGGATGCACGGCCGCCGGGCAACGATCACGGAGAGCCCACGGTGATTGAGTGCTTTGTTAATCACCTCGACGTTCTGCTCGTGGTACTTGGCCAGCGGCTCGATCACTTGCAGGTGTTCTTCATCGACGCCGAGCCCCTTGAGCAGCTCGATCAGCTCCTCGCCCGCCGCCATCGTCTTCTGCCCCCCGGTCATCGCCACCGTCGCGTTGTCGAGCAGGAACACGGTCATGTCGGCGTCGGCCTTCGCCGCCCCGATCAAACCGGTCATGCCCGAGTGCGTGAACGTCGAATCGCCGATCGTACACAGCGCCGGATACACCCCGGCCCGCGACGCCCCGTGCGCCATCGAGATCGACGCGCCCATGTCCACGCACGAGTGTACCGCCTCGAACGGCGGCAGACAGCCCAGCGTGTAACAGCCGATGTCGCTGAACAACACCGCGTTCGAATAGTTCTTCGTCGCCTCGAGCATCGCCTTGAACGTGTCAATGTGCGGACAGCCCTTGCACAACGATGGCGGCCGGCCGGGAAGATCGCCGACCACTTCCCGCGGACCCGTCGCCGACTTCCCAAAGGCCGCCGCGACCAGATCGGGCGTCAATTCGCCCGTCGCCGGCAGCGTTCCGTCCAGCTTCCCGCGAACCAGCTTCCCCGGCAAACCCAGCAGACCGTTCAGCCGCGTCTCGATATACGGATATCCCTCTTCCACTACCACGATCTCTTCGCAGTGGTTCACGAGGTCGCGCACCAGATTCACCGGCAGCGGGTACGTCCCGATCTTCAGCAGCGAATCGCCGGGGTCCTTCCCTAACGCCTCACAGACATAGTTGTGTGCGATCCCGGCGGCGATGATCCCACGCTTGCCGGCCAGCTTCAGCTTGTTGATCGGCGACTGCCGCGAGTACTCGTGCAACGCCGGCTGCATATCCAACAGCCGTCGAAAACGACGCCGCGCGTTCGCCGGGATCAGCGTCCAATTGTTCTTGTCCGGCAACGGCTTGGCTTCGCGTGGTTCCGGCTTGGCTTCAGCGACCCGCACGACCGCTCGGCTGTGCGAGAGCCGCGTCACGATTCGCACCAGCACCGGCAGGCCCATCCGCTCGGAAAGCTCGAACGCCTCGCGTGTCAGGTCGTAGCATTCCTGCTGGTTACTCGGCTCCAGCACCGGTATCTTTGCGAACTCGCCCAGGTAGCGCGTGTCCTGCTCGTTTTGCGACGAGTGCATCCCGGGATCGTCGGCGACCACCACCACCAGCGCCCCGTTGACCCCGGTCAGTGCCGAGTTGACGAACGGGTCGGCCGCCACGTTCAATCCGACGTGCTTCATCGAGACGACGGCCCGCTTGCCGGCGTACGACATGCCCAGGGCTTCCTCGTACGCGACCTTCTCATTGGCGGACCACATCGTGAAAACCGAGCCGTTGCCCTTCGTCCGGTGTGCGATGAATTCGAAGATCTCGGTCGCGGGCGTTCCCGGGTACGAAAACGCTCCCGCAATGCCGGCGTCGATCGCCGCCTGGCCCACCGCCTCGTCGCCGAGCATAAGTTCGGTTTTCATAAATCTCGTCCCTTCGATGCTGAATATTGAGCCGCCGAACGCCGCCGCGATGTCCACCACTCACGCCACGGGCTACGCCAAATACCGTACATAAATACCGCACCGGCTTTCACGTTACAAGCCGTCGCCGACCTCCCGATGGATCAATCGCTCCAACCCTCTTTCCCCACAAGCTTTACGAATCGACAGCTTAGGTGATCTTCTCGCTGAAAACCTGACTCGGTACGGCGAACGCGCACCATGGTCTGATTCGTCATCCCGCCGACCGGAATCACCAGCCGACCGCCCGGTGCCAATTGTTCCTGTAACGGTTCCGGGACGGTCGGGGCTCCGGCGGTCACCATGATCGCATCGTACGGCGCTTGCTGGGGCCAGCCCGGCGACCCGTCGCCGCAGCGGAACGTAACATTCGTCTGTTCAAGACGTTCCAGTCGATCGGCCGCCAGGTTCAACAGCTTCAAATGCCATTCGATCGTATAGACCCACCCCGCCAGAGATGCCAGGATCGCCGTCTGGTATCCCGACCCGGTGCCGATCTCCAGCACCCGCTGCCCCGGCTCCAGCTCGAGCAGTTCCGTCATCCGCGCGACGATATAGGGCTGCGAGATGGTCTGCTCGCACTCGATCGGCAACGCCGCGTCGCTGTACGCCTTGTTCGAAATCTCTTCGGGGACAAAGAGCTCGCGCGGCACGGCACGCATCGCGTCGAGCACGGCCGGGGCCTGGATCCCACGCCGCTCTAGCTGCGTACGAATCATCTCTTCCCGTTCGGCCACCCGCTCGTCCCGTGCACGGTTTCCTCGCATACTAGTTATGGTACACCATACGTGGGCGCATACATATCGGAACTTCGTCCGATTGCGCGCCGCCGTGTTATACTTCGGAGCAATGAACGCGAACGGTTGGCCCACCCTAAAAAGGTAAGCCACCCAGCCGCGAAGAGACAACGCCGACAACTGAAAGCCGATAGTTGATAGCTCTATGAACCAAGAACTAATTCGCAACTTCTCAATCATCGCCCACATCGACCACGGCAAGAGCACGCTGGCCGATCGGATGTTGCATCGCTCGGGGGCCGTCGCCGAACGTGATCTCAAGGAGCAGCTCCTCGACACGATGGACCTCGAACGCGAGCGCGGCATCACCATCAAGGCCAGCGCCGTCACGATCGACATGGTCGTCGACGGCAAGACGTATATGTTCAACCTGATCGATACGCCCGGCCACGTCGATTTTCACTACGAGGTTGATCGCGCCCTGGCGGCTTGCGAAGGTGCTCTGCTGGTGGTCGACGCGACACAGGGCGTCCAGGCCCAGACCGTCGCCAACGCCTACGCCGCCGTCGGCAACGACCTCGAAATCATCCCGGTGGTCAACAAGATCGATTTGGCCGGCGCCGGCCCCGAAGATACGGCCATCGAGGTCGAGCACGTGCTCGGGATTAGCTCGGAGAACGTGCAATTCGTCTCCGCCAAGAGCGGCGATGGTGTCCCCGAATTGATGAAGGCGATCGTCGAGCACCTGCCCCCGCCGACCGGCGACCCCGACGCCCCGCTCCAGGTTCTGATCTTCGACTCGCAATACAACGACTACCGCGGCGTTATCTGCTACGTCCGCGTCATGCACGGTACGCTCAACAAGGGACGGAAGATCCTGCTGATGGGACGCGCGCGGAACTATATGGTCACCGAGCTCGGCAAGTTCCGCCCGCGGATGACGCCCTGCGATTCGCTCGCCGCCGGCGAGACCGGCTACGTGGTCGCCAGCATTAAAACGCTCAAGGACGTGACCGTCGGCGACACAATCACCGACGCCGTCCATCCCGCGCCCGAGCCGCTGCCCGGCTATCAGCCGCCGCAACTGATGGTGTTCTGCGACTTTTACCCCTCCAGTGGCGAGACTTATAACGCCCTGCGCGAGGCGCTCGAACGCCTAAGCCTGAACGACTCCTCGTTCAGCTACCACCCCCAGCAGAGCGACGCGCTCGGACCCGGCTTCCGTTGCGGCTTCCTCGGCCTGTTGCACATGGAGATCGTCCAGGAACGCTTGGAACGCGAGTGCGGCGTTAGCGTCGTCCAGACCGCCCCCAGCGTCACCTACGAGGTGGTCCTTCGCGACGGCAAGGTCGAACGCGTCGAAGCCGCCGGCGATCTGCCCGACGCCTCGCACATCGAGGAGCTGCGCGAGCCGTGGGTCGAGATGCAGATCATCACACCCGCCGAGGCGATCGGAAACATCATGGCGCTCGCCGAGACCAAGCGCGGCGAGTACAAGCGGCAGGAGTACATCTCGCCGCAACGTGTCATTTTGACGTACGAGTTTCCGTTCAACGAGATTCTGTACGACTTTTACGACAAGCTGAAGAGCATCACGCGCGGCTACGGGACGATGGACTACCAGGTCACGGACTACCGCGCCGGCGATCTGGTCAAGCTCGACATTCTCGTCAACCACACCCCGGTCGACGCCCTCAGCCTGATCTGCCACCGCACCAAGGCCGACCACCGCGGCCGCCGCTTCCTGATCAAGCTCCGCCGCGAGATCGGCCGCCAACAGTTCGAAATTCGCCTCCAGGCGTCAATCGGCCACAAGATCATCGCGTCGGAGACGATCAAGCCGTTCCGCAAAGACGTCACGGCCAAATGCTACGGCGGCGACGTGACCCGCAAACGCAAGCTGCTGGAAAAGCAAAAGAAGGGCAAGAAACGCATGAAAACCGTCGGCAGCGTAGACATCCCGCAAAAGGCATTCATGACGGTGCTGGAGCCGGAGGATTAATGTAGCGGCCGGCGCCTCGCCGGCCGTCGCCCACCGCGCCCGCAGCGCAAGCGAGGGGCCAATCAGAGCCGCAACCGTGAGGGAGCAGACGGGTGGCACGGACGGGTGGCACGTTCTAGCGGCGGGTGGCACGGACGGGTGGCACGGTCTAGCGTCGCCCAGTCGAACGCTCGATGTCTGAGAGACGTTGCCGCGACGCTAGGCCGTGGTCGCTCGATAGCCAGTGATCGCCCGCGTGCCCCGCCACGGCCTGGCGTCGCACGAGCGTTTTCGCGAAATCCAGGTCGAGTCGGTGCGACGCCAGACCGTGCCACCCTTACTTGGGTTATTATCTCATCATGCGTCTCCCTGATGGACGTATCCGCAAGCTTCGCCGGAGTTCTGAAGACCCCGGATGCGCGCATGAGTTAACGTTTTCGTGCTACCGGCGTCTGCAACTCCTGGGCCGCGACCGTACATGCTGGTGGCTAGTCAACTCGCTTGGTAGCGCCCGCCGTAAGCACGATCTCGAACTGTGGGCCTATGTCATCATGCCGGAGCACGCTCATATCCTGTTCGCTCCGCTCGATCCCGGATATCGGATTCGTCGCATCCTGCAATCCATCAAGCAGCCCGTGTCGCGGCGTGCGATCAACTGGCTCAAACAGAACAACTCGACTTGGCTGGCCAATCTTCACGCAGACCACGGCCTGGCAAAGCCAGACCGTGCCACCCGGCGCGCAGACCACGGCCTGGCAAAGCCAGACCGTGCCACCCGGAGACCCGAGTACCACTTCTGGCAACCCGGCGGGGGCTACGATCGCAACGTCAACAATGCCAGGACGGCTTGGTCGATCGTCGAGTACATTCACAACAATCCCGTTCAGCGGGGCTTGGCTGAACGTCCCGTCGATTGGCCATGGTCGAGCGCACGGTGGTACGCCGGCGAGGGCGAAGTCGTTTTGCCCATGGACGCATGCCCACCGAGACCGTAGTGACGTCGGCGGGTGGCAGCGGCGGGTGGCACGGGCGGGTGGCACGGTCTAGCGTCGCCCAGTCGAACACTTGATATCTGAGAGACGCTGCCGCGACGCTAGGCCATGGCCTCTCGACAGCCAGTGATCGCCCGCATGCCCCGCCACGGCCTGGCGTCGCACGAGCGTTTTCGCAGAATCCAGGTCGAGTCGGCGCGCCGCCAGACCGTGCCACCCGGGGCGCGACGCCAGACCGTGCCACCCTCCGGTGGAGGTATTCCGACAGGCTGTTGCGCTTGGGGCTCTGATCGGCACCCGCCTCCGGCCTCAGGCACCCGTTGGAAAAAGAAAGGTTTTGACTACTTTCATCCATACTGCTAATATCAATATGATCGTTAATGGTGCGTGATGCGCACGATTCACGTCGTCGTGAGATGACGGAGTGGGAAAAGCGCATCAAGTCTGTAAATCTCTGGAACATTCGCGGCGCGTGTTGCGCCGCCGGGGAAAGTTACACAAAGCGATCGGCAGCGGTGGCGATGCCTGGGCCGATTGGCCAAATCAGCTAGAAAAAATATGGTTTAACGTTTTCACTTGGAGGAAAGAACCAATGAAGAGCTTTGTTGCAACAACCGCCGTCCTGCTGATGGCGGCCAGCGCGATGGCACAGCAGACGTGGTACGCGCGCGGGGACTTCAATGGCTGGGGCCTCGACGACCCGCTCACCTGGGTGGTTGACGACTACTACACCGGCACGATCAGCGGGCAGAACCCCGGCGACATGCCCGAGTACAAAATCGCGCTCGAGGACTGGTCGCTCTCGGCACCCGGCAGCAACGGCAAAGTCATGGTCGACGCCGCCGGCGAAATCAACTTCCACTTCTGGGACATCGAGAGCTGGTCCGACGGTTGGGAGCCCTCCGCAAAACGCCGCGTCGGCTACGACGATCCCGGACACGGCTGGGACATCATAGGCTCGTTCAACGGGTGGAGTGACCCCGTCCTCACGCTGTCCGACCTGGGCGGCGGGTTATACGGGGGCGAACTGACCCTCGATGCCGGCACCTATGATTGGAAGTTCCGCAAGGAAGGCGACTGGTCAATCTCGATCGGCGACGATTTCGGTAACTCCGCCGCCAACAACGTGATCACCGTCGACAACGATGGCGATCTATGGGGATTCCAGCTCGACCTGCCGAACGGACGCTGGCGTGCTTTCTACGTCCCCGAGCCCGCTTCGCTCGTGTTGCTGGCTCTCGGCGGTCTGCTCGCTGTTCGTCGTCGGTAGTTTGGCCGACGAAACGCGATAAGTGCATTGCCCGAACCGGCCAGATGTTGGGTTTAGGCAAGATATAATCCAATAGGGGCTGCTCGCGCGCGGGCAGCCCTTTAGTTTGTGCGATCACGCGCGGACTTATTACTCCGAGTGGGATATGTTGAACATTGTCGTCCCGAGCTTTTCACCGTCTGCTACAGTCTGTGGTCGGTACCGACTTTTGCGGCGGATTGTTAGAAAGTACGCGTTTAGCCTTCTGATAGTCCCGGAGGGACGAAAGATAGTAGCCCAGGGCGTGAGCCCTGGGGTATGGGAGCGTATTGTGCAAAAAGCCCCGGAGGGGCGATAGAGATGCGGCGCGCGTCGGGAATTCTCTGTCGCCCCGCCGGGGCTCTCATCACCGGGCGTCACGTTTTCCGGGGGCTCACGCCCCCGGCTACTGACTGTCGCCCCTCACGGGGCTGCAACGTTAAACATGTACCTTCGTAGTTTCTTAGGAGCCCTTCGACTCCGCTCCCATTAGTAACACTTGCGACTCATCATTCTTCACAATGTGGAAGGTAGGCCTGAGCGTGGCGAACGCGGGCTACGGCCATTCGGGCAGCCGGGCGTCGCCTTCCGGGTTTTGCGCCGGGTTCTCCGGATCCCAGCCGCTGACGCTGTTGCACGAGCAGTGCGTGCAATAGGGGTAGGGTGTTGGCCGGGGCGGCTCGCCGGGTTTGCGAATCAACTCCGGGATAAAACGATAGCCGCAATCGTTGCAGAACCACCACAGATACACCGCCTGCGCCCCGCACGCTTCACAGCGGTATGGGTGTTTCTCACCTTTTTTGAAAACGACGATGGTCTCCTCCTGGCATGCCAGGCAGACGCCGTAACCGGTGAATGTGTCGGGCAGGTCGAGCTTGTTCGAGGCTCCGAAGAAGACGCGGTAGCCGGCGAAGGCAAAAAGGACGACGGCCACGACGCTGAGCCACATGTTCCGTTTTGAGCCGTCCATCGGTTTAGTCCCTGTTGTTGGGATTGCTGGGAAGCTTGCGCCAAATGTTGCGCTGCGTACGATACAGCGCGCTCAGTTCGTTCGGGTAATCCAATGGGTGGACGTTGTTGTTGTTCTGGCCCGGCGAACCGATCCACTTGTGTGGTACGCTGCCCTCGTCGACCAGGGCACGGAAAGGCAGGCGCCCCTTGAACTCCTCAATCTGACCGTCATAGTCGTCGTCACGCGGGCGGGCCGGTATTTCCCCAGGGAGCCAGGTAAAGGCTTTGGTCGTGTCGAAAGCGCCCTCCGGCGGCCGGCCGCGCAATTGTTCCAACGTAGGCTTCGGTCTGGCCGTCAGCAGGCTGGCGTGCCCGTCCATGAATATGGCGTTGGCCTGGAACTCACCGGCAAAACCGTGCCGCCAACCGACCATCGTGCCGTATTGATTCGGATAGTGGAATGAGCTGGGTGGGTCAACCCCGCCGCCGTAAGCGGTCACCTTCCAGAGCCAGGCGGCGTTGAGCGACCCGAACCAGGACCACCAGCCCTCGATGGCGTAGACCTGCTTGGAGGGATCCTGGGCCCAGCGATCACCCTTGTAATTGTAGTGCATGATGTGGTTGAGGGCGTAGCTGGTACGCAAGCCCGGCTGGTTTCCCAGCCCCTCGCCGGGAGTGTCATTGTACCGGAAGTCCCAACCGTTCTCGATGCGCATCTCGGTCACTTCATCCGGCCGATTGTCGGAGGGGCAGATGCCGGCCATGGCGTCACCCACGTAGTCCTTATCGAACAGCACGTCGACCCAGGTGTACATGATGCGTCCGACAGTATCCTCTCCGTCGTCCCAGGTCGGCCCGTAGTCCTTGTTCTCCAACATGCACATTGTGACGCCGGTGATGATGCCCTTGAGTTGCGCCCCGCACTTGACGGTCTTGGCCTGCTCGCGGGCGCGGCTGAGACTCGGCAGGAGAATGGAGATCAGCATTGAGATAATCGCGACAACGACGAGCAGTTCGATCAGCGTGAACGCACGCCGAAATCGATCGGTCCGTAAAAGACGCATCGGAGAGCCTCCTAAACGAGTCACGTACCCGGCCGCGTCCGGTCGTCCAGGATCGCGAGTGCGTCCGGACGCACGCGAGGTCATTGCTAAATGGTACCCGAGTTTGCCAGTTCGTAAACCCGCCGTTGCAAATGAAGAACCGGCGCGGAGCGGAAACCGCTTGCTTTTAAGATGGGCGGCAACTAAGCTGACAATGAGGAGTTTGGGGCATTAAATGGGAATAACAAAGGGTGTTTGTTTACACACTTAAGATCTTGGGAGGTATGAAAGATGACACTACGTTTACTCAGAGGGTCTGCCTGTCTAGTGTGCGCGCTGCTGGTGCTGCCGGCGGCGACGTGGGCCGGGCCGGTCGTCGACGGGTTGGTCACCCCCGGCGAATACGATACGGGTGGCCTGCTGTCCACCCAGCGGTTCCAGACCCAGTTCGGCGACGATCAGAGCGGTGACCAGTGGGGCGGGGGCAGCGAGCTCGACCAGCTCTTTGTCACCAACGACAACACCTACCTGTACATCGGCTTGTCCGGCAACCTCGAAAACAACGGCAACTGCATCGTGCTCTTCATCGATGTGGACAGCGGCGCTACCGGAGCCAACGAGCTTTACACCAAGGACTTCGGCGTGCCGATCGACGACCTGCCACGCTACCTCGGCGGTGACGAAGGCGGCGGGCCCGGGTTCGACTGGATTTATTTCGACGCCGGCTTCGCGCCGAACTACGCGCTGGGCTTTTCCGGCGGCTCGCCGCTCGGCTCCCAGACGCGCAGCTACTACCTGGCCAATTGGACTTCACTGGCGATCGGCGGCGACCCCTTCAATCACAGTAACGAGATTGCCGGGATGATGACCGCCGGTGATCCGACCGCCTCCGGACCAAGCGGCACGCTCGGCGATTTCCTCGCCACCGCTTCACTCGGAATCCTCGGCGCCGGCGACAACTCGAACACCGAGGGCGTCGACGGCGGCACCGGGCTCTGGACCACCGATCCCGCCACCGCGACCACCGGCTTCGAACTCGCGATCCCGCTGAGCCTGCTGGGTGTCGGGATGGACGATCCGGTCTGCGTCTTCGCAATCGTCTCCGGTTCCAACGGCTGGATCAGCAACCAGATGCTCCCGCCTCCCGAAACCGAGACGGTCTTCGAGAACATCTGTGATCGCAACGGCGGCACCGAGCCGCTCGATTTCGCGGACATCACCGGCAACCAGTTCGTCTGCTACACGATCAGCGAGCCGCAGGGCTGCCCGAATCCCGGCGAGTCCGGAAACTACTGCACCGCCGACATCGACGGCAGCGGCGATTGCCTCGTCGGCTTGGCCGACTTGGCACAATTGCTCGGACACTATGGCACGACCAGCGGTGCCGTCCACGACGACGGTGATCTTGACGGCGACGGCGACGTCGATCTGGCCGACTTGGCGGAACTGCTCGGTCAGTACGGCGACGACTGCAACTAATGATGGAACTCATGGTCGAGAAGGCCGTGTTTGACCCTTGGAGGGTAATAAACATGAAAAAGTTATTTGCAACAATCACCATGATCTCGCTGGCCGGGGCGGCGTTGGCGGCCAGCCAGGTCATCGACGGCGAGAACATCGACCCAACCACCTGGGGCGTGCCCTCGATCGCCGTCCAGGACACCAACACCCAATTCGCCAACAACTATAACGAGTTGAACCAGTTGTTCGTCGACTCCGACAACGACATGGTGTACATGGGCATTCCGGGCAACCTGGCCGACAACAACGCCCTGACGGTTTTCATCGACATCAATCCGGCAACCGGCAGCCATCCACTGGCAACCGAGCCCGGCGCCGGGGTGCCGTGCGTCGGCGAGTATCCACGTATCCTACGTTACTTCGAAGGCGCGACGCTTTCGGATCCCAACCTGCCGGCCGTCTTCACCCCGGATTACGCCCTGACCGTCTCGGTCGGATCCTTTCCCGGCCAGAGCACCAGCCAACTCGTCTACGCTTGCGACCTGACCGATCTGAGCACGTTCGACGTGACCGTCCTCGGCATCGGCGCCGCCGACAGCGGCAACGGCCTGCTGACCGGTAGTTCCGGCGTCGAGATCGCGCTGAACGACAGTAACACGGGCGGCGTAGGTGAATGGTTCACGCCCGGCGGCGAAACCCCGGCGCAGACCGGCGACGATCCAACCGACGCGGACACCGGCATTGAGATCGCAATCCCGCGAGCCCTGATCGGCCTGAACGTTGCGACGCCGACCGAAGTTTCGATCTTCGCCTACATCACCAACAACGCCCAGAGCGACGAGGGCATCCCAGGCATCTGCGGCCGTGCCGCTTACGGATCAAACCAGGCCCTGCCCGGACTCGCCGGCTGGGGCAACATGGCGGCGTTCAACGGCGACACTGTAATCCTCGACATCTCGACGAACCCCGGTCAGAACTTCGTCGCGACGATCATTCCGGGTACGCCGTAAGCTGGATTGAATCAGTATCACACGCGAACCTAATCGGGGCCGCTCTTAATGGGCGGCCCCGACGGCATAACAGTCCGCTGTAAAAAGTCGGCGGCGCCTATAGACTGTAGCGGCCTGGGCCGTACTCAACGTTGAAACCGTCGAATCCGACATCGTCGCCCCGCCAGACATAGCAGGCGTAATTCCAGCCGTACTGTTCGAACAGGCTCATTTCATCGCTGACGAAGGTCACAGCGCCAGGAACCCAGCGGAAGACGCCGAATTCGCCAACGTATATGGGGACATCATGTCGCCGGGCGAACTCGAGGGCCGGGCGTAGATTCTCCGCGAGCCAATTGCGGTTGAAATTGATGGACTCGCCGGCGACCTGGACGACGCTCGGATAACCGATGGCTGATGCGTTCTCCTGGTTCGTGTAGAGGTCCGGGTCGTATGTGTGCAGGCTGTACACGGTTCGCACGGCGCACGATTCGGTGGACCAGCACATCCGGCCGTATGTTTCGCGCGGTGCCGGCGATGGC
The DNA here is from genome assembly GCA_030612705.1 of Phycisphaerae bacterium. Taxonomy (GTDB): domain Bacteria; phylum Planctomycetota; class Phycisphaerae; order UBA1845; family Fen-1342; genus JALSRY01. The sequence goes on along the minus strand of JAUWNI010000024.1, from coordinate 23,949 downwards.
CAGGCGCTCGAGGCACCGCGAATTGAATCTTCGGAAGCGACAGGGAATTCATGTCCTCGGCTCAGGGGCAAGCCGTACCGTAGTTCGCCAGCAACGCCGCAAGATCGCTCAGGTCCCCGTCACCATCACCGTCGCGGTCGCCGTCTTCGTACTGGGCTCCACTGGTCATGCCATAGTGGGCAAGTAGCTGGGCCAAGTCGGCCAGATCCACATCGCCGTCGCCGTCGAGGTCGCCGGCCAGCTCCGGCAACAGCGTCGCCACAAAGATGCCGGCGCTTCCATCGACGAAGGACGCAAAGAAGGCCAATCCTTCCTGGTCGTTGAAGCTCGTAGGTGCGTTCTCGTCACAGCCCCTCGCGGACACCAGCGGCGTCAGGTGAAAGAGCACGTCGATGGTCCGCATGTCGCCGGGCGCCACCTCGAATGAGTCCCCCGTCCGCGCCACCAGCACAGTTCACTACGTGGTCGCCGGGAACGGGATCGGCCCAAAGTCGGCGGTGAATATCTTCGGTGTGGAAGTCTTTCGCAGGCATCTCGAACGCTACAGAGATACCGCCTCCAACCGTCGCAGAAGCGCCTCCGCCGAAGTGCAGACGCCAACCGAGACGCTGGTTCTGGATGTACTGCTGCACGAGGCGGTCTGGCCTGACTCCACGCCTGAACTCACGATTTATGACACAACAATTCGCGGAGTGGCCGCCGTGAATGACCGTAGTCGAGACATCGACCGCCTCGACCTGGCCGAGTCGATCCAGCCTCTCGGCTGGGGTACGGCGAAGTTCCGGATCGCCGGGGTTCCCGAATATGTTGAGTTGCTTCGCTACACCTGCGACAAGCTCGGGTGGGACGGCGACAAACTGCGGGGCTATCGCTGCCGCATTCGCTATCCGTTTTACGGATCGCAGGTGCTCATGGCCTTCGAGCTGCCAATGAAGTGAAACGTGATCTCCCAGTCGCTGCCGCCGGTGATCTCGATCACTTGGGCCCGCACCCACCCCTCGCCGCCATTGCGGTCGGCATCTAGTTCGATCGTTGCGACACCGTTGCCATTCCTAAGCACGACCAAGGCGCCTTCGGTGCTGGTCTGGTCACCGCGCGAGGTGATGGTCTCGTAGCCATCGTGATCGTAAACGAACACGGCACCCCCGTCGCCGCTGTCACCGTCGAGGACGATTCCGCGCACGCCAGGGTCGTTCTCATAAAGCCAGAGCTCGCCGCCGGAGTGCGCGCCGTACAGGCGCACTTTATCCTGGCGGTTCGTGTCGCGCAGCTCGAGCACGGAGCCGGTTCCTAGTGCGGCGGCGTCTAGCATGACCGTGTAATCCGTCTGCTCGCCGTCGCCGAGAAAGAACGCAGCGCCGCCGGTGACGCCGTCGGCATTGATCTGCACGGTGGCCGTGCCGGCGCTATCATACGCCAGGTACTGGCCGCCGTAGGAGGACGCTTGGCCCTGGAGCACGATTCCGTTATCCCAGAGTCCGTCGGGCCCTTTTATCTCAACGACGCCGCCGGCGCCGGCCGTGCCATACGAGTTGATCGCCAGGTTGTTGGATTGGTAGACCAGGAATTGGTCGGCGCGGGCGGTTCCGGCGACATGCAGACGGTTGGTGGGCTCCGTCGTTCCTACGCCGAGGTAACCGCCGGGATCGAAGGCGAATTGCGGAGTTATCGTCCCGTCGGTGGCGCGCTTGGCCAGCAGTAACCGCTCCCCGCCTCCGGTAGTGGTGAACTTCCACGCCGGACCACCGAAATACCGGAGCACCAACCCTCCTTGCCCCGTATCAACCATCAGGTCGCCGCCGCCGCGGCCAAAGGCCATGCTGTGAATGTCCTCCGAAAGGGTTGCCATGAGCACAGGCGTGCCAAAGTCTGTCGATCGGTACAGCCTGGTGGTAAACGCCTCGTTGCACACGTACAAGGTGCCGTCTGGGGCGGCCGCCGCGCCGGATACGTCAAACGCGAAGTGGTTTTCCCAGGTTGCGTCGGGGAAGCCGCTCAGGTCTGTTGACTTGGTGGCGAGGGTGGAGCCTTCCAGCCCCACGAACAGTTCGGCCTCGGCCACACTCGCCAACTGATCACACACAGCAAACAAACGGCTCTTCTCATCTCGTAACCCCCTTCTCCGGCAACTATCTAGCCAAGTGCAGCTTCCGGGCTTGAGGCGGCCCACGCTTGTGCCGCCGCCGAATCTTCGCCCCCGCCTACTCGCAGGTCGTGCCATAGACCGACAGCAACGCCGCCAGGTCCGCCAGATCCACATCCCCGTCGCCATCCAGGTCGCCGTCTTCATAAGTCATGCCGCTGGTCTCGCCATAGTGGCCGAGCAATTGGGCCAGGTCGGCCAGATCAACGTCGCCGTCGAAGTCCAGATCGCCCAGGAGAGCGATCGTGAAGCTGATGCCGGCGGCCGCCGTATCGATTGCCGGTTGGGTCACCGGAGAGAATGCCGGTGGATCGTTGTGTTCGAGCAGCACGTTGGCGACGGCATTTGTGAGCTCGAAGGTATACGTTCCGCACGCGCTCGGGGCTGTGAAGCTTCCCGAGGCCAGGATCTGCGGCGTGCCCTGGCCGACGCCCGGTACGACGTTCGCATTCTCGGCGATGCCGGAGCCGGGCGACATCGCCTGGCCGAAGGTGTTTTGTCCACCGCCAACCTGGATGAGGTTCATCTGCCCGGCCTCGCCGCGCTGCACGCCGATGTAGCCGGTGACCGGGTTGGTCTCGCCGGGGTTGCAGATGCCGTCCGGGCGGCTGAAGTTCGTCATCTCGGTGGGGACGTCGTCGGCAGGTGGTATGTCGAGCAGCGCCGGATTGTTGGGGGCCTGCGTCAAGTCGCAGCTCAACAGCGCCAACCCCTCGTTGTCGCCCGGCGAGACCGTGAAGATGATCTGCCAGTTGATCGAGGCGCCGGATTGCACCATCTGACCGTTCTGTGGAGAGTCGAGCGTGAGCGTGACGGTCTGTGCCGTCGCGTCCGTGGCCAACATCAACACCGCCAAAGCCGCTAGTATCGTAAAGCTCCTCATCTGTTCGCCTCCGCGCTGCGCATCCATCATTCACCTTGCCCGGGACCGGTGATCCGCGGCCCGAAGAATTCCCAGTCAGTCCAGTCAATGTCTTCGTCATCGTCCGAATCGAACACGATTCCATTAAACGGGAGCCCGCCCGCTCCGGCGCCGGTGTAGCACCGCTGGAACCAGGCGATGTCGTGATTATCCTGATCGTCGTCGCCGTCGACGTCCGAACCGTCGAACCGGTTGAGCACCACGGCCTCGCAGGAGTCCATGTAGACGGTTCCGGTCATCGCCGTGCCCTGCTCGATGAGGTTCGTAAACTGAGTCAGGGCACTCGAGCCGGACGGCATGGTGTAATCGATCGTTAGGGGGATCCAGGTGTCCTGCGGAGCGCCCGGGTCAATCGTGTTGTCCGCGCCGCCGATATCGACGTCCTCCGGCACGCCGCCGACCGCCCACTCGATCTTGATGCCGGCTCGGCCGGTGCCGGTCAGTTGCTCGTAGTCGGGCGTGTACAGGTAAGCGCTGATCAGCAGGCTTTCCTCGGGAGTGACAGTGATTTCCTGGTACAGCCCCGCCACGTCCTCTCCCGTTGCTCGGGCGGTACAGATCCCGTCGTAGGCCGGCACTTCAAAGCAGCTCTTCTGTGCCTCAGACACGGACGAGCTGAATTCAGTCCAGTCGGTCAGCCCGTTCATGCCGCCGGGCCCCAGCTCGAAGCTCGCGTTGAGCAACTGGTTCGTGCCGGGAGCGCTGCCACGCTCCGCACCGGCCCAGTCAAAGTGCACGGCGCCGGTGGTCTCCTGGTTGCCGGTGTAAATACAGACAACGCGAGCGATGGTAGCTTCCGGCGGCACCGTCGTCGCCAATTCGACCAGCGTCCATTCATTAGGGTTCGCGGTCTCGTCAAAAGCCAGATTCTCCTCCGGGGGAGGCACATCCACGTTTGCGTCAAACTCGAGCTTGATCCCGACGCGCGAGGTCCCGGTCAACGGGTCGCTCGACGGGTTTAACGCATAGGCGATCATGTAGAGATGATCGCCGTCGTTCAACACACCCATGCTCTGATACAGCCCGGAGTACGCCTCGCGCGTACCCAGCTTCAGGCTCGCGATCCCATGTTCGGCAACGTCTTCGGACTTCTCCTGATCGTTAAAGCCGAACCAGTCGTCGATGCCGACCGTGCTCTGTCCTTCGCCGGACCCGGCGGTCTCGAAGTCGCCGTTCAGGATCTGATCGGGGCCCCCATCGATCGTCACTTGAGCATCGTCCCAGTACGCGGCCCCCAGGACGTCGCCCGGGCTCCACCACAGGCGGCAGGTCACGCGCACTTTCGCCGTATCTCCCGGCGCTGCGAAGGGCCCGAGCGTGGCGGGGATCCAGGTGTCGGCGGGTGAGTCGGCATCCAGCACATACGCTTCGTGCATGCTGATTGTCCCGCCGAACAGATTGACGAACTCGAGCACGATCCCGGCCTGCCCGCTGCCGCCCAGCTTGTCAAACGCGGGGGTGTGCAGTTGCACAGACGCCGTCACGTTCTGACCGGCGGACACGCCGGTTACCTCCTGGTAGGCCCCCGCGCTGGTGTTATCGCCGTCGCCGAACACCTTGAGCGAGTGCCCCGGTCCAGGCGGGACCAGGTTAACCGTGTCGGAGCGCTCCACATTGACGCCGAACTCGGTCCACTCGGCCGCGACCTGGGGATCTACGCTCCCTGGGCCTTCCCCCGATTCCATGCTCCCGTTCTTGAGGATGTTCTGGCGGGCCACCAGCACGGCCGGCGCGATCAGGCCCGCGATCCCTGCAAGCAGTGCGACCTTTCGAAGTGTCATAAGGCTTCCTTCCGTTTAGTCCGAGATTACGATAACCGCTCCGCGTCCTCGCCCCTCTAGCCTCATTAACGATGGACGCGGTCTCAGTTTTGTATGCCGTCAACCCCGGCCTCCGTGAGGCCCCAGGCCCAGAACGGTCGATTCCCGTAGGGATCAATGTCGCTGGGTAGACGACTGCCGCCCTGCGTACCCACGGGGTCCACGTATCGCGTCCGCTCGATCCTCTCCACGTGCGTGTCAAGGAAAACGAATTGATTAGCGCCGTCATGGCGGGGGTCGCACCGTTCCCAGAAGGGGTCGCACATCACAACCGTGTAATTGGGAAACGGGATCTCGTCGATCAGCCCGCCGCTGACTGCCGGGATTGGCTGCCCGGTGACGGGGTGAGTGGCACCCTCGCCCCAATCATTGAACCAGTACTCGGTGTACAACACATCGATCTTCTGCCCCGGATAATCAGCCGGGTTAATCTCGGGCCACCATCCGTGCCGATAGGCTTCCAGGTACCGATCATCTGTCTTCAACACCGTGTAGTAGGTCCATTCCTCGTCCTGGCGTTCCTCGAAGATCTTGACGGACGTCTCATCTTGTGCGCTGGGACAGATAAAGATGTCCAGATCCTTCAGGTACGGCCAGAAATCGAAAAGCTGGTGGTATTGGTAGAAACGCACGGCTTCCGAGGATTCGTTACGTAGGATGTAGGGCAGGCGCCCGTCGCAATTCTGTGCATAATACGTCGTGGCCAGCCCCAACTGGTGCAGGTTCGATTGGCAGACAGAATCGCGCGCCTTAGCGCGGACCCGGTGAAGCGAGGGAAGCAGTATCGCGATCAGCAACGCAATGATCGCGACCACGACCAGCAACTCAATCAGCGTGAATCCCCGTCCGCGACGCCTGTCATCCCTGAGCACTCGCGCCTTCATCGGCATGTCGTCCTCTTCCCTGGTTGTCCCTCCGCGAAGCTGCGACACACGGGCACACTCCCCGCAACCGGTCACGCACCGATTCCAGCTTCCTACCCCTCTACCGATTCTAGTCGCCAACCCCGATCCGGTCGGGCGAAATCAGCGATTAACGTCTGCGCAGCAGCGCCAGGCCCGCGAGGCCCAGCAAGACCAGGCTTGCCGGCTCCGGAACGTAGACCATATTCTCGAAGTCGATGTGACCCCAGTTCCCGGGGATCCCGCTGTCAACCTTGGGCATAAACCACCCGCCGACGCGCGCGTCGTTCAGGATGCCCCACAGCCCGTACGGGGGGTCCTCACCCGGGTTGCCCATGTCGAAACTCAGCACCGGGCTCTCGTAGTAGATTTCGCCCTCTGTGTAGAAGTACTGGATGGTCCCGGGGTCAGCCTCAGTCAGACTGTGCGGGTCGTAGATCATGCCCAGACGAACGGTTGTGTCTTTCGAGTACGTAAGCCCGTGTTCGGCAGTGAAGCTGTAAAAGGGCAAACGACCGCCCCAGCAAGCGATCTCACCGGACTCCGTGTTCAGCATGAACACGCCGTCCACGTCTTGTGACCACCACGGCGACAGATTGAGACCGCCTTCGACGTTTGCGATCCCGGTGATGGTGACGTCCGCGTAGAACTCGAAGTAATCGTCGTTCATGAACACCGCGTCGCTGATCCCGCCGTTTTCCGACAGTCGGAAGTTGTGGCGGTTAGCCCAGCCGTAGTCGTCAAGACCGGCGTCGTCCATCCACAGCGAAGATGGATAGTCGTTTCCATAGGTGAAGGTGGAATAATCGGCGTCATTCCAGATCCGCTCGTGGACGATCGCACTGTCGATGGCGGGCGAGGCGATCGCACCGGAGCAGAAGACCACTGCCGCCAGAACGATGACCCAGCCGTTTCCAATTCGTTTCTGCATCTTCTTCCTCCATTTTCGCGCGAGAGAACTGACTACACTCCACATATTGTCGAGGCATATGTTCGCCCCTGCACCCTATAATATATCACCACGGGCGGACCATTGCAAGCGCTTTCATAAACGGGTATGCTTCAATCCGGCGAGAAGGCGCGCCGCCTGCGATCGAACCGCACGGGCGTACGTCGCTACCCGTTAACCGCTTGTGCAGAAAGAACTTGTGGCAGAATGGCAGCGGCGACAGCGCGCCCAGTCCTCTCCAGAGGCATGCGCCGTTGCCCCAACTACACCCGAGAACCCGGCCAAACAGTCAGGATGAACGTCACGTTTCCGAATAGCTTCGTGTGGGGGGCGGCCACCTCCGCCTTCCAGATCGAGGGCGCGGCAGCCGAAGACGGCAAGGGGCCGAGTATCTGGGACGTCTTTTGTGCCACGCCGGGGAAGATCGCCTGCGGCGACACCGGCGACACCGCCTGCGACCACTACCATCGTTACCGAGAAGACGTCGACCTCATGCGTCAGCTCAACCTGCGAGCCTACCGATTCAGCATCAGTTGGCCGCGCGTTCTCCCGCAGGGGCGGGGCACAGTCAATGCCAAGGGATGGGCGTTCTACGATCGGCTCGTGGATGCCCTCTGTGCGGCGGGGATCGAGCCGTTCGCGACGCTGTATCACTGGGATCTACCAGCGGCTCTGCAAACCGAGCTTGGCGGCTGGACGCACCCGGATTTGCCGCATGTTTTTGCCGATTACGCCGAGCAGGCTTTCGCCCGTCTGGGCGACCGGGTGCGCTACTGGCTGACGCTGAACGAGCCGTGGGTTGTCGTCACCGCCGGGTATCTCCAGGGCGTTCACCCCCCGATGATCCGTGATCGCACTCTGGGCTACCGCGTTGGGCACAACTTGCTTCGAGCGCATGCTTACGCCGCGGCTCGCTATCGCGCCGCCCGACACAACCACGGCGCCATCAGCCTCGCGCTGAACCTGAATTGGAGCGCTCCGGCCTCCGACACGCCGGAAGACGTGGACGCCGCCGAACGCGCCATGCTCGACTTCGGCGGCTGGTTCGGCGACCCGCCGTACTACGGGGACTACCCCGATGTTCTGCGCGAACGCCTGGGTTCGCTGCTGCCCGAGTTCACCGCTGAGGACGCGCGCCTGCTTAAGGGCTCCGTCGATTTTCTGGCGCTCAACTATTACCTGGGTGACCTGATCCGGCACGCCCCGGGTTCCGGCCCGATGGAAACGGAGGTCGTGCCGCAGCCTGATGCCGCACGAACGACCATGGGCTGGCCGATCGTCCCCGATGGGCTACGACGCGTGCTGCACTGGCTGAACAAGCGGTACCCGGGGCTCCCGATCTACATCACGGAAAACGGCGCCGCGTTCGACGACCACGCCGACGAGACTGGCTACGTGGCTGACCAGGACCGCACCGCGTACCTACGCGATCATATCGCCGCGGCAGGCGCCGCCCTGGCCGAAGGCGTCGACCTGCGCGGCTACTTCGTCTGGACACTGCTCGACAACCTCGAGTGGTCCGAGGGCTTCGCCAAACGATTCGGAATCATTCGTTGCGATCACCAGACCCAAAAACGTATAATAAAAGCGAGTGGGCGTTGGTACGCCGAGCTCATTCGCATCGGCAGACCTACGGGAAATCAGGCCAGCCTGCCGGACACGGCGAACGGGAACGGATGAGAAGCAATCGACTTTACTCTCGGATCACAATTGCGGCCGCGATCGGCGTGTGTCAACTGCTGGCGGCGCCAGCGTTCGGCCAGCGCGGCGGCCCCGAGCCGCCAGCCGGCGTGGCCGCCAACGGCTACGCCGACCGCAACGACATCGTCTGGAAGCCCGTGTCGGTCGCCGGCCTGCAAGGATACAATGTCTATCGCTCGGAATCGGAGTCCGGCCCGTTTACGAAGTTGAACACATCGCCGCTGCCAGACGCCGGTTACAGCGATCTCACCGACGAAGGCAGCCCGCGCTATTACTACTATGCGACCGCGCTGGTCGACGGCGATGAATCGTCTCCTTCGCAGGTAGTCTCAGCCCTGTATAACGGCCTGACCGACGACGAGCTGCTCGACCTCGTACAGGAAGCGACCTTTCGCTATTTCTGGGACTACGGCCATCCGGCCTGCGGCATGGCCAGAGAGGGATACGGATTCGGTCACTCCAGCGATACGGTCACGACCGGCGGCACCGGCATGGGACTGATGACCATCGCGGTCGGCGCGCAGCGCGGCTTCGTCACGCGCGCAGACGCCGCCCTGCGCGTCGCAACCATCCTCACCTTCCTCGACGAAACCGTCGAGCGCTATCACGGTGCCTGGGCCCATCACTACCACGGCTTCACCGGCGAGACCATCCCGTTCGCCGGGTACCAGGACAACGGTGGCGACCTGGTGGAGACGGCGTTTCTGGTCGAGGGCATTCTCACAGTGCGCCAATACTTCGACGATCCGAACGACTTCGTCGAGTCCTACATTCGCGACAAGGCCACGACGATGTGGGAAGGCGTGGAGTGGAACTGGTACCGTAGATACCCCAACAGCAACATCCTCTACTGGCACTGGTCGCCCGATTACGACTGGGCCATGAACCACCAGATCCGTGGGTTCAACGAGGCGATGATCGTGTATCTACTGGCAGTCGCCTCACCAACCCACCCCATGCCGCCGGAGAGTTACCACGAGGGTTGGGCGGGGCTCTCCAGCTACGTGAACGGCAACGAGTATTACGGGTACCAGTTGTGGGTTGGACCTCCCTACGGTGGGCCGCTGTTCTGGACGCACTATTCACATCTGGGTTTTGACCCCCGATACAAGCGCGATATCTACGCGAACTACTCCACGAACTTCCGCAATATCTCGCTGATAAACCGCGCACACTGCATCGAGAATCCCAACGGCTTCGCGGGCTATAGCCCGCTCGTGTGGGGACTCACCGCCAGCTTTAACCCCTGGGGTTATGCGGCGCATTGCCCCACCTACGACAACGGTACGATCACGCCCACCGCCGCGATCAGCGCGATGCCCTATGCGCCGGAAGAGTCGCTGGCCACGCTGCGGCACTTGTACGACGTGTACGGCGCTCAGCTCTTTGGCCCCTACGGCTTCTACGACGCGTTCAACCTCGAGGTCAACTGGTTCGCCCCCGGCTACGTCGCCATTGATGAAGGCACGATCGTGCCGATGATCGAGAACTATCGCACCGGACTGTGCTGGAAACTGTTCATGGCGAACCCCGAGATCCGCCCGATGATGACGGCCATCGACATGTACTTCGACGTCGATTTTGAATACGACGGCGATATCGACGCGGCGGACTTCGCGGTGTTTGCCAATTGTCTGGCGGGTCCCGACGTGACCACCGTGCCCGAGGGTTGCACGCCGGCGCAGTTTGCCGGGTCGGATCTGGATGACGACAACGACGTCGACCTGCGGGACGCGGCCATCTTCCAGGAATTGTTCGCACCTTAGCCACCGTATGGACCGGGGCGCGTTGACCTGCGGGCCGCTCTGGATCAATCTCTACTCTTGATGACCACTCGCACCACGCTTCTGGTTGTGCTGTTGGGCCTGCCGGCCGTAGTACTGCTCGCTCTCGGTCCGCGCGGACAGCGCCACGTCCCCGCCGACCGAACGGTTGTCCGCTACTGGGAGAAGTGGGCCGGGGTGGAAGCGCTCGCTATGCAGCGCATCGTCGACCGCTTCAACGAAACGATCGGCGCCGAGCAGAACATCTGGGTCGAATACTGCGTGGTCAGCAACGTCGATCAGCGCATGCTGATCGCCACCGCCGGCGGTGATCCTCCTGACGTCGCCGGCCTCTTCGACCACATCGTCCCGCAGTACGCCGATCGGGATGCGCTGATGGGGCTCGACGATCTCGTCGCCGAGTTTCAGATCGATCTCGACGCGTTCAAGCCGATCTGGCTGGAGATCGGCCGATACGACGGCAAGCTGTATGCGCTGCCGAGCACACCCTACACGATCGCGTTGTATTACAACCACCGACTCTTCCGCGAGGCCGGCCTCGACCCGGATCGCCCGCCTCGGACCACCGCCGAGCTCAACGACTACGCCACGCGCCTCACGCGTTACGAAACGGGGGAGGACGGCCGCAGGAAAATCGTGCAGCTCGGCTTCACCACCTCGCCCGGCATGCTCGGCTGGTGGCACTGGATCTGGCCGAACTTCTTCGGCGGCCGGCTGTGGGACGGGGAGCGCTCCGCGATCGACACGCCCGCGGGCCACGCCGCGGCGGAGTGGATTCACCAGCGCCGCGCGATGCTCGGCAATCCCGAGATGCTCAAGTTCGAGGGTACGACGGGCGCGATCGAGGGTGCCCAAAACCCGTTCCTGAGCGAACGGCTGGCGATGCTCTTCCAGGGACCGTGGATGTCGAACTGGATTAGCAAGTACGCCCGTGACCTGGACTACGCCGTCGCGCCGTTCCCCTCCGCCACCCCTGACAAACACCACGCCTTCGCCAGCACGGATGTTTTCGTGATCCCGGCCGGGTCGCGCCATCCGCGCGAGGCGATGGTCTTCCTTAAGTACATGCTCCAGCAGGACGTGCTCGAAGAACTATGCAAAGAACACGGCAAAGTCTCGCCGTTTCGCACGCCCGCGCCGGATTTCTACGCCACGCACACTAACCCGTTCATCCAGGTGTTCGACGAAATGGCCGGATCGCCCGACGCCTTCGGCTATCCGCAGATGCCGACCTGGGCACAGACCTCGGCCGAGCTGCTCAAGATGCACGAGAGCATCCTGCGCGGCGTCCGCGATCCGCACGATGCGGTGAAAGCAGCCCAGCAGCGCATCGACACGATCGTTGACGAGTATCAGCGCATGGCAGCCAAACGCCGCGGCGACTGAAGGGACCGATGACACAGAGATCCGCAACGGTGCAAGGACTCCTCTGGACCGCCCCCTGGTGGCTGGGCTTCCTGTTGTTCCTGGCGATCCCGATGGGGTTCTCGCTGTACATCAGTTTCTGCGACTACCCGTTGCTCCAGCGACCGGTCTTCGTCGGTGCCGACAACTACCGCGAGCTTGCCCGCGATCCGGTCTTCTACAAGGTCGTTGGCAACACGTTCATCTACGCCGCGTTGGCCATCCCCGCCGGCACGGTCGTCGCGGTCTTGCTCGCCGTGCTGCTCAACCGGAAGGCCCGCGGACAGGCCATCTTTCGCGCGTGCATCTTCGTGCCGACCATTGTGCCGCTGGTCGCGGTCGGCGTGGTGTGGATGTGGATGCTGAGCCCCGAGGCCGGCCTCGTAAACCAGGCGATCCGGCCAGTCGGCCAGCTTGTTCTCCCGGCGGCACAGGCGCTCGATAACGCAACCGACGGCGCCCAATGGAGCCAGCCGATCCTCGGTGTCGCTCAGGATCTTGCCGACGGTCCCGCCTGGCTTGACCGACCAGGCTGGGCGATGCTCGCGCTGGTACTCATCAGCCTCTGGCTGATCGGCTCGCCGGTGGTGATCTACCTCGCCGGACTGCAGGACATCCCCACCACGTTGTACGAAGCGGCCCAATTGGACGGGGCCTCGCGTGTCCGGCGGTTCTGGCACGTGACCCTGCCGGGGCTCAGTCCGGTGATCCTGTTCAACGTCATCGTCGGCATCATCGTAACCTGGCAGATCTTCGCGCTGCCTTACGTGATGTGGCGCTCACGCTCCGGCCCCGAGGACGCCACGTACTTCTACACGATGTACCTCTTCGACAACGCCTTCAAGTATTTGAAGATGGGCTATGCCAGCGCCATGGCGTGGGTTCAGTTGCTGATCATTCTCGCGTTGACGGCGCTGGTCTTCTGGGCCAGTCGGCGGACCGTGCACTATCGGGGGGCGTGACAAGGTGACAAAGTGATAAGGTAACAAGGTGACAACGTGAACCCAGGACGCTCGCGACAATCTGGCACGGTGTTGAAGTACTTGCCGCTCATCGCCGTCGCAGCGCTGTACCTGCTTCCGTTGGCGTGGATGCTCAGCGTGAGCCTCAAGCCCGACGCGGAGCTCTTGCAATCCAACATCATCCCGGAGCACCCGCAGGTCGACGCGTTCGGCCAGGTCATGCGCTCCGAGAGTTTCGACTTCCCGCTCTATGCCCGCAATACGCTGATCATCGCCGTCCTCAGCCTGGTCGGGATGGTGCTGTCGAGCGCCATCGCGGCGTACGGCTTCGCGCGGATTCGGTTCCCCGGGCGCGGCGTCATGTTCGGCGTGTGTCTCGCAACCATGATGATCCCATTCCCCGTGATCATGGTGCCCACCTACATGATCTTCAAACACCTGGGCTGGATCGGAACGTTCCTGCCTCTCTGGGTACCGGCCTGGTTCGGCAGCGCGTTCAACGTGTTCTTACTGCGGCAGTTCTTCCTGGGCATCCCCATAGAGCTGGAGGAGTCCGCCAAGATCGACGGCTGCTCCACCTGGGGCTGCTTCTGGAGGATCATTCTGCCGCTGTCGAAGCCGGCGCTGGCGGTGGTCGCGCTGTTCCACTTCCTGACCGTCTGGAACGACCTGATCGGCCCGCTGATCTACCTCTCGCACCAAAACCAGTTCACGCTCGCGCTCGGCCTGCAATTCCTCCAGAGCCGAGCGGGCGACACACCCTGGAACCAACTCATGGCGGCCTCCACACTCATCATCCTGCCCGTGCTGGTGCTGTTCATGCTCGCGCAGCGCACATTCATCCGCGGGATCGCAACGACGGGAATAAAGGGCTGAGCTGTAGCGGGCCGCGTCCCCGCGCGGCCGCGATCAGTAATATTGCAGCGTGTAATTGCGTCGCGGGGTCAGCGCGCCGTCTTCCTCCAGCGGCCGCGCGAGGGCGCGGGCCGCTACGTTCGTCAGCGGCAGCGCACCTGAACGTCGTGGCGCTCGCCTGCTTCCGCTGGCGGTGCGACGACATTCGTCGCCAGCTTCGTGCCGTCCATCATCACTTCAGCAGGTGCGCCTTCCGCCAGTTCATTGGATCGCTCGATCCTGATGTCGTATGTGCAACCACGCCACGGGCGGGTCATGCTTGCGCGTTTCCAGTCGGAGGGAAGGCACGGGTCGATGCGCAAACCGTCCCATTCTGGGCGGACGCCGAGAACCCATTCGTTCACCACGCGATGGAGCCACGCCGCCGAGCCGGTATACCACGTCCAGCCGCCACGACCGTGGTGTGGTGAGCTCGGACCGTCGACATTGCCGGGCGTGACGTAGGGCTCGGCCCAATACTTGTCCGGGTCTTTCAGCGCGGGGTTCATAGCCGTGAGCAGCCGGCCGACCAGCTCGTGGTCGCGCAGCTTGCACGCGGCGGCGATCGCCCACGTCGCCGCGTGCGTGTACACGCCGCCGTTCTCGCGCAGCCCGGGTGCGTAGCGGGTGATGTAGCCGATCTTCGGGTCGGGCTGGTCGAATGCCGGCGCCAGCAGCAGGGCACCCGCGTCGCTGACCAGATGTTTCCGGACCGCGGCCATGCATTGCGCCGCGCGCTCCGCTGGAGCAACGTCGTTCAGCACCGCCCACGTCTGGGCATTGAGAAAGATCCTGGCAACACGGTTCTCCGCACTGCCCAGCTTCGAGCCATCGTCGAGCGTGGCGCGAAGGTACCACTTTCCGTCCCAGCCGTGCTCATTGATCGCCGCAATCAGCTTCTCGCGACGACGTTCAAACTCGACGGCAGACTCTTCCCAGTCGCAATTCACGGCTGACACAGCCGTGCCACCCCGCTTCGTCGCTATCCGCCGATAGATCTCCGCCCAATCCGCAAGCAAGCCCACCAGAAAGTGCCCCAGCCAGATCGACTCGCCGCGCTCCTGCAATCCGACCGCGCTCAAGCCGTCGTTCCAGTCGCCGGCGCCGATGTACGGCAACCCGCGCGGACTGATGCGCTCAAACACACGCGTGAATGCACGTCGCACGTGCTCGACCAACGGCTGCGGCTGTTCGTCGTCAATGAACCGGGCAACATCGCTCAGGAAGCCGAGATCGCCGGTTTCCTTGATGTAGTTGGTGGCCACGAACGCCAGCCAGAGCAGATCGTCCGTCATGCGCGTGATGTGCCCCTGCTCGGAAAGCGGATGCCACCAGTGGTAGACCGACCCGTCGGCGAACTGGTGCTCCGCGTGCAGCCTGATCTGCTCGCGACACCGCTCCGGCTCGATCGTCAGCCACACCTGCGAGTCCTGCAATTGGTCGCGAAAGCCGTATGCTCCGCTCTGCTGGTAGTAGCCACAGCGCCCCCAGATCCGCCCGGAGATCGCCTGATAGCGCAACCAGTCGTTCGTCAGAAAGTTGAGCGACGGTTCGGGCGTCTCCACGCGATGCGCCGCGAGCCGCTCTCGCCACGAAGACCGCACTTCGTCCAACGCGCGATCCATAACGTCGACGTCAAGCATCCCGTCGAGTAACCGTTCGGTGCCTTCATGCGATTCCCCCACAGCCAGCGCGTAACCCAGCCGGCGACGCTCGCCGCGCCGAAGCTCGACCACCGAGCGCAGCGCCGCGACGGCATCCTCGTGCCGCCCGAAAGCCGGTTGCCACAAGTCTTGCTGCAATGCCTCCGGCGATTTGAGATCCCCATAGCGACCGACGAAGGCGACCTTGTCGCCCTGAGCTGAGAAGACCGGTTCGGTGCACGCGAGCGCGCTGACGTACGGAAAATCGGTATTCCAGTGGCCGTCCCGCTCGGACGGCACTTCCCACATATGGTTACGCGCGAACACCGCACCCCGCCGAGCGTCAAACTCCGTCTCAATGAACAGCTTGTGGAATTCCCGCCGTGGCGACGGGGCAACGCCGCAACACCACTCGAGATAAGCACACAACTCCAGTCGCCGCGACCGATCGCTCCGGTTATGCAACTCGACGCGCCACAGCTCGACCGTCTCGCTCACATGGCAGAACAGCGTCCACTCCGCCCGGATCCCCCCAAACTCGGTGACGAATGTCGAGTAGCCCAGCCCGTGGTGACAAGTGTATCGATCGTACTTGGCCCACACCGGCGCGGGCGACAACGACCACACTTCACCGGAGTCTGCATCGCGCACGTAAAGGAATTTGCCCGACGAATCCTGCGCAAGGTCCTGCTGCCACCTCGTGATTACCGCGAGCTGCGAATTGTCTATCCACGTGAAGCCGCTACCCGTTTGGCTGACCGCCAAACCCATGCGCGGATTGGCGATGATGTTCACCCAGGGGCGTGGCGTTTTCGGATCGGTTATGCAGTACTCGGCACCGTCAGCGGAGAAATACCCATACCGGTTCGCGACACCGATAGCCGCCCGCCCCCGTTCGCTGGAGTCTGGCGTCGTCCGCACGACGGTGCTCATGCGGCAGCTTCCTCAATAAGAACAACGTCCCCCATCCGCAAGCGCTGGCATCAGCGCACTGAAAGCGCTTTCAAACAGAAGATAAGCCATGCCGGCCGAGAAGTCAATCAATACCTCCACGCCACCACAGCTCGTGACCGGATTGCACAGATACACACGCGTCCGATAAGACTACCGTGCTTCGAGCTTGAGTCGCGTTAGTGCGCGCCGCACAGATTCGTGTCGCATGAAGAGCTTCCAGATCAGCCCGGTTCGCGCGTTCTCAATCGCCAGCAGCATCGGGCCTTGATCGATGCCCACGTAATCATCGCACACAAAGCCCTGATCAAGGTTGAACGAGTCAGCGAAGCCGTAGCCCCCGGCCTTCGGGTTGCGCCACACGAGCGGCTTGCCGTCCTCGCCCGTCAGCGACCGAAACGCGCGAGTCGCCGCCAGGCTTTCCTTCGGCGTGAACATGATCGCTGAGACGGCGGCATAAGGGGCGACGGTGCCTTCGAACCACGCATCCGCGTCGCGAATGTTCGGGCGGATCTCCGGGACGATGTAGCCGTCTCGCGCGGAACAGGCGCTCAGACCCCAGTGATCGGGCGCCAGCGTCTTGAAGCGTGAGGCCTGTTCAATGCACCGCTGACGATGTGTAAGCACCGCCCGGCGGGAATTCTCGAACCAGTCCACGCGCGGCGCGTCGATTCCAAAACGCCGCGGGTCGTCGGCTTTGAGCGAGCGATAGTCGATCCAGCAGTGGCTGAAGATGTACGTGAACAGCGCCCCCGGCCACGACACCACATACGGCGGCATCTCTTGATGACGTTTGACGGGACGTTGCAGGCGGTAGTAGACCTCGGGCTCGACCGCGTGATCACTCTTAGGCGATCCGGCAGCCAGCACATAGATCAACCGTTCCTCGTCACTCGCGTTCCACCAGTGCCAGTCCAGGAACTTCCCGGGACCGGCGAGGTTTCCGGGATCGTCGGGCTTCCAGCCCATTGAGAGATAACCTTCGGGAGAAGTCGCGTACGCTCTCCAGTTCGTCTCCGCGATCAGCCGGTCGACCAGCGGGCCGATCTCGCCACCGAAGTACTCCGCCGCCGTAATGGCGCCCGCCAGAAACAGCGCATGATCAACGGTGCTGGCGAGAATCTCGAAGCCCTCTTTGGACAATCCGCCGGTGCTCATGTCCGGATAGTGCAGATACACGCCGAATTTCTTGTTATCGCTGCGCGCGAGCAGCGATTTCAGGACGGTGCATGCCCGTTGCTGCCCCTGCTCGCGCGTGATCCAGCCGCGCTCGACGCCGATCGGCAACGACGAAAGCTGGAACCCCACCGCCGCAATGCTCGACACCGGTGCCTTCTTGCGATCCCGCACGAGCTTTGCCGGCGAGCCCACCTCCTTCCAGAAATAGAGGAAGCATGCGTGCTGGACTTCGTCGAGCAGCGCCTCATCCGCCGCGGTGAACCGGTAGTCGATGGC
Source organism: Phycisphaerae bacterium (assembly GCA_030612705.1). GTDB lineage: Bacteria > Planctomycetota > Phycisphaerae > UBA1845 > Fen-1342 > JALSRY01. Next base: position 6,419 of record JAUWNI010000024.1, on the reverse strand, counting down.
TGCGGTGGTCTCCGGGGAACGCAGGATCGCATCAACGCCCGGCGTCGCCCCCGTACACCCCGCCGAACACGCGATGATCGCAAGCGCTTTGATGACAGAGAGTTGACAACGCATGTCGAATGAGCATATGGTCTATTGAAAGCGCTGTCAAAAACATGCCGGCGCCTTGGCACTCCGGAAGCCCGCAATGCCCGTTTCGATCTCCGATGTCGCCAAACGCGCGAACGTATCGATCAGCACCGTCTCGCGAGTCCTCAACCGTCGCGAGCTGGTGAATGACCAAACCTGCGCACGCGTCGAGTCGGCGATCCGTGAGCTGGGATATCAGCCCAACGCCTTCGCCCGTGGGTTGATGCTTCGCAAGAGCGAGATCGTCGGCCTGGTCCTGCCGGACCTCCACGGCGAGTTCTATTCCCAGATCATCCGCGGAGCCAATCAGCGCGCCCGCCAACTGGGATACAACCTCGTCGTCTCTTCGACGCGCGATGGCGACGACAGCCATTCGCTGCTCCACGCGATCCGGCAACGCACGTTGTTGGACGGCGTGGCGGTGATGGTCTCCGAACTGACCGACCGAATCCAGGACGTCCTCACTGACTTCCGGCTGCCGTTCGTCGTGCTCGATGATGAGATCGGCGGTGCTCCGCATGACAGCGTGCTGATCGACCAGCGGCACGGCGCCACGGCGATGATGCGCCACCTGGTCGGCCCGTGCGGTGCGAAGCGCATCGTCTTCGTGGGTGGGCTCGAGACCAACTTCGACACCATCGCGCGATTCGAAGCGTACCGGCAGGCGCTCGCGAACGCCAAGCTGCCGTTTTCGCGCAGCGATGTGTACTACCTCGACTACGAATACGAGACGGCGTACAACCTCGCGTCCAAGCACGTGCGCGAGTGGGCTGCTCCGGACTGCTGTGTCTTCGCGGCGAACGACGAGATGGCCGCGGGGATTGTCGCCGCCGCGAATGCCGCGGGCCTGTCCGTTCCGCGGGACCTGGGAGTGGCCGGCTTCGACGATACGCGCGTGGCGCGCATGACTCGCCCACCCCTGACGACCGTTCGCGTGCCGATGTCCGAGATGGGTGCCAAGGCCATGGAGCTCCTCTGTCGGCGCGTCGCCGACCCGCAGCGTCCCCCAACCCGGATCTCGTTGAAGCCCGAACTGATCGTACGCGAATCGTGCGGGGCCGACCTCTGCGGGCCCCATCGAAACAGGTGACTTTGGCTTCGACGCGTACGCCGACCTGTCCATACCGAAAACCTGACCCGTTGTGCTGGTCCAGCGATCCTTATCGTCGAACGGTTGCCGATGGCGCTGAGGAGCGGAGGATGACGGTTACAACCTGAGGAAGAATATCAGGGCTGCCGAGGAGAGATGGTTGGGGGCTGCGCAGCTACCGAGAGGAAGGCACGCACTGAAACCCAACCTGGAAAGATAGAGCGCGTCTGCCGGTAAAGACGCGCGGGTTCCAGGCAAGATGCTCCGTATTGCTTGCAACGGAGGTGCCTGTTCGGGTAAGGTCATCATCGGCGAGGCAGCACACGGATAATCCCGCGTGCCTTTGAGGGTGTGCCTCGTTACTTGGGCATGGCGCCATCCCTTGATACCGTCGATCGTTCTTCTGATGTACTCCGAATCAACGTTGAGCTGCTCAAACGGACAGCACGCTGGATCTTCGCTGTTGATACGTTGTCCGCGGAAAGGAAACGCATGAACATGAACCAGTCCGATTGGACGCGTCGCGATTTCCTGAGAGCTGCCGGGTTGGGGGCCGCCGGCTTGGCGCTGCCGCTGCCGACCTTCGGCGCACGCTCCTCGCCACGGCGGCCCAACATCCTCTTCATCATGTCCGACGACCACGCTGCCCATGCCTTAAGCTGTTACGGCAGCCGGATCAATACCACTCCGAACCTGGACCGCCTGGCCCGTGAAGGCCTGCGCTTCACCAATTGTTTCTGCACCAACAGCATTTGCGCGCCCAGCCGGGCGACGATCCTGACCGGAAAGTACAGTCATATCAATGGTGTGAGGGACAACCGGGACGAGTTCGACGGCAAGCAGATGACCTTCCCGAAATTGTTGCGTGGGGCCGGTTACGAGACGGCCATGGTCGGCAAGTGGCACCTTACGAGCGATCCCACCGGTTTCGACTACTGGAACGTCCTGCCGGGCCAGGGTGACTACTACGATCCGGTCACGATCGAGATGGGCGAGCAAAGGAAGCACAGCGGGTACGTCACCGACATAATCACCAACCAGTGCCTCGGCTGGCTGGAATCGCGCGAGCAAGACAAACCGTTTCTGCTCCTGTGCCAGCACAAAGCGCCGCATCGCTTGTGGCAGACTGACGAGAAGCACGCAAAACTATACGCCGGTGTCGAAATCCGCGAGCCCGAAACGTTCAACGACGATTACTCCACCCGTTGCGACGCCGCTCGCCACCAGACGATGACCATCGAGCGGCATTTGGCTCCGAGTGATCTCAAAGTTCCGCCACCCGAAGGCCTCGAAGCCCAGGCGCTCAAGAAATGGAAGTACCAGCGCTTCATCAAAGACTATCTGCGCTGCATCGCATCGATAGACGACAATATCGGTCGGTTGCTCGACTATCTCGACCGGGCAGGGCTGGTGGAGAACACAGTCGTGGTATACACGTCCGACCAGGGTTATTTCCTGGGCGACCATGGCTGGTATGACAAGCGGTTCATGTACGAGGAATCGCTACGTATGCCGCTGCTCGTGCGCTACCCACGGGAGATCAAGCCCGGCGCGGTTAGCGATGACATTGTGTTGAACCTGGACTTCGCCCCCACGTTCCTGGACCTCGCCGGCCAGGCGCCTCGGGTCGAAATTCAGGGTGAGTCCTTCCGGTCCATTCTGCGAGGCCACACGCCGTCTGACTGGCGCAGATCGATGTACTACAGGTACTACGAATACGGCGATGAGGGCCAAGGCGGGTGGCATAAGGTCCGACCGCACTACGGCGTGCGCACCCAGCGTTACAAGCTGATTCATTTTCGCAATGGAATCGATGCCTGGGAACTTTACGATCTTGAGAAAGATCCACACGAGCTGAAGAATGTTTACGCCAACCCGGCCTATGCCGATACCGTCAAGCGGCTCAAGGCTGAGTTGAAACGCCTCCAGGATCGGTACGGCGACTCGGTTGCCCCGATGAGACGGTCACAGACAGACAACGGTTGACCGCAGCGGTCCACCGGACTTGGCGCACGCTGGGTTGGGTTCACGTGGCAGGGCGGCGCGTATCCTGGACAGAGTGATTGCGGTATCAGCGAGGAAGTCACCAGCATGGGGCAGCGTGAAAAGGAGCTCAATTCCGTTCTGGTCAAGCCCGCCGGACCGGACTGCAACATGGCCTGTCGGTACTGCTTTTACCTGGAGAAAGATCGGTTCTTTCCCGAGAGTGCGGTTCATCGGCTGAGCGGCGCCGTGCTCGAGGCGATGATCCGTCAAGTCATGACCCACGGTCGGACGAACCTTTCGTTCGGGTGGCAGGGCGGTGAGCCGACGCTGATGGGTGTGGGTTTCTTTGAGCGAGCCGTCGAACTCGAAAAGAAGCACGGCCGCGGCGGACAGATCGTCGGCAACGGCCTGCAAACCAACGGGCTGCTGATTGATCACAAATGGTGCTGTTTCCTGCGGGAGGCCAAGTTTCTGGTCGGACTGTCGCTGGACGGCCCTGAGCACGTGCACGACCATTACCGCCTGACCCGCGGCGGACAACCCACCTGGAAACGGGTCAGCGATGCGCTGAAGCGGATGCTCGACAGTGGCGTGGAGGTAAACGCCCTGACGGTGGTGAACGACTACTCCGCACGTTTTCCCTGCGAGATCTACGAATCCCTGAAGCAACGCGGCCTGAACTACATGCAGTTCATTCCGTGTTATGAACGGGCGGCAGACGACCCGAGGTGCGTGGCGCCGTTTTCCGTTACCCCGGAGCGATTCGGCACGTTCCTGTGCAGTGTATTCGACTGCTGGCTGAACGACTTCCGCGACGGTGGGGCAACTACCTCCGTTCGCTGGTTCGACTCCGTCTTCGCGACGTACGTCGGGCTCCAGCCACCCGAGTGTACGCTCCTGGCCGAGTGCGGTACCTACGTCGTCATCGAACACAACGGCGATGTGTTCACCTGCGATTTCTTCGTCGATGATGAGTGGAAGCTGGGTAACGTGCTGGACGGCAATCTCGAAGCAATGCTCAATTCGCCACGGCAAGCCCAATTTGGACGCCGGAAGGCGGAGCTGCCGCGCGCCTGTCAAGCGTGCTCCTGGCTAACGCACTGCCGCGGCGGCTGTCCGAAGGAACGGTGGCCTCATCCGTCCGGTGAGAACCTGAGCTACTTTTGCGACGCATACAAGATGTTCTTCGCCCATGCGGACGGCGATCTGCGGAAGACCGCGGAATTGTGGCTTCGGCGGCACAGTCAACCGGCAGTGGCCCAACCCGTGCCCGCCGCTCCCACGGGACTACGAGGCAAAGTCGGCCGCAACGACCCTTGTCCCTGCGGAAGCGGCGAGAAGCACAAGCGCTGCTGCGGGCGCTGAAACGGAGCGTCTGTCACGTCCACACAAGCGATAAGGGTGCCGACCACCATCATCACGCGAGACAGAACGGATGTCCGTGCTGTGCTCATCCAGGGACTGCTCCGTAACGGCGTGAGACGACGAAACCCGACCCGGTCGTGCTACACCGAGTCACTTATCAGTTCGTGGAGCACCTTCATCAATTCATCTCGTTCTTTCGGACTCATCTTCCCAGCTTCTTCAGCTTGAACCACTCCCGTACGGTCCAAATACTCGTCCGGCTTCAAGGCGATGAGTGTCTTGAGCTTGCGGGGCAACAGGCCACGAATCTCGGCCGATCAACATGACTACCGCACGCACCCAGACAATCCCAGTGGGCTTTCAAGAAGGTTCGCCAGGTGGTTTGACGCTTCCGATCGGGCGCCGGCTCGACCGACCGGCGTTACGAGCGTCGTGCCTTGAACACCGACGAGATTCAGAGGGTGGTCGAGACAACGGCATCCGCGCCACGTTGGCGGCATAGCCTGTCCGGCGCCGATCGGGCGATGCTCTACCGTGTGGCGGCGGGCACGGGTTTCCGGGCCGGCGAACTGGCCAGTCTGACGCCGAGGAACTTCATCCTCGACGCCGACCCGCCGGCGATCGTGCTGGACGCAAGGAGCAGCAAGCGGCGCAGCGCAAACAGGCAGCCGATTCGCTCCGATCTCGCTGACGTCTTGCGGCCATGGCTGACCGGCCGGCCGAGCGCGGCTCCCGTCTGGTCGGGCTCATGGTGCGACCAAGCGGCCGAAATGATCCGGGCGGACCTGCGCCGGGCGAAGGCACGCTGGATTCGCAAAACGCAGGATCGAAGGCAGCGCCGGGAACGTCGCGACGCGGAGTTCCCGGCCGTGACCGATTCATCAGGGCGCGTGGCTGATTTCCACGCGTTGCGGGTGAGCTACATCACTCTGCTGGTCAAGAGCGGCGTATCCGTCAAGGTCGCCCAGGAACTTGCCCGCCATTCGACGCCGACGTTGACGCTGGGCTCTACACCAAGCTCGGCGTCCACGACCTGACCGGCGCGCTCGACGCGTTGCCGAGCGTTGCCACGGACACGCGCAAAGGACGGCAGAAGGTCGACATGCGGGCCACCGGCACCGACGACGGCCTGCCTGAGCCTGCGGCCAGCATCGACTGCGGCGTGCGGGGAGATGCGTCCGACAGCGCGAAAAAAGCGCGGCAAAAGTGCAGGCAATCCGAGCGCGAAAGCGCGCGACACGGCGCGGCGTCGCGCACTGTCGCCAGCGCTACGGCCACGCCGAGTGGGGCGCGTAAGTCTTTGACAGACGCGGAGAAAGGCGACGCAGCGCGACAAAGCGCGGCGTGCGCCAGGAAAGCCACCGGGGGGACTCGAACCCTCAACCTGCGGTTTACAAAACCGCTGCTCTGCCAATTGAGCTACGGTGGCGAATTGTCGAATCTTCTTTTTGTCAACGAGTTACCGATTTAGCTTGTTCGTGACCCATTATCCCGGATGAATAAAGGGAAGATGGGAGGGCAATAGGAGCCGAGCACGGACGGATAGCGCCGTCAGTCCAGCGAGGTCACGACCAAGATGCCGGTGTTCGAGCATGGCGAAGTCCAAACCGAGAAACACGACGGCCGTAAGTTTATCACATTAAAGCTCGCCGGCAACGGGCGGACCGACTATCAGTCCGCAGCAAAAGTTGGCGGCGCCCATAGACTGTAGCGGGGGCCCCCCCCGGCGGGGGGGGGGGGGCGGGGACGACCCCCCCGCCGGCGGGGCGGGCGCCGCCGGGGGGGGGGGGGGCGGGGGTGGGGGGGGGGGGCGGGGGGGCGGGGGCGGGGGGGGGGCCCGGCCCCCCCC
>JAUWNI010000187.1 GCA_030612705.1 Phycisphaerae bacterium | reverse complement strand
CCCCCCCCGGGGCGGCCGGACACGGGCCAACGCTCCCCCCCCCCCCCCCCCCCCCCGGGGGGCGGACGCTACAGGGCCCGCGCCGAAGCCCGCCGGAAGTGTCATGGATCCACGGAAGCCGGCCTTGCCGGGCCGGGTCAGATCGTAGTCCTTGACGTGTACGCGTTTGATCCGTCCGCCGAGTATTGCGATCCAGTCCTCGGGGTAGCCCAGCGGCACGACGTTGCCGGTGTCAAAGTACCAACCGACGTAAGCAGAGTTGATACGGTCGATCATCTCGGCGGCTTCAAATGGCGACAGCAAAAAACGGTTCAAGACATTTTCGAGCGCGATCGTCACGCCGCGGCTTTCGGCCTCGTGCCGCAGGCCGCGGAGCGTATCGAAGGCGCGACTCAGCGCGTCGGCGTACGAGACGCGCGGGCGCGGTTCGTCGAGCGTGCCGACGACGGCGGGTACGACCAGGATCGCCTCGGCCTCCAGCGCGACCGCCCGATCGAGCATGTGCAGCGTGAGATCGACCGCGCGCTGTCGGACCGCCTCGTCCGGATCTGCGTAGTTGGTTTGCCAGAATTCTCCCGTCGCGAGCGAGACGATTCGCAGCTTCAAATCAGCCGCCCGATGGGCCAGTTCGGCACAAGCTTCGAGCGGCGTATCGAAACGGAGCGGACCGTCGGTTGCGATTGTGAGCTCGATGCCCTCGAAGCCGGCGGCCGCGGCCGCGGTAAGCTGCTGCTCGGGTGATAACTCAGCCGGAAACGTCCAAGCATTGATGGCGGTCAGCATGGGGAGTCAACCTGACAACGGGTCCACATCTCGTGGAGGATTATCATCGCCGACGGCCCAATAAAAAAGAATCTTTGCCAAATTCCGTGGAAAGGGACCAAGGGGGCAAGGGGTCGAGGGGTCGAGGGGTCGAGGGGGCAAGGAATCGAGGGATCGGGTGGCCCATGGCTTTAGCCGTGGGGGACACGAATCGACCGGCCATTCGTGTCCCCCGCCGCTGAAGCGACGGGCCACCCGATTCCTCCGTGCCTCTACCCCTCAGACCCTCGACCCCTCGGCCCCTTGGTCCCTCGGCCCCTTAATAAAAAAAGACCGCCGCCCCCGGAGTGGGGACGAGCGGTCAGCGGTATATAAAGGCTTCTTCCCTCCGGGTCGCACCGCTTCTGGCGGCGCCCCGTTAAGCCGGCTCGGGCTAGAGTCCCCAGAGCCGTAGCTCCCTGCTAGTTGAACTATCAAAAACGTTTGGGAGCGATCCAAACCGCGGGCGAGGTTTTCGGGGAATTTCGCCGGTGAGTTTGAGCGGTCGGGCGCAGGTGCTATAATTCGCCGATTCTGGCGCGAGAGCGTGGTGTACGCGGCCCGGCGCGGTCGGTCGGCGGGTTGAGTGAGGCCGGATGGGCAACGATTGGCGGCGGGGAGGACCCCCCATGCTTCCCATGGTTCCAACACGAATGTTCTTCACCCGCGGGGTTGGCAAGCATCGCCATCGCCTGCAATCGTTCGAGGTCGCCCTGCGCGACGCGGGGATTGCTCCGCTGAACTTGGTGAAGGTCTCGAGCATTTTCCCGCCAGGCTGCAAGATCACGCCGCGGCAGCGTGGCGTTAAGAACCTTAAACCCGGGCAGATCACCTATTGCGTAATGGCCGACTCGGCCACCAACGAACCGAATCGGCTGGTATCGGCCGGCGTCGGGCTGGCCATCCCCGCCAAGGGCGAGCATTATGGCTATGTTTCCGAATACCACGGCTTCGGGATGAACTACCGCAAGACCGCCGACCTGGTCGAGGACATGGCCGCCAGCATGTTGGCGTCGACGCTCGGGCTCGACTTCGACCCCGACGCCGACTATGACGAACGCCGCGAGATTTACCGCATGAGCGGACAGATCGTCACCACCCGCGCCTGCGTGCAGACCGCCGAGGGCGACAAGAACGGGCTGTGGACGACGGTGCTGGCGGCGGCGGTGTTCATGTTTGACTAGTGCTCTGTCAGTGTTGCTTTGATGGATTCAACCTGAGGAGCCGCGGACTTCAGTCCGCCCGGTCCTTCGGGAAGAGTGAATTCTATTCCCCGCGGCGCCTCGCGACGGCCCACACACAGCAGAGCAGGCGTGTCCTCACGCCGATTTCCGGGCTGGGGACAGCCCGGCTATGCTTTCCGGGCCGGGGACGGCCCGGCTCTGTTGCATGATCGCGCACGGTTAGGTAGATGGTGGTTATGTCCGCGACGATGCCCGACACTTTCTTAGGTCTGGACGGCCGTGACGCCGACTATCGTATGGCGCGCTTCGCGGTATTGCCGATCCCGTACGACGCGACGACGAGCTTCAGCGCGGGGACGCGTGAAGGACCGCGGGCGATCATCGCGGCCTCACGCCAACTCGAGGATTACGACGTCGCGCTCGGCCGCGAATCGTATCGGGCCGGCATCGCGACGCTCGACCCGCTGGAGCCGGACGCGCGCGGTCCGGAGGCGATGCACGAACGCATATACAAAGTCGCCCGCGGAATCGTGCGCGACGGCAAGTTTCTGATCGGCCTGGGCGGCGAGCACGGCATTACTTTGGCGCTGGTTCGCGCTGTGCGGCCCCGGCACAAGAAGCTGAGCGTGTTACAGATCGACGCCCACGCCGATCTGCGGGACAGCTACCACAACTCGCCGCACAGCCACGCCTGCGTCATGCGCCGCATCCACGACATGGGTGTGAACGCGGTCGGCGTCGGCATTCGCAGCTACTCGCGCGAGGAAGCACGCTTCATCCGTTCGGCAAAGAAGAAAATCATCCCGGCCCGAATCTGCCGTGAAACCGACGATTGGATCCAAGACGTCGTGCAATCGCTCGGCGAATCGGTCTATGTCACGATCGACATCGACGGTTTCGATCCGGCCTGCGCACCGGGCACCGGCACGCCCGAACCCGGCGGGCTCGACTGGTATCAGGTTAGCGACCTTCTCGCCGCCGTTGCCCGTGAACGACGAATCGTCGGGGCGGACGTGGTCGAGGTACGCCCGTTGCCGCCCGCGACGGCAACCGAGTTCCTCGCGGCCCGGCTGGTATATCGCATCATCGGTCTCGTAGAGCGGCCGTTGGCCGCAACCAAAGGGGCCAAGGGGCCGAGGGTCCAAGGGACCAAGTGATCGGGTGGCCCATGGCTTTAGCCGTGGGGGACACGAATCGACCGTCCATTCGTGTCCCACACCGCTAAAGCGACGGGTCACCCACGCAACGAAAATCTTCGCGAACCGCGAAGAAATCGGCCGTTTACGGTGTAGAGTCCGCTTCGCGAACCGTATAACTTGCCCTTCCACACGTGGCGACGTAGCTTGCCGACATGAAACGTCGATCACGCGACAACGGGGAGAAATCATCCGTCGCCCTGCCGTTAGTGGTCCTGCTGGGCGCTTTTTTGGCGAGTGTGCCGGCGGGGTGCAACGCGCTGGCTTTCTGGCGTCGCCTGCCACAGCAGCGCGTTAAGCAACTTCACGCGGCCGAAGTCCAGGCCGCTTTTAATCGTGTCAACCGTAACATGACCGCCGAGGCGCGCGAGGCCTTCGCCCTGCGGCGGGCGAGCGACACGCTGGCCGGCGCCCTGACCGACGTAGTCGAACCGGAGCAGTTGCAACCAACCATGGCGACGGCCGTCAATGGCCTGTCGAAGTCGCAGGTCGGGCGGTTGCAGCTCGCCGCCGCCCGCATGTGGCTGCTGGAACAGGCCGGCGAGCCGATCGAGAAATGGTGGCCTTCGCTTCGTGTGTTCCTCGAAGGAATGCGGCATGCTAATCTCGCTCACTATCAAGCGGCACTCATACAACAATGGGCCGAGGCGTATCAAGCGCTCGGTGTCGGATCGGGTACGGCATGCAGCCTGGCCGAAGACCTGGTCGGTCATCCGCACGGGGCGTTTCTGCAATTCTTAGTCCCGCGCGTGCAACGCGTTATCCAGGAACGTCAACAGGCAGGCGATGAAGCCGCGGCGACAACCTGTCGTGGCGTGCTCCATAGCTTGCTGAAACAATGGGTGCTCGAACCGGGCACGGCAGGGTTGCAATTACTGGCCGCCGACCTGCTGGCCCAGTCGCTCGAAGCGAATGACGACGCCGATGACAACGAAGAAACGCGGGCGATTGTGAATGATTTGCGTGCGTGGCGGTCGGCTTATCTTGAAGCGGCGCGCAGCCGTCCGGTGGCGACGCTCGACCCCCATCGCAAGCCGGCGCTCGCGCCGGATGCTCACGAGCGGCTCGTCACACGCGTCGCGCTGGTGACCTGGCTCGCGTCGGCGGTGCTCGCGGCCGGCGTCGTCGCGCTTCTATTTAGCTGGTCATGGTTGAGAAGCCGCAACGTCGCGCCGCGCGGACACCAACTCGCGCTATACGCGATCTTCCCGGCGCTGATCGTAATAATCGTCGGCCTGATGTGGATTCATTTGCTCCCGGACTCGATTCGCGAAGACTTGCGACGGGATTTCTCCAGTATGCATTATTGGTGGCGGCATCCGTTCGTTGCCGCTGGTATAACTTTGGCACTCGTGCTCGCGGCGGGGCTATTGCAACGTTCGGCTTCAGGTGGAAAATCGAATTTTCCGGCACGCCTGGGTGCCGTTGCGGCGGGAACGTGGCTGGTGCTTGCCGTTATGCTATGGGGCAGTGCATGGGCGGGGGAGCTTGCCCGGCGCGATTACGAACGTGCCACGTGGATAGCGTATAAGGATCCAGTCGCCGCGATGGCCGGCCGCGACACCGAACGCTTATTAACCGGCCTGCGCAACTGGAAACCGTAACCAAAGAGAAGGGAAGTCAGCATGAGAACGATCATCGAACCGTTTCGGATCAAGGTGGTTGAACCGATCCGCATGACCACGCGTGAGCAGCGTGAACGGATCCTGCGCGAAGTCGGATACAACGTCTTTCTCGTCCACGCCGAGGACGTGCTGATCGACCTGCTGACCGACAGCGGCACCGGGGCGATGAGCAACCTGCAATGGGCGGGGGTGATGCGCGGCGACGAGTCGTACGCCGGCGCCAAGAGTTGGTACGTTTTTCGCGAGAAGATCCATGAGTTGACCGGCTTCGAGCACATTCTCCCGACGCACCAGGGCCGCGCCAGCGAGCGCATCCTGTTCCAACTCGTCGGCGGGCCGGGTAAGGTCGTCCCGAACAACAACCATTTCGACACTACCCGCGCCAATGTCGAACACTCGGGCGCCAAGGCCGTCGATCTGGTGATCGAAGAGGGTCGCCACCCAACCACGCGCCACCCCTTCAAGGGCAATATGGACGTCGCCAAGCTCGAAGCCCTCATCCAGGAGGTAGGCGCCGAGAATATCCCGATTGTAATGCTGACGATTACCAACAATAGCGGCGGGGGTCAGCCGGTCAGCCTCGAAAACATCCGCGCGGTGCGGAAGGTCTGCGACCGGCACAAGCTGCCGTTTTTCTTCGATGCCTGCCGCTTTGCCGAAAACGCCTGGTTCGTCAAGATGCGCGAGCCCGGGCAGCAGGATTGCAGCATCCGCGAGATCGTCCGCGAAATGTTTGACCTGGTCGACGGCGCCACCATCAGCGCTAAAAAGGACGGCTTGGTCAACATCGGCGGGCTGCTGCTGCTGCGCGACGAGCAGCTCGTCCGCAAGGCCAACGAACTGCTCATCCTGACCGAAGGCTACGTCACGTACGGCGGGCTGGCGGGGCGCGACCTCGAAGCGATGGCCCAGGGTTTCGAGGAGGTCGTATCTGAAGACTACCTGCAATATCGTATCCGCAGCACGGAGTATCTCGGCGAAAATCTGCTTGCCGCCGGCATCCAGATCGTGGAGCCGCCCGGCGGCCACGCGATCTACATCGACGCCAAGCATTTTTGTCCGCATATCCCGCCACACCAGTTCCCCGGCCAGGCCGTCTCCTGCGGCCTTTATCGCCACGCCGGCATCCGCACCTCCGAGATCGGTAGCGTGATGTTCGGTCAGGGGGGGGCCACGCCGGCGATGGAACTCGTCCGCCTGGCGATGCCGCGGCGGGTGTATACACAAAGCCACCTCGATTACGTGGTCGAGGGGGCCGTTGAGCTATTTCAGCAGCGCGATTCGTTGCGTGGTCTTGAGATCGTGTATGAGCCGCCGGCCTTACGCCACTTTACCGCCCGCTTCCGCGAGCTGTAGCGGTTACACCGTAAAACGTTGGCGGAGGGTGCCCCATCCCGTTCCGAGTGCCTGTCTGGCAGGCACTCGGTCGGGGTGGGGAACCGATTCGAGGAAGCAATGTCTGTGCAGGTTTGACTCAGGGCCACCGGGGGCGCCCGGGGGGGGGGGGGGGGGGGCGGCGGGGG
>JAUWNI010000038.1 GCA_030612705.1 Phycisphaerae bacterium | reverse complement strand
GTCCTCTTCGAGTTGGAGTTCCAACTGCTTGGCCCGATCATAACGAACATTCCTGTTCTTGGACGCGTTGGCTTTGATGTGCGTGCCGTCGACGCTGACCGTCCCGACCTTCAGAACGCCCATCGTGCGGGCCAGTTGAAGCACCTGAAGGAACGCCGCCGTCACAGCCTCGAAGTTCTCGCGTCGGAATGTGCAAATCGTATCGTGGTCGGGGTGCGTGTCCGCCGTCAGGAACCGAACCGCCACGTCTCGATAGGTGGCGCGTTCGATGCGTCTGGAGGAGAAGATGCCGTTGGCGTAGCAGTAGATGAGCAGTTGCAGCATCATCTTGGGCGGGTACTGCTCCGAGCCGCAGCCCCGCCGGTTGATCTTCAGCGTCGGGAGATTCATCCCCGCTACCGCCTCGATGCCAAAATGAACCATGTCTTCATCCGGCACCCACTCACGCAGGTCCGGCGGCAGCAGCATGGGCGTATTCCGATCGACGTTCACAAATCTGGTAGCCATGCCGGGAGCGTACCACGGATCGCCGAAAAAAACGCGCCAAAAAGTCCGACAGACTGCTAGGAGAGTGGTTCGTCCTGCCCGCCTTCCCGCATCCGCTGTTGCTCGGCGGTCTCTCGGAAGGCCTCGACGACATCGCAGACGTGAGAGCGAGACGGAATCCGTAATTGGAGATGCTCGCAGACCGGGTATCCGGCCTCGCGGGCGCCTACCGCGGGCACGCAGCGAAGAATAATTTGCAATGCAAACGATTTTCCTTGACAGGAGACCATTTGTAAGACAAACTATTTGCAATGCTATGGACGCGGCGCGGCCGTCGCGACGTCCCTGAACTCTGAAGCGAAGCCGGGTTTCTGACATGCAAAACCATCGGTCGATTCGAGCGCAGCACCTCTCGTGGATGACGTTACTGGCGATGCTCGTCCTAGTGGTGGGTGGCTGCCAAGACGAGAATGTGTATGTCTCGCCGCCGCCGCCGAAGGTGACTGTCGGGCGTCCGATCCAGCGGAACGTCACCGATTACGCCGAATTCACCGGCACGACCGAATGCGTCGAGTCGCACGAAGTGCGCGCTCGTGTGGCGGGATACCTCGAGAACATACACTTCGAGGACGGAGCCAGGGTTAGCGAAGGCGACTTACTCTTCACGATCGAGCAAGACCCGTATGAAGCCCGCTTGGCTCGTGCTCGGGCAACGCTCGAATTAAGCCGCGCTGAGCTTCGGCTTGCCAAGGTGACGCTCAAGCGGAAGGAATCGGCCCACAGCGACAACGCCATCAGCGAGATCGAACTGATCGAGGCACGGGCGCGGCGTGACATCGCGGCCGCGAGCGTGGCGGCCGCCCAAGCCGTCGTGGATGCGGCAGAACTGGACCTCTCGTATACCGAGATTCACGCCGCAATCTCCGGCAAAATCAGCCGGCGGCTCGTGGACGAGGGCAATCTGGTGGGCGCCGGCCAGAACACACTGCTGGCGACGATCGTGAGGGACGAGCACATATACACGTATTTCAACGTGAGCGAACGTGAGTTGCTTCGATTTCTAAGGAACATGGGGCCGGCGGAAACTCCCGAGGACGGACGCGGCGAAACAGCCGTGTTTCTGAGCCTGGATGAACCGGCCGGCGAGCTGCCGGTTGGTCGTCTTGACTATGTGGACAACCGCGTCGATCCCAGCACCGGGACGATCCTGACGCGCGCGGTATTCCCGAACGAACACGGGACGCTGGTTCCCGGACTCTTTGTCCGTGTTCGAATAGCGCTGGGCGACCCGCGTCCGGCGCTGCTCGTGCCCGAGCGGGCGCTCGGCGCCGATCAGCGCGGCCCGTACCTGGCGATCGTCAAAGCGGACAATACGGTCGAATACCGCCCGGTCGAGATCGGTCCGCAGGTCGAGAACCTGCGCGTGATCGAGAAGGGGCTGCACCCGGACGATCGCGTTGTCGTGATGGGCGTCCAGCGTGCCCGTCCAGGTGCAACTGTTGTTCCCGTGGAGAACGAGGCCAAACCGGAACACGCCTCGGACGCAGCCAAGGGTGGGGGCGACGGAGGTGGGAATGTCTAGCCGGTTCTTCATTGAACGTCCCGTCTTCGCCTCGGTGATCGCCATTGTGATCGTGATCGCAGGTCTGGTGGCGTATCTGGACCTGCCCGTCGCGCGCTACCCGGACATCTCGCCGCCGACCGTGAAGGTCAAGGCGGTCTATCCGGGCGCCAACGCCAAGGTCGTGGCCGACACGGTGGCTCAGCCGATCGAGGAGCAGATCAACGGCGTGCAGGACATGCTGTACATGTACAGCAACTGCGCGAACACGGGCGAGTACGAGTTGACGGTCGTCTTCGAGATCGGCACCGACCTGGACATGGCCTCAGTGCGTGTCCAGAACCGCGTCAACATGGCCGAGCCCATGCTGCCGGAGGACGTACGTCGCCAGGGCGTTACGACTAAGAAGGAGTCGACCAACCTGGCGTTGCTGATCAGCCTCACCTCCCCGGACGGTCGCTTCGACCTCCAATACCTGAGCAACTACGCGTCGATCTTCATCAAGGACGAGTTGGCCCGGCTCAAGGGTGTCGGTGATGTGCACATCTTCGGCGCTGGCGACTACTCGATGCGGGTGTGGCTCGATCCGGACAAGCTCAAGGCGCGCGGTCTGACCGGGCTGGACGTAGCCAATGCCATCCGCGAGCAGAACGTTCAGGTTGCGGCGGGCATGATCGGTCAACCACCGGCGCCGACGGATCAGGACTTCCAGTACGTTGTGAATGTGAAGGGGCGCCTCAGCGACCCCGCCGAGTTTGGGAACATCGTCGTCAAGGCAGAGGGCCACGGTCGGTTGGTGCGCATCAAGGATGTCGCGCGGGTCGAGTTGGGGACGCAGATCTACGATTCGTCGGCACAGTCGGATGGCAACGTGTGTGCGGCGCTGGGCATCTACCAGCTGCCGGGCTCGAACCTGGTGGAGGTCGTCGAGCGCGTGAAGGCGCGGCTCGACGAACTGTCGCCGGGTTTCCCCGAGGGCATGGAACACGTCCTCTCGATCGACATGACGCTATCTGTCAAGGAGTCCATGGCGGAGGTCAAAGAGACAATTCTCATCGCGGCGGCCCTGGTGTTGCTGGTCATCCTGGTCTTCCTGCAGGATTGGCGAGCAACGCTCATCCCGGCGATCACGATTCCCGTGTCGCTGATCGGAACGTTCGCGGTGATGAGCGCGCTGGGCTTCAGCCTAAACATGGTGACCTTATTCGGCATCGTGCTGGCGATCGGCATCGTGGTAGACGATGCAATCGTCGTAGTCGAAAACGCGGTGCGCCACATCAACACCTACGGGCGTAGCCCGAAGGAAGCCGCCATCGAGGCCATGAAGGAGGTGTCCAGTCCGATCGTTGCGATGACGCTCGTGCTCATGGCGGTGTTCATTCCCGTGGCGTTCGTCGGCGGCATCACGGGCGAGCTGTATCGCCAGTTCGCGCTGACAATCGCCGCGTCCGCGGCGATTTCGGGGATCAATGCACTAACTCTGAGTCCGGCGCTATGTGCCATTTTCCTACGCAAACCCAAGGGCCGGGGCAACGTTCTCAGCCGAGCCTTCAACTGGTCGTTCGGCAAGACGACGGGCGCATACGCCGCGGTGGCGGGACTTGCTGTTCGTCGATCATTAATCGCTATGGTGCTCTACTTGGGAATGGCCGCCGCCGGCTCCTGGGGCTACGTCAAGCTGCCGACGGGATTCCTGCCCACCGAGGACGAGGCGATTGTGTTTCTGCACGTGCAGTTGCCGGACGGCACTTCCAAGCAGCGTGCCCAGGAGACGATCGAGCAGGTAAATGAGAGTCTCGCGCAGATGGAGGGCATCGAGCACTATGTGATGATCAACGGCTATTCGCTGCTGGATTCGGGGGCGACGTCGAACATCTGCACGGGGCTGTTGACGCTGACGCATTGGGACGAGCGCCAAGCGCCGCACCTTCAGCTCGACCCGATCGTCGGCCGCTTGTTCGGCGAATTCGGCCAGCTCCAGGACGCCTCCGTCTTTGTCTTCACGCCGCCGCCCGTGATGGGGTTGGGCATCGCCGGCGGATTCAAGGCGGAGTTGCAGGATCGTGCCGGCGTCGGCTACGACGCGCTCCAGACGATGGCGGAGGACGTCGTCGAAGCGGCGAATACACAATCGCAACTGCAAGGTGTTTTCACCAGCTTCCGAGCGACGACGCCGCAGCGGTTTGTTGACATCGACCGCGACAAGGTCAAGAGCCTCGGGCTCCCGCTGAGTTCGGTCTTCGCCGCGCTCCAGGCCAACTTCGGCTCGTTTTATGTCAATGACTTCAACAAGTTCGGCAAGACCTATCAGGTGCGCCTCCAGGCCGAACCTGATGCCCGCAATCAGAACAGCGACGTCGGACGCCTGGAAGTGCCCGGTCGCGGAGGACGCATGATTCCGCTCAGCACGTTGGTGAACGTGACCGACGACTTTGGGCCGCAATTCGTGCGGCGGCACAACATGTATCCGTGCGCCTCGATCAGCGGCCGGGCCGCGCCGGGCTCCAGCTCGGGCGAGGCACTGTCCTTGATGGAAAACATCGCCCACGCGAAGTTGCCGCCGTCGATGGGTTTCGACTGGACGGAGGTCTCCTTCCAGGAAAAACGTGGTAGCGGCCAAGGCGTGATCGTGCTGATGCTGGCCGTCGTGTTTGTCTACCTCGTTCTCTGCGCCCTGTACGAGAGCTGGTCGCTGCCGATCTCGGTCATTCTCATCGTCCCGTCGGCACTATTGGGGACGGTGGTGGCGGTTGCCCTGCGGGGTCTAGATGTAAACGTGTTTACGCAGATTGGGCTCATCGTGCTGATCGCGCTGGCATCGAAGAACGCCATCCTAATCGTCGAGTTTGCTCGGGATCTGCGGGCGTCGGGCAAGCCGATTCTGGCGTCCGCGATTGAGGCCGCACGAGTCCGATTCCGCCCCGTGCTAATGACGGCCTTGACCTTCGTCGTGGGCGTCTGTCCCCTGGCGATCGCCAGCGGCGCCGGCGCCAACTCGCGCCAGGCGCTGGGCACCGCCGTGTTTGGCGGCATGATCTCGGCAACGGTGCTCTCCGTGCTGTTCGTGCCCGTCTTCTATGTGATCATCCAGCGGTTGAGCGAGCTTATCAGGCCCAAGCATGCCGCTGACGGACAAACAGGAGACAGCGGAGACGCTTCCGCTGTAGCCGAGTACACCATGGCATCACACGAGCCGAATGGCTCTTCCGGCGAGGGCGTGTCGTGAGTGTCAGATCTCGATCGATCAAACGTCGTGGGGCTGCTGGCCGCCTGGCTTGCCGCTGCGGTTCAACGCTGGCTCTTATTGCACTGGGCCTTACGACCGGTTGCGCAGTGGGGCCGGACTATCACGCGCCATCGCTGCAACTTCCCGAGCGATGGCATCAATCGGCGACGGACGGGCTTGCGGAAGACGAAGCCGACGTGCGGAGTTGGTGGAAGGTCTTCAATGACCCAATGCTCACGAGCCTGATTGAGCGGGCCGCTGATAGCAACCTTGACGTGCGCATCGCTGTGCTACGGATCCGCGAGGCCCGGGCCATGCGCGGCGTCGCGGCAGGTGAGCTCCTGCCAACCTTGGGAGCGCATGGCAGCTACCAGCGTACCAAGATGAGTTCAAACAGCTTCATGGCAGGCGGCCCCCAACCGGCGGGACGAGTCGAGATGCTCGGAAATTCGGTTACCCGGGGCGTCGCGGGCAGCACGTTTGGACAAGCACTCGCTTTCGCGGCGCCCGGGGCGCCAGCCTTGACGAACTCGTTTGCCAACGGACTCATCGGATTGGTTCCAATGCCGATGGACCTTCCGCAGACCGAGGAACTCGACCTGCACGCAGCCGGCTTCGACTCCTGCTGGGAGATCGACATCTTCGGTGGCGTTAGGCGCAACGTCGAATCCGCGGACGCAGCGCTTCAGGCTACCGTGGAGGACTACCGAGGAACCCTGGCCTCACTGCTCGCCGAAGTAGCTGCGACGTATATCGAGATTCGGACCCTTCAGGTTCAGCTCGACGCGACAACGAAAAACGTCAGGCTGCAGAAGGAAACGTTGTCGCTCACCGAGAAGAAGTTGGAGCATGGCTTGGCACGGGAACTGGACGTGCGCCAGGCTGAAACCAATCTGGCGACCACCGAATCACAGCTTCCGCGCTTGGAGACTGCTCTCACCATCAACATCTATCGCATGGCGGTGCTGCTCGGTCAGGAACCGGCGGCGCTCTATGACGAGCTGTCGGTGGAGGGCCCGATTCCGCTTCCGCCGGACGAGGTGCTCGTCGGCGTGCCCACCGATATCCTGCGGCAGAGGCCCGATCTTCGTGCAGCGGAGCGCCGCCTCGCCGCCCAAACGGCGCGAATCGGTGTCGCGACGGCCGACCTGTATCCGCGATTCACGCTATCCGGGACCTTCGGCTTCGAGGCCACCGACTTCAATCACGCGCTCGATGCCCGCAGCATGACTTACGGATTCGGGCCGTCGGTGCGCTGGAACATCTTCGACGGCTTGCGCAATCTCCACCGGATCGCGGCCCGGGAGGCCGCGACGGAGCAGTCGTTCGTGGTCTATCAACAGACTCTCCTGTACGCTCTCCAGGAAGTGGAGAGCACGACAGTCGCTTACAAGCGCGAGCAGGCGCGCCGCGATTCACTGCGGCAGGCCACCGAGGCGGCTGAGCGATCCGTCGACCTGGTTGAGGTGCTCTATCGCGATGGCCTGACCGGCTTTGAGAACGTCCTGGTCACGCAGCGCGCGCTGGTTAACCTGCAGAACCAACTGGCCCAAAGCAAGGGTCAAGTAGCGGTCAATCTCGTCTCCTTGTACAAGGTGCTCGGCGGCGGGTGGTCACCTGACCAGATCGCACAGGCCGAGTATCTTGAGGGTCGTAGCGATGCCCTCACCAAGCCCGTGGGCTACTTCTTCTCCGGGGGCAAGACGGCTCTGCCTTGGGAAAACGAGACGGCAGAGCGTCGACATACACAGGTAGCGACGGAAGACGAGGAAGGACAGTGATCGGCGTATTGCAGCTCGAAAACGATGCGCGATTGACAACGTTCGGACTCTGTCGCGTCTCTGAACGTGATCGGAGCATACGATGAAAACGGCAGACTGGCAGGCGAAGGCACAGTTCATCATTGAAACGGATGTACTGCTTTCCGCGGTCATCGTACGGATCATCGATCGCTACTCCGCCAAGTCGCGCCAGAAGGACCCGCTCGCCGGTCTGCCGCGCGGCCAATTGAACGCCGCCATTACGATTCGTCGCATCGAACCGTGTTGCCTGTCAGACCTGTCGCGCGCCCTGCACGTCTCACAGACGAGCGCATCACTGATGGTGGACCGTCTCGTCGAACGCGGACTCGTACTGCGGACGCCGGATACAAAGGACCGCCGCCGAGTCACGATTCGTCTGGAGCCGCGTGTGAAGAAATACGTCGAGGCGGTCAGCGACGAACTCACCCAATGGGTGCGAAAGACGACTCGAAAAGCCGGTCCGGGCGTTCTCAACGAGTGGCACGCCGTGCTGGCGAAGCTGCGGCCATTGCTGGAATCGGAAGGCACTCAAGAACCATGATCAGACGTTCCGGGCAAGCCAAAGAAACACAGGTAGCTCTCTTCGGGAACGTAGGTGCCGCGGAGACAACAGGATGTTCAGATGTTCGTTCGCAATCACATGACGCCGGCGTTAGGTGAGATCTCCAGAACCGAAAACAGGAAGGCGCCATATCCGCCGGCCCAATCATGTTCGCTGATGTCGGCGAGTTCCTCTTTGATATTCGTGAGCCGTTGATTGGCTTTATCAAGCTCAGGATGCGGTGCATCGGGACATGTAATTACAATATTCCGCCCGACGGCGTCCGCCGGATCATACGCCTTTGTCGCGGGCTGAGTCGCGGTTTGCCCGAAGGTGGTCGAACCCGAAACGAGCAGTGTCAGGATGTTGAGCGCGGCGATTTTAACGTGCGTGAGCGGCATCAGTCGTACCTCGTCACAGCGATGACCGGGACGCCCAATACGTCATCTAATCCGGATCTCGCTTTCTCAGTTGTGATTTTAACGGGCGCCAGAAGGAATGCTAAAGATATTAGAGCCGTATTAGGTGAATATAGTTTATTCATTAATCTTGTTGTGGTTCGAACCGCCGGGTACCCCACCCTATTAAGGTAATTAATAGGGACAGCCAGCTATTATTGCTCACGATATTGCGATGCTTCCGCGTGAACGATACACCGGACGGGCTGAAGCCCGTGGCTCTTCATGTCGCATGATCTTGAGAAGCTATTTCGGTTGGTATGACGGCGTGAGTTCGCACGACGGGCCCGCAACCGTGATGCGGCTCGTGATCGACGTCAGCGAAGTCGATGGGGCCGACGTCTCCGAAGGCTTCGGTAGCGTGTATTTCTCGACTACCGGGAAGATTGGAAAAACCGACATTCTGGTCGCCGACCTCGACTCGGGCACCTGCACATCGGACTCGGCGCCGAGCGAGGAATCGCTGTCCGGGAGTTTCTGGGTGAAGGGAGAATAGTCGCGCCGTGACGCGCTCGGACATGCCTGGCGCATCCTGCCACGTTCTCGCCTCTCTATTCAAAGAAAAAGCCCGGCGCGGGTTGCCGCGTCGGGCTTTTGTATCAAGAAACAGTGGACGTTAGCCGGGCGGCGGATCGCTCCGTCGCTCCCCGACCGGTATAAACCCGGCGATCATCCGTAACCACGCTGACCGCGTCCTCCCCCGGCGGGTCCCGTAGGGACAGCATGATCTTAGCCCAGCGTGAAACGCTGGGACTCGATCGTCCCCGCCGCGACCGGCGAGTCCCGTAGGGACGATTGAAAAACGCGCCCGCCTGGCGCAAACCCGGCATTCGCCGGCTACCCAAACACGTACCGTGGATCGTATTCGACGCCGTGCCGCTCGAGGAATCGCTTGAACTCCTCCTCGAAGCTCAACGTTCGATGGTGCTCGTCCTGCTGCTGAATGTACCGGATCGTCTCGTCGATCCTCGAGGCGCTCACGCTGAACGCGGCGTAGCCCTCCTGCCACGCGAAACCGGACATCGGCGGCAACGTCTCGTGCAGCCACAACGATGATCTACCTTTGATGAGCTGCATCGCCTGGGCGATCGTGATCGTCGCGGGGAGGGCGAGCAGTACGTGTGCGTAGTTCGATGTCCCGCCGACGGCGAGGGCGGTCATGGCGTTCTCGCGCGCGATACCGCCGATGTACGCCCAAAGGCGCGGCTGCACGTCAGCCGGGATCAGGTTTCGGCGGGCCTTGGTGCTGAAGATGCAGTGCAGCCGGCATTGGACGTATGAGTGCGGCATGGCGTCACGACAATTTCAATCGTCCCTACGGGACTCGTTCGAACGTGTGGTGACATCGTAACCCAGCGTTTCACGCTGGGCTACGGTCATATCGTCCCTTAGGGACGGGTGAAAGTAGCCCAGCACGGGGTGCTGGGAACTGTGCGGCGCGGCATCGCCGAGTCCCGTAGGGACGGGTGAAGGTAGCCCAGCACGGAGTGCTGGGAACTGTGCGGCGCGGGATCGCCGAGTCCCGTAGGGACGACTGATGCTTCAATCGTCCCTACGGGACTCATTCCAACGTGTGGCGACATGGTAACCCAGCGTTTCACGCTGGGCTACGATCATGCCGTCCCTACGGGACGGACGGCGCCTCGATTTCCCACCCGGTCCGCTGGCCCGGCGCGCGTCAAAAGCGAGATGGGGCGCCCACGCTAATCCAATCGGGTCGAGGCCAGCGTTGCCGCGAAATCCTGATCGATCGTCGCCAACGTACCCGCAAGATGCGATCCGAGCCGCTCGTCTTCGGGGTCCATGCTGGCCTCGGTGACAGTTCCTTCGACGCCCTTCAAGTGCGCTACGACCCAGAGGGCGACAACGATGGCTGATTCTGCGGGTTCTTCGGCCTGCGCGAGAAACCGCTGCAGATCGCTCAATGCTCCCATCGACGCCGGCTTCCAACTACGAAGCGTCTCGGTTAGTACTGCGAGATACTCAGCATCCTGCGCACGCGACAGCCCCTGAACGACGCGCTGATACCCCATGTAGACACAGGCCGTCGTTACCAGCAGCTCCCAACGGTCGCGATTCTCGTACTGGTTCAGTTGGGGATAATCGGCTTCGAACTGGGGTTGCCACTCCAGGGCGTACTCACGGCATCGTGAGACCAGCGAATCCGTTGCCTGTCGCTTAAATCGAGCGCTCATGACCTTCGCAATAATAACGAACGCAACTACGCAGCACGCAACGACGACAATCCAGGTGGCCATGTTTCACCCCTTGCGTTTCCTCCGGTCGCACTTGTGGCGAACGCATGTCGCGACCTTGTTGGCAATGTCGAGCCGAAACGCCTGCTCGTCGCGGATGAACCGAATGATGCAGGCCCATTTGACGCTTGACGCCCATCTTATCTCGGATGGCTGCGCACCCGCAGCGCCGAGCCGACCTCGGCCGTGGTCACGGGAACAAGACCTC
The DNA here is from genome assembly GCA_030612705.1 of Phycisphaerae bacterium. Taxonomy (GTDB): domain Bacteria; phylum Planctomycetota; class Phycisphaerae; order UBA1845; family Fen-1342; genus JALSRY01. The sequence goes on along the minus strand of JAUWNI010000038.1, from coordinate 20,825 downwards.
GTGCCACGTGCGTACGCGTTCCCAGAAATAAACGCGATCAAAACCAGCGGCGCTCGCCGCAGCGCGGACCTCCGGAGAACACAGGTGTTGCCGGCAATGTTCTGGCGGACCCGCGCGGTCGTGTGGCGTAGTCCCTGAAGCGCAAATGACAAGCCAGCATTCATCCAATCCTGCCAAGTCGAAGCCCTTTCGGCGTTCGCGCTTCTGATCGAGTCTGTCAACGACGCGCTCCTCAACGAGTCCCACGTGTGCGGCACCGCCGTGGTACCAAAGGCCCGGCTGGGACTGGCCGAGGTGCGCGCGGATCGACTTGAAGTGTCTGCAAACGAGAGGGAACGAAGCAGCGTCATCGCGCGTCAGACCGAGCGACCTGGGCTCCACACCGATTTGCTCTTTCTTGCCAGTCAGATAAGCAGCCAGTTGCTGAGCAACCGCCGCAATGTCTCGCTTCTTCGGTGGAGCGGATCGATTCAGTGCGAGGCAAACCTCCAAGCGAAGAAAGCCGGGAACCGCAGCGATACACAACGGCTGCGCGATCTCGATGACTCGCTCTTCGATCTCGAGAATCCTGCGCGCCAAGGAGCCGTGCGGCGGCACTTGGTCCACCTGGTATTCGGTGATCTCGATCCCGATGGCATGCGCGCCGGCCTCGTCCGGCCAGCAGGCTTGGAAATCTGGCCGTTCACGCTTCTGAACCTCGGCGGCCACAATTCCGAGGTGCTCAAGGAACTCCCGCAAAAGGAATTCCTCTACTTCGGCCTTCGTTCGTCTTTCCGGCCTGAGGCTTGCGGGCATTGGACGATTACCTTTGAAAGCTGGGCCGCAGCAGTACTGCCGTGCACGCCGTTGATTGTTGCAACATGGCGCCCCTGATGCAACGAAGCCCAAAGAAGAAGCCCGGCGCGGGTTGCCGCGTCGGGCTTTTGTATCAAGAAACAGTGGACGTTAGCCGGGCGGCGGATCGCTCCGTCGCTCCCCGACCGCAAGCGGTCGGTCGAAAATGTGCTGACTTCTGGAACTAGTAACTAGATTGGCCCGAGGGCCTCGCTAGAAACTAGAAGCTTTCGGCGTAAGCCGCTCTTCCAGTCTCCAGTTTCTAGTTTCTAGTCCTCTAGATATCCTCTAGAAAGGAGGTGATCCAGCCGCAGGTTCCCCTACGGCTACCTTGTTACGACTTAGTCCCAGTTACCGGTCTTACCGTCGGCCGTCGCTTCCTTGCGGTTAGCTAAACGGACTTCGGGTACTACCAACTTCCATGACTTGACGGGCGGTGTGTACAAGGCTCAGGAACACATTCACCGCGTCGTAGCTGATACGCGATTACTAGCGATTCCGACTTCATGCAGGCGAATTTCAGCCTGCAATCCGAACTGAGGCTGGGTTTTTGGGATTTGCTCCGCCTCGCGGCATTGCTTCCCTCTGTCCCAGCCATTGTAGCACGTGTGCATCCCCAGGCATAAGGGCCACGATGACTTGACGTCATCCCCACCTTCCTCCGGCTTAACGCCGGCAGTCTCGCCAGAGTCCCCGCCATTACGCGCTGGCAACTGACGACAGGGGTTTCGCTCGTTAAGGGACTTAACCCGACACTTCACAGCACGAGCTGACGACAGCCGTGCAACACCTGTGCAAGTTTCACCCCGAAGGGCAGCGCTCCCGGTTATCCCGGGATTGCATCCAAGCATGTCAAACCTGGGTAAGGTTCTTCGCGTTGCTTCGAATTAAGCCACATGCTCCACCGCTTGTGTGAGCCCCCGTCAATTCCTTTGAGTTTTAGCCTTGCGGCCGTACTCCCCAGGCGGCACACTTATCACTTTTGCTTCGGCGGCGAAGACGTCAGAGAATCCGCCACCTAGTGTGCATCGTTTACGGCGTGGCCTACCAGGGTATCTAATCCTGTTTGCTCCCCACGCTTTCGGGTCTCAGCGTCAGAATCGGCCCAGTGCCCCGCTTTCGCCACTGGCATTCCTCTCGATATCTACGCATTTCACCGCTCCACCGAGAGTTCCAGGCACCTCTACCGACCTCAAGCCAGGCAGTTTGCCCTGCAGTTCCCCGGTTGAGCCGGGGGATTTCACAGAACACTTACCGAGCCGCCTACACCCGCTTTAAGCCCAATAATTCCGAACAACGCTTGCCTCCTCTGTCTTACCGCGGCTGCTGGCACAGAGTTAGCCGAGGCTTCCTTTGGGTCTGCTCAACGCGGAGGGCTATTAACCCTCGTTGCTTGCTGAACCCTGACAGCAGTTTACACCCCGAGGGGCTTCCTCCTGCACGCGGCATTGCTGGGTCAGGCTTGCGCCCATTGCCCAATATTCGTTACTGCAGCCACCCGTAGGTGTCCGGGCAGTGTCTCAGTCCCGATGAGGCGGGTCACGCTCTCACGCCCGCTATCCGTCGTAGCCTTGGTGGGCCGTTACCCCACCAACAAGCTGATAGAGCATGGGCCGCTCTCAGACCGGCAGGTCCGAAGATCCCCACCTTCGGTCGTCGAAACAAGCGATCCGACGACATCGTCAGGTATTAGCAGCACTTTCGCTAAAGGGATTGCTCCCGCTGTTATCCCTGAGTCCGAGGTACGTTACCCATGCATTACTCTCCCTTTCGCCACTAACCGCCAAATGCAAGCAAAAAGCGGTTCGTACGACTTGCATGTCTTAGCCATGCCGCCAGCGTTCGTTCTGAGCCAGGATCAAACTCTTCGATTTGATTTATTGCCGATGGCCTTAAAGGCCGTTGGCTTCCTGACAAAAAGCTCAAACACTCACGTCTGCATGCGAGAGTGTTCGAGTGGCTCGTCCAAGGACGAACCCACACCAATTCCGGCCCTTAACGGACCGGTTGTTTCCGACGCCCGGCTTCATGTGCAGAGAAGGCCGACCGCCGACACACTCTCGCGGCTTAGGTCCACTGTTCACTTGTCAGAGAACTTCCACACTCACCTAATTGGTGGGTGGCTCCGCATATTACCAAGTTCCTTCCATCCTGCAAGCTACTTTATCGGATTTTCATAAAATTCCGCCCGCCGACACACATGCACTGGCCGTGACACTTGCAATCCGCAACACTGCCCATGCTGAGCAAGCAGTCCGATGTCAGACTGCAACCTGCTATCCCAAAGAGGTTTGCGCAAATGTTGTGCCGAGGCTGCCGGCATGCCTTGTCGGACAATTGGCTGGAGTTAACTTCAACATATACCCCCGCAGATAGGAGAAGAAAACGTGATTAACAAACCCTGCCTGAGAACCGTGGGCTGGCTGACCGCCGGCCTGATGCTGTTTGCGATCGCCGGCTGCCCCGATCTCCAGCCCCCGAGCGGAGCTGATGCCGAAGCGAAATTGGTTCCGTTTGCTTCGCCCAGCGAGCTGTTGAGCTACTTCAAACAGCAGGCGCTCTCCCAAACCGGGGCAAGTCGCTCTAACGGCTTGTTCGGCTTCGGCGGGCTGGCCGCACCGGCCGCCGCGGGTGTCCAGGAGGACACAGCCGGCAGTGTCGAGAGCACCGACGCCGGCAGCCTGACCTACAGCACCACCAACATTCAAGAGGTCGGCGTCGATGAAAGCGACGTCGTCAAGTCGGACGGCACCTACTTCTACATAGCCCGTGGAACAACCCTGCGAATCGTCCGCGCCAACCCGGCTGACGAGCTGGCCGAGGTCGGGCGCCTCGATCTCGACCTGCGCGTCAATGAGATGTACCTGTACGGGTCCAAGCTGATCCTGCTGGCACAACGCTATCAAGAGAGCAACAGCAACTGGGACTACCCCGAGATCACCATCTGGCCGCCCTATTATGTCGATTCCAACCTGACCGCGGTTGAGGTCGACGTAAGCGACCCCGCTTCGCCGGCGGTGACGAAGCAGGTCGAATTCGACGGCGCGCTGGCCGACTCACGCCTGACCAACGAGCGCCTGATTCTCATCCTGACCATCGCGCCAAGACTGCCCGACAACTCCACGCCGCTGGCCGTCGGCCTGATGCCGCTGGAGGAATTCATGCCGAAGTTGCGAAGTGCCGGCAACGAACACGACATGGTCACGTGGGATGATTGCCTGCACCCCGCCTCGCCCGACGGGTATTTCCTGACGGCGGTGCTGACGCTCGACGCGGCCGATATCGAATCAACGCTGCACTCGGTCGCGGTGGTCGCCGGAGCCGGCACGATCTACGCATCGACCGAGGCGCTCTACATCACCGACACGGAGTACAACCAGAACAATAATTACCGTGAGATGACGGCGATTCACAAATTCGCCTTCGACGAGAACGGCGCGGCGCAATACGTCGCCAGCGGCTCGGTCCCCGGCCGGCTGCTGAACCAGTTCTCGCTCGGCGAGCACGAGGGTTATCTCCGCGTCGCCACACACGTGAACAACCCCAGATTCTTCGGTTGGTTTGACGATGTGGTTGGCGTTGGCGTTGCCGAAACGCCGGACGGCGATGCCCCGGTCGACAACGCGCAGAGCACCAGCCCGCCTGATGATTTCAACGCAATCTACGTCCTGGGCCAATCGGACAACGAGCTCGAGGTCGCCGGTACGATCGAGAACATCGCACCCGGCGAAAACCTCTATTCCGCCCGCTTCATGGGTACGCGCGGCTTTCTGGTAACGTTCCGCCGAATCGATCCGCTCTTCACGCTCGACCTGGCCGATCCGACCAATCCGGAAATCAAAGGTGAGCTGAAGATTCCGGGTTACAGCGATTACCTGCACCCGCTCGGCGACAGTCACCTGATCGGCGTCGGGCGCGCGGTGGTCACGATGTCATCTTGGGGCGGCGAGGAGCCGGGTGCGGCCCAGCTTTCGCTCTTTGACGTCAGCGACCTGAGTAACCCGACGCTTGTCCAGCAGATTGAACTCGGCGGAATACACAGTTGGTCCTACGTCTCATACACGCACAAGGCATTTACGCTCATGCCGGAGCAAGGCCTGCTCGCAATGCCGATGCAGCTTACTGATGTCGGCACTACTTATAGCGAGTACGACCTCGACCCGTTCCGCGGCGTCGTCTGCTTCGACGTGGACACGGAAACCGGCTTCACCGAGCGCGGCCGAATCACCGCCGTGGATAGCTCGGACGATTACTATAGATTGTGGTATCCGGGGCGTTACCCGTGGTTCCGTGCCGCCTTCATCGACAACACGCTCTATGCGATCAGCGCCGACGGCGTGGCAGCCGCCCCGGCGGACAGTCTGGAGGACGCAACGACGATTGAACTCCAGGAATAAACCGCCGACACCGTGTGCTGAAGGTTCTCGCATCTCCTAAAGTAAAGCGCGGGGCGCCGAGTTGAGGTCGGCGTCCCGCGTTTTGATAAAAGCATGGTGAGCATTCAGCGATCAGCAATCAGCGATCAGCCGAAAGACGAGCGTCGGCAACCATATTTCGCAAATAACGTGTAATTGAGAGCAGCGCGGGAACATGGCCAAGGCAAGACACCTGTCCACCCTACAACGCGAATGGCTGACCGCTGAAAGCTGATTGCTGAAAGCTTGTTGCAAACGGCTGAACTGTTACGAACCATGAAAAAGCGTCGGCCCCGGAGGTTCGACGCTGTAAGTGCTTTCTTGCGAACAGGCGTTCGAAAACGGGCTACCGCACCGTAACCTTCACGCAGTCCTTCACGCTTTCCAGATCGCGCATCACATCCACGCTGGCGCGGACGTTGAAAACCTTGCCTGATTCGAGCTTGGCGGCCGGCTTCGATTTCATCTGGTGGTGCCAGAATTTACCGCCGCGAATCCACTCCTGCCACGAGGGACGCCTCGAATTTTGCTTGCGATGATGCTTGGCAACCGCCGGGTCTTTTCCGCAAACGCGGCAAAGGGTTTTCCGCGCCGACTCCCGGCGTGGCATGGCGGTGATTTCGATTGAAACGGTGGCACCCGGTGCGATATCCATCAGTCAAACTCCATTCGCATTAAGTATACGAGCCCCGTAGTATACTCAGCATATCTTTCGCATACAAGTCGTGTCAGGCTGGCTTGACAGGTTTCCGACGGCTGCCGACAATGCGGTGCTCGGGAACGGCGAATGCAAACAAAGATCATAACTTCCGGCGACCAAAACCGTTATAACTCGTTGCTGCGCGAGGCGGCGGCGGCTTTGCGTGACGGCGCGCTCGTCGTCTTCCCCACCGAGACGGTCTATGGGGTCGCCGCCAACGCCGCCAATCCCAAGGCGCTCGACCGGCTCAGGGAAGTCAAGGGACGCGGCTCCAAGCAGGCGTTTACGGTACACCTGCCCCACCGGGCCGATGCTCGGCGTTTCGTCGGGTCACCACCGCCGCTTGCCCGCCGACTGGCCCGCAAAGCCTGGCCGGGACCACTGACACTGATCTGTGCCGTGCCCTCGCCCGAAGATGAAGAAATCGCCCAGACCATCCCGCCGGAGCAACTACGCGACATTATCCACAACGGAAAGGTCGGCCTGCGCTGCCCGGCGCACGTGGCGGCTACCGAGTTGCTGAGTGAAGCCGGCGTCCCCGTCGTCGCCAGCAGCGCCAACCGGGCGGGCAACCCCCCGCCGTTCGATATGCACGAAGCCCTGCGCGATCTGAACGGAGCGGTGGAATTCGCGTTCGACGCGGGTCGCACGCGGCACTCGGCGGCGTCGACCGTCGTCGAGATCCAGGACGATGGCTGGACGATTCGACGAAAGGGCGTGATCGACGAGCGTACGATTCGGCGTATGGCGACAACCGAGATCCTCATGCTTTGCACGGGTAATTCGTGCCGATCGCCGATCGCCGAGTATCTTTTCCGCGAGCAGCTCGCCGAGCGCCTGGGCATCCCGGTCGATCAGTTGGCCGAGCAAGGCTACGTGATCTCGTCCGCGGGTACGATCGCCTTCGGCGGCGGGACGATCTCGGAGCTGTCGCGTGAGGAACTTGCCAAGCGAAACATCGACGCGTCGGGACATCGCCCGCAACCGCTCACGATCGAACTGATCCGCCGATCCGAGCGTATCTACGCTATGTCGTCCGAGCATCGCGCCGCGGTGCTTGACATGGTGCCGGCGGCGGCCAATCGTGTGTTCATGCTGGACGACAAGGGTCCGGTGGCCGACCCGATCGGCGGTGGGCCGGAAGAATATCAAGGTTGTGCGGAACACATTGAACGGGCCGTCGAGGCTCGTTTGGAGGAGTTTTTGGATGAAGATCTCAATTGGTAGCGACCACCGGGGTTTCGAGGCGAAGGAGCGCATCAAGGCCGTTGTCTTGGAATTGGACGTCGAGGTGGTTGACCACGGCACCGATTCCCGCAATTCGTGTGATTACCCGGATAAAGGCTTCGCGGTCGCCTGCGACGTCGCCGCCAAACGGGCCGATTTTGGCATCCTGTTCTGCGGCAGCGGGATCGGTATGTCGATCGTGGCAAACAAGGTCGCCGGCGTACGGGCCGCATTGTGCCACGACGAACTGACCGCTCAGCTCTCCCGCCGACACAACAACGCCAACATCCTCTGCCTGCCGGCCGACCTGGTCGGCGACGCGCTCATGCAGAGCATGGTGCGCACCTGGCTGCAAACCGACTTCGAGGGCGGACGGCACAAACGCCGCGTCGACAAGATCGAAACCTACGAGCACGAGCACACGAAGTCAGACTATGTGGAGCCCACTCGAGCAACCACGCCGTAGGACGTGGCAACCACTGCCCGCGCCGTCGGATCGCCGCTGGTAGCAGGCCGTTATCGGAGTCCGATCCGCTCTACTTCCACAGGCAACGACTCGCGCACGCGCCGACAAAACTCCGCGTCGATCGGTTGTCGGCCGGCGAACCCCTCGTGGATTTCGTGCCAATAAGCGACCTCGGGCTCCCCAAGCTTCCAACACAGCCAGACCTTGCGCCCCTCGAATAGGGCCGGGAAATCGACCAGCCCGCCGACCAGGTCTTTCGGTTCACAGCCGACGTCGACCAGCTCGCGGTGCAGCTCTTTGAGACGGTCCACCTTTTGCTCGATGCGGCCGGACAGGTCCTCCAGCCGCGCCGCCGAACCCAGGGCCAGCGCCAACTCCTGCCGCTCGGTTCGCAGTCGCATCAGTTCCCGGTAGGCTTTGACGATGTCTTTCATCACCGGGCGCACGAACACGAGCGCCCCGCTGGCCGACTCAACGCTGAAAAAACGCTCGAGCAAGCCCTCGGCGGACCGTTCCCCGTCAGCGAAATCATTCGGGTCCATTTGCTTGATTTCCTGTGTCCGTATTCACCCCGATACACCCAATCCGCCGCCCAGCAATCCCAACCCGTTGATTCCACAGAAGCACAGCACGAACAGCCCGCAAATCACCACGGTGACGATGCCGCGCCAGTTGCCGCGCGTGGTCTGTTTGATACTGGTAATCCCCAGGGCCAGGCCGACGACCGCGAAGAACATCGCCCCCAACGGCCCCACCGCCAGGCCGGGATGCTGGAGGGCAAGCTCTTCGGACAATTTCTCCAGCGACGGCTGGGAATGGGCGGTCACATCGAACTTGTCCGCCATCAGCATCGCGCCGTAGATCATAGTGCCGACCATCAGCACAAATGCAATCGCGGTGCAGATCAGCGCGTAATTACCGTACGTTTTGGCCATACGGTCGCGATAGGTCATCGTCGGGCCGATGTGCAGCTCGCCGGGCGTCGGTTGCGGCGGCGGGGTTACACCGTCGGCATCCGCGGTCGGCCGGGCCGAAATCGGTGGTGCTTGATCGAGGGCCGACTTGGGCGGCACGTTCACCACCCGCCGACAATACGGGCACGCCGCCGTCTGGTTGGCGTGGATATCGTCAACTTCGATTGGCTGCGAACAGCCGGGGCAGTGAAACTGGATCGCCATCTTTTAGTGTTGCTCCTGAAAGCGTGTGCCACGGACACCTTACCGAGCCGGCCGCGCGTCAGCCGGCAATTCGCTGATCTTATTAGTGCTCTGTCAGTGTTGCTTGGATGGGTTCAACCTGACGAGCCGCGGACTTCAGTCCGCGCGGCGCCGCGGGTAGTAGCATTTACCCTTCCCGAAGGACCGGGCGGACTGAGTCCGCGGCTCTTCGAGTATTGTTGCCCTCTTCAAGTATTATCACAACCTCGAAAGAAACACTACCCATCAAATCAACCTAGACAAAGCACTTGTGCTCTGTCACACGTCAATTGATGGGTGCCATGCCCAAGCCGAAGGCGCGGGCATGTTTCTCGACACGGGACCAGCATGGCCGCGCTTCGCTTGGCCATGGCACCCAACCCGCTCGTACCCGTCAATTCAACTGTGACGGAGCACTAGCACCAACGGTTACTCGTAACGCAGCGCTTCGACGGGATCAAGGCGGCTGGCCTTGAACGCCGGATAGAGCCCGCTGAAGACGCCGACCACGGTGATTGTCGCCAACGCGGTGACGACCACGTTGATGGTGATCTCGGTACTGAACATCCCCTGCAAGATCTTGTCGAGCAGGTCGGCGAACATCATTCCGAGCAACAAACCAAAGCCGCCGCCGACCAGGCTGATGATCAGGGCCTCGACCAGGAATTGCAGCAGGATGTCGCCCCGCCGGGCGCCGACCGCCATCCGCACGCCGATCTCGCGCGTACGTTCGGTCACGGAAACGAGCATGATGTTCATGATCCCGATCCCGCCGACCAGCAGGCTGATGCCGGCGATGCTGTAAAAGACGATCTTGAAGATCGCGCTGAACTCGTTGACCTGCCGCAGGACCTCCTCTTGTGTGAAGATCTCGAAGTCGTCCGGCTGGCCAACGCGAATCTTGTGCGCTCGCCGCAGAACCGCCTCAACCTTCTTCTGAATCTCCTCGCTGCGGTCCTGATCGGCGACCTGGACCGTGAGCCAGGTAAGCCACCGGCGATTGAAGAAACGCTTCAGCCCGGACTTGATCGGGATGTAAACACACTCGTCGGCGTTCAAAAAGCTGATATTGCCGCGCGGCTCCAGCACGCCGATCACGCGGTAGGCCACGTTGCGAATCTTGACGGACTGTCCGACCGGGTCCATCCCGCCGAAGAGACTCTTGGCCACCTTGTTGCCCAGGCAAACGACCAGCCTGCTCTCGTCTTCGGCATCGGCCTTCGAGATGACGCGGCCGTGCGTGGCGTTGAACTCGTTCATCTCGAAGTATTGCTCGTTCGTCGCGATGACGTAGGGCGTCTCCGACTTCTGGAAGCGCTTCACCAGGGCCCGGTCGATCGCCTCGCAGGAAACCGCGTTAACGTCGTCCGGCAACTCGCGCAGCAGGATGCTCGCATCCTCAACCACCAGCGTCTGGGCGGACCCCACCGGGTGGCCTTCGACGCGGGCGACGGCGGGTTTCACATACAGCACGTTCGAGCCGAGCGTGCTCAGGTTGCGGAGAATTTTATTCGTCGCGCCTTCGAGGATCGACATGCAGGCAACGACCGAGCCGACGCCGATCAAAACCCCGAGCGTCGCCAGCAGCGATCGCAGGAAGTGTGTATCGAGGCTACGGAGTGCGGTAATCGCCAAGCGAAGAAAGAACATACTATTTCCGGAGGTATCCGCGTGGGCTCGCGAAGTTCTTGATTCCGACCAGCGCCGCCAGGCCGATCAACGTTTCAAACCCCAGTCCCCCGCACAAGGGAAGCAGGAAAGGAAACAGATTCGTTTGCGGGAAGGCCGCCTCACCGCTGGGGTTTTCGCGCTCCTCGCCCAGGGCGGACACGGTCTCGGACGCGACCTGCGTACCCTGTGTCAGGCCGATCACCTGCGTCAGCGTGTCGGTCGGCGTGCCGATCACCGCCGCGACGCCGGCATCACCCGGCACGTTGGCCGCCAGCACTTCGACCGTGGCCTCCAGCGTAAATTCCTCGCCGACGGTCGCGGTGTACGGGTAGTCAATGCTGATGTTCGGGATGATCAGCACGTGAAAGGCGGCGAAGTCGGGCGAGACAATCGCGAGGTTGCTCAAGACCAACTGGGTGGTCGGAAAGCTCCCCTCGGCTGCCACGCCGGCCGCGCCCTCGGCCGCGCCGTGCAACTCGACCTGCCCGGAAAAGACGGTCTCGTCGGCATGACCGTCGACGCGCTTAACGACCGTCACGCGCAAAATCACATGTGCCCCCGTCAGGTCCTTCGTCGAATCCTCGGCGATCAGCGTCAACGCTCCGTCGAGAAACAGTCGGCCGGTCAGGTCGACGACGTCCCCGTCAGACGAGAGCGGTCCCAGCTCGCCCGCGGAATACAGCACGCTCCGCGTCTCGCGAGTGATCGCCCGGGCCTGATATCGAATGTTCTCCGAGATGCTGTTCAACGCGAGGTTGATGGCGAACTCCTCGGGGTTGGGCGACGCCAGCTCGCGCGGGTCGGCGAACTGTGCCGCGACCGCCGCCGCCGCCTCTTCGAGTTCGTTGCCGGCGATGAACTCGCTGCTGATCAACCGCGCGACGACCTGGAGCGGCAACTCGGTCGCCGTTCCGGGGTACGACTCGGTCACCCGGTCGGTATCCCCCTGCGTCCCGGAGCGATATTCCGTGACCTCTACCTGCGTATACCCGGCGATCGAGACGATCTCCGCCGCCGCCGGCAGCGAAAACGCCGCGAGCACCACCGCCACTAACGCCGAAGCTTGCACTGTCCGCCTGCTCATGGTTTCCTCCCTAAACTTGGATATCCCCTTGCCCGGTTGATTTCAAACCGGGCAAAGGAAGCGAACCCATCTACGAAAGCATAGCGCCTCCCGCGTGTGCAGACAAGCGGGATTCAGGGTTCGGGGTTCAGGGTTCAGGATTGCAATCCCACGGGACTATAAGACCGTCAGATCAAATCCCTGAACCCTGACCCCTGACCCCTGAACTCTGAACCCTGAACCCTCTTTCTACATCAACCGCTCCCGCAACCATGCCGTCACGTGATCCTTCCCGACCCGAACCTGCTTCAGCGTGTCGCGGTCGCGGATCGTTACCGTCCCATCCTTCAGCGTGTCGCCGTCAACCGTCACGCAGAACGGCGTGCCGGCCTCGTCCTGTCGGCGATAGCGGCGACCGATCGCGCCCTTCATGTCGAAAAACACGTTCAGATGCTTCTTCGCATCGCGATAAAGACTCTCGGCGATTTCCGGCATGCCCTCCTTGTTCACCAGCGGGAAGAACGCCGCCTTGATCGGGGCGATCTTGGGGTGAAACTTCATCACCACGCGTTTCTCCATCTTGCCCTTGTCGTTCGGCGCCTCGTCCTCGGTATACGCCTCGCACAGAAAAGCCAACGCCGCCCGGTCCGCCCCCGCCGACGGTTCGATCACCGTCGGCAGATACCGGTACGGCAAATCCTGCTTGGCCTTTTTGGCGGCGTCCTTGTCGCCGGCGTACTTGTGGGCATCCTGCTGCCAGAGGTCGTCGTCGAAGTAGGTCAGGTCCTTGCCGCTGTGCTTCTGGTGCTGCGTCAGGTCGTAATTGCCGCGGTGGGCGACGCCTTCAAGCTCCTGAAACTCGTCCGAGAACGGGAACAGGTATTCGATATCAGCGCAGCACTTCGAATAGTGCGCCAGTTCGTCACCATCCTGATCGCGCAGCCGCAGCTTCTCGCTCTTGAGCCCCAGGTTCACGTACCAGTCGTAGCGCACCTTTCGCCAGAAGTCATACCACTCCATCGCGGTGTCGGGATGGCAAAAGAACTCGATCTCCATCTGCTCGAACTCGCGCGAGCGGAAGGTGTAGTTGCGCGGGTTGATCTCGTTCCGAAACGCCTTGCCAACCTGAGCGATCCCGAACGGCGTCTTCACGCGCGACGTGTCCACCACGTTCTTGTAATTGACGAAGATGCCCTGAGCGGTCTCGGGGCGAAGGTAGCACTTGCTCGCGTCGCTCCGCACCGCGCCCGCGTGCGTGTCGAACATCAAATTGAAGTCGCGCGGTTCGGTCAAAGTCCCTTTTGCTTTGCACCGGTCGCAGATGACGTTCTCTCGGTCTTCTTCGATGACCTGTTCCCGCAGGGCTTCCTCAAGCTCGAAGTCCTTGAAATTGTGCTTCTTCGCGTGCTTCTTGATTTCTGGTTCCACTATACGCAGGGCCTCATCAACTGAGTTAGCTTCGACCGCCCAAATGCCCATGGTGGTCGTTTCATACGGAGGCGCAAGGCGTGCTCTTACAAAGAAGAGCTGGTCGAGACGGAATCGCCCCTTACACTCCTTGCATTCGACCATTAGGTCGGCAAAGCCCCCGACGTGCCCGCTTGCCTCCCACACGCGCGGGTTCATGATGATCGCGCAGTCGATGCCCTGCATCGAGATTTCCTTGCCGTCCGGGCCGGTCGGTGGGTTGGTGACCATGTCGCGCCACCAGAGCTCCTTGACGTTCCGCTTGAGCTCTACGCCCAGCGGGCCGTAATCCCAGAACCCGCCCAGGCCGCCGTAGATCTCGCTGCCGGGAAAGATAAACCCGCGGCGTTTGCACAGCGCGGTCAGTCGTTCCATCAGATTGGGTTCGGCCGCCATCGGTAAGCTCCTCCATCATGGAAAGCTGCGCATGATAAGACTCGACCCGCCCGGTCGCAAACCGGCACGGGTCGGCATCAGAAGCCGTGATAATGCTTGAAGAGGGCAACAATACTCGAAGAGCCGCGGACTTCAGTCCGCCCGGTCCTTCGGGAAGGGTAAAGTTTACTCCCCGCAGCGCCGCGCGGACTGAAGTCCGCGGCTCCTCGGGTTGAACCCATCAAGGCAACACTGACAGAGCACTAGCCGGAATCCGACTCGGGAGCAGATTCCTCGGCGCTGCGCTTCTCGGAATGACACATTACCCCCGCAAGCAACGCTCACCCGCTAAACGAAAGCCTCAACCGCTATGCCCAGCGGCCGGATCGCCTCGGCAATCGACACCAGCTCCTCGATTGCGAGCTTGCTGACATACGGCTGCGCCGTTTGCCGGGCGACGGTGTAGGTTTGCACCAGCTTCAAGTGTCCGCCGTTATCCAACAGCCAGCGGAGACGCTCGACGTACGCCGCGATTTCGTCCGCGGGCGGCGGTTCGTCGTGGACCCGCATGAAGAGTGACTGGATCACGATCGGGCGGACGCGGGCGGTCGCGAGGATATTGTCCAATATGTGCGAAAGCGGCCGGCTCGGGCCGTTGATCCGCTCAAAGTACGCCTGCGTGCCGGCGTCGAGCTTGGCCCAGATTTCGCCGTTGTGGTTGTCGAGGAACGCCAGCGTCTGGATCACGGTCGGCTGCTCGAGGAAATCCGCGTTCGTCAGCAATACGATCTTGGTATCAGTCAGACCGAACGTGCCGCGCAGCTCGGCGACGAGCCCGGCGGCGGCGGGAAACGCGGGCGAAAGCGTCGGCTCTCCATCACCCGAAAACGCGATGTCGTTGATCACGCGCAGCTCCGCCGGTATGTCGCGGAGCGGCGCATCCTCGAAGATCCGCTCGTGATTGGCGAGCAGATCGCGCAGCTCGGCGGCCAGCACATCGAAATCAACCGGCTCGACCCGCGCCGGCCGCGAGCGATCCACCTGGCAGTAAAGACAGTTGAAGTTGCAATTCCGGCCGGTATTGAGGTTCACGCCGATGCTCAGCCCCCTGCTCCGTCGGGAAATGACGGGATAGACGTATCTAAAATCGCGCCAGCGTCTGGGGTGCGAGCTAAACGCAACTCTTGTTGAATGCCGCTCTTGTGTCACTTCTGCTCTCCGCCTGCCGGCGAAAACCCCGGATTTTTTGTCGGGACGGTCCGCCATCGGCCGTCCAAAGTTCTGATGCAAATAACCACCACGAGCTTTCCCACACGGGGTGGGGAAGGATTGGTAAGATAACGTTCGGCTCGCCTGTCTTACCAATGTGGATTAGGCCCGTTTCCTGGTCGGAGGGAGCGGGCCAACTTTTTTACACGCCCCGACGCTACCCGCAAATTGAGGTGTGACAGAGCACTAGATCAAAACTCGGCCAACATCTTCACGTGCTCGGCCACACAAAACCGGAGCACCTCCGGATTGTAGCCGCCCTCCAGGACGCTTAACACGCGACCGTCGGCGTAGCGCTCGGCGAGCTTGAGCACGTATTGCATCATCTCCACGAACATGCCGTCGCTCAACGCCAGGTTTCCAACCGGGTCGTCGCGGTGCGCGTCGAAACCGGCCGAAAGTATGATCATCCGCGGCTCGAACGAACTGACCGCCGGTAGTACGCGCGTCTCGAACGCCTCGCGGTAGTCCGCGTCGGTGGCTCCTGGGAAAAAGGGCAGATTCAGCGTCGTTCCGCGGCCCTCGCCGTGGCCGTATTCCTCGGGGAACCCGGTGCCGGGATAGAGGTACTCGGGGTGCCCGTGCAGGCTGATGTACATGACCGCCGGGTCGGCGTAGTAGGCGTGCTGCGTTCCGTTGCCGTGATGTACGTCCAAGTCGAGGATCAGCACCCGTTCGAGCCCGTATTCCCCGCGGACCACGTCCGCCGCCAACGCCACGTTGTTGAACATACAGAAACCCATCGAGCGGTTTTGTTCGGCGTGATGCCCGGGCGGCCGCACGGCGCAGAAAGCCCGCCCGAGGTCACCCGCTGCAACTCGGCGAGCCGCCTCGACCGTTCCGCCGGCGGCGAGCAACGCGATGTCATAGCTCTCGGGGCATATTGCGCTGTCCGGAACGTCGATGACCCGTTGGCCCGCGACACACGCTTGTCGAAAGCGTTCGATGTAATCGCTGTGGTGCCGCGCCCCGAGCAGCCCCATGTCGATCGGCTCCGGCTCGATCCGCACCGCCCGCGAGAGCAGGTTGGCATGTTCAAGCCCCGCGCCGATCGCATCGAGCCGCGCCGCCGACTCCGGGTGACCGTATCCGGTATCGTGATGCTTAAAACGTTCATCGTGGAGAATGCCTAGTCGCTTCATGCTTTCATTGTAGCATTCAGCCGAGGGATGGTCACTCGGAGCAAAGAGCCGCGGGCCGAAGTCGGTGTGACCATATTTGGTGGCGACCGGGGTGGCACGGTCTGGCGTCGCGTTGGGTGGCTCGTGACAGGCGGAAAACGTCGACGCGACGACAGGCCGTGGCTACTCGGCCGCGACGTTACGCCCCGCATTAGCGAAGTAGGGCAGGCCGTAACAGGCGAAGTTGCTTCGTGATAAAGACCGCGCCCGGTAGCAAGAGAGACGTGGTATCCGTGATGATGAGGCCTGCCGCACCCTGGTTCGGGCGAGGCCAGACCGTGCGTGTTGAGCGCCAACCACGGCCAAGCTTCTCTTGACCGTGCCACCCCCCAAATTGAGGATTGATATAACACTACAACATCTCGATCGGATCGACGTTCACCGTGAAACGCTTCACGCGTGGAAACAACGCCTTCTCGCGCTCCGCCGCGTGCAGTAGCGGCCGCAAGTCGACCTCGCGTGGAGCGCGCGCGATGACGTGGTAACGAGCCATTTCACGCAAACGCGGAATCACACACGCCTCGGCATCATCGACGCGGATACCCGCGTGAATCCTACCCGCCAGCACGCGCAACCGGTCGGCGAGACCAGTGGCCTCCGCGCGAGCCTTGCTCGCCTTCGCATCGGCGCAAATGAACCGAATCAGCCGGCTGAAAGGCGGATCAAAGAATCTTTTGCGAATGCCGAGCTCGATTTCGGCGAACGCTTCGTAGTCCATCTCGACCGCGGTCCGAATGGCGGGCAACGTCACGTTCTCGGCCTGGATGAGTGCCAGCGAATCACCTTCCCGCCGACCCGCGCGGCCCACCACCTGCACGATAAGCTGAAACGCCGACTCGGCGGCGCGAAAGTCCGGCAGCCATAAGCCCGCATCGGCCTCCAACATGCCGACCAGCATCACCCGCGGGAAATCCAAACCCTTCGCGACCATCTGCGTGCCCAGGAGAATGTCGGCCTCGTGGGCGGCAAAGCGTTCGAGGGCGGCGGCATAATCCTCTCGTCGGCGCATCGTGTCGCTGTCGAGCCGTTGCAAGCGGGCCTTGGGAAACAGATGCCCCAGTTCCTGCTCCAGGCGTTGAACGCCCAACCCGGCACGTCGCAGGCTCCCCCCGCAACTGTCATCGAGACAGCGTGCCGGCACCGCCGACCATGCCCCGCAACGGTGACACTTCATCCGGTTGTCGGCCCGGTGATAGACCAGGTGCGCCCCGCAGCGCTCGCAGGTAACCGTCAACCCACAGTGCTCGCAGCGCAGGTAGACCGCGTAGCCCCGCCGATTGTGCAGCAAAATCGCCTGTTGGCCCGCGGCCAGGGTTTCACGCAAACGATGAGTGAGCACGGGGGACAGCAAATCACTCGTCTGCCCCAGCTCCCGCCGACCAAGCTCGACCACCTTGACTGTCGGCAGTTGCGCCCCGGGAACTCGCTCCGGCAAACGTAACAACTCGAAGTGCGGCAGACGCTTGACGTTGGTCCAGGTTTCCAGCGCCGGCGTCGCCGACCCGAGCACCACCGGGATCTTCTCGATCTGCCCGCGTTTGATGGCGACATCGCGCGCGTGAAAGAACGGCGCCGCCAGGCTTTTGAAGCTGGACTCCTGTTCCTCATCCGCGACGATCAGCCCGAGCCGCCGGCAGGGGGCGAACACCGCCGTCCGCGTCCCAATCACAACGTCGACCGCGCCGGCGGCGATCGCGCGCAGCGTGCGCTCGCGTACGCTCACCTTCAGTCGGCTGTGTAACACCGCGACACGCTCAAAACGCCGCGAGAGCCGCTCGACCACCTGCGTTGCCAGCGCGATCTCCGGCACCAGAACGATCGCCTGGCGACCGGCGGCAATCACACGGCAAATCACCCGCACATACACCTCGGTCTTCCCACTGCCCGGAACGCCGAACAGCAGGAATACCTTAAATTCGCCCGGCGTCACGGTGGCCCGGTCGATCGCCTCCACGGCGGCCTGTTGTCCCGTGGTCAGTGTAAAACGATCTTCCTCGTTTTCCGGGACAGCAGTGGCCACGCCAAGATTATCGGAAGAAGCCCTCACGTCCGGCTCTTCACGGGTGATAAATTCGAGCAGCCCCCGTTTGCGCAGGGTTAGGAGCGACGAGGGTCCGACGCCGGCGGCTTGCAACGCCTCATCGCGATGCACTTCACCCTCGCCAACCACGTCCAACAGGGCCTGTTGCTGCTTCGACAGCGGCTTGTCAACCGTTCGGCCCGTCGCCCGAATGTACCGCACCTTACGCACCCGCGGCTTGCGAAGCATGGCCGGAACAATAGTGTCGAACGTCAGCCCCGGCGGGCAGGCGTAATACTCGCTCACCCACAGCCCTAGTTCCAGCAAGGTCTCATCCAGCAACGCGTCGCCGACGATGACCCCCTCGATCGGCTTATAGGTCTGATCCCACGTGCCACGCGTCACGCGCACGCACCAGCCCTCCCGCATCTGCCCCGCACGACCGTACGGCACCCGCACCAACACCCCCGGCCGAACGGCGTCGGCGAGCGAGTCGGGCACGGCATAGTGATAAAGCCTGGAAGTCCGAACGCGGACCGCGACCTCGGCGACGAGCTCCCGCCGGGCCCGGCCCTCCGTTCCGAGCAACCACAATTGGTCACGCTGTTTTTTATCGCTCTTTGCCGTCAAGGCGTCATCCCGACCGCCACACGCACAATGTCGGGTGGCACAGGCGTCTCGCCTGTGGAAATCTCGGGCGGGACGCCCAAGCCACCCAACATTTTAGGATGGACATGGCACTAGGTTGCACAGTGCCGGCGATTCTGGCAAGTCCGTCGCGTATGCGTGCTTTACTATTTTGGATTCACTACTTCGGGCTTCTCGTCCATGAGTCGATATTTTAAGAGAAGTCCAGGGAAATACCCCTACTCGTTCTTGCGGAACGCTCGATGTCCGACCGCCATCCGACTCGCATCGTCATTGCCGAGGATGACACCCCCACGCGCGTCCTGCTCGAGCGGCAATTGACAAAAGCCGGCTACGATGTGATTGCCTGCGAGAACGGCATGGAAGCACTGGAGGCAATTCGCAAGGAGGTCTCCTCGTGCATCATCGTGGCGGACTGGATGATGCCGGAGATGGACGGTCTGGAATTGTGCACGACCGTCCGGACTCTGGGCGAGATGCAGGTGCTCGCCTTCTTCATCTACTTCATCCTATTGACGGCGCACTCGGAGACGAAGCAGATCGTCACTGGGCTGGAGGCCGGCGCCGACGACTACGTGACAAAACCTTATCACAAACAGGAATTGCTAGCGCGAATCCGGGTTGGTGAACGTATTGCCGGTTTGCAAACCGAACTGAGACAGCAGCAGATCGAGCTGCACAAGATCAACAGCAAGTTCGCCACACTCAATCAGAAACTGGATGACCTCGCCAAGACCGACGTCCTGACCGGACTCGCTAATCGCCGCCACCTCTTAGAGCGCTTCGCCGAAGTCTGGGCGCTGGTCGAGCGGAACAACCAGCCGCTCGGCTGCATCATGCTCGACATCGACAAGTTCAAATCGATCAACGACACCCTCGGCCACGCGGCCGGCGACATCGTCCTCAAGAAGCTGGCCGAGACGTGCCGGCAGTGCCTGCGGCGATACGACGTTCTGGGACGGATCGGGGGCGAGGAGTTCTGCATTATCTGTCCCGACAGCCCGGTGGAGGGTATTGCCCACGTGGCCGAACGTATTCGCGACGCCGTCGAACAGACCGAATTCCACGCCGGCGACAAGCTCATCCCCGTCACCGTCAGTCTCGGCGTCGCCGGCCGCAACGAAACGCACCGCGGCCCGGATGATCTCACCAGCGCCGCCGACGCGATGCTTTATCGCGCCAAGGAGAGCGGCCGCAACCAGGTTTGGATCCGTGACTCCCAGGGGAACGCCGCCCGATTCGGCAATTTGGCCGGCGTTTCCTGAGTGATTAAACATTCGACGCGATCCGCTATAATCCCCCCCATGCGAATTCTTCTAACCAACGACGATGGCATTCTCGCACCGGGTATCGAGGCCCTCTATCGTGCCCTGGAAAACCTGGGCCGTGTCGAAGTCGTCGCTCCGGACACAACCCAGTCTGCAATCGCGCACGCCATTACCGTCCTGGCCCCGATGGCCGCCCATCGCGTACTCGTCAATAACACCTTCGAGGGCTGGAGCATCGACGGCCGACCTGCCGACTGCGTCAAACTGGCAATGCTCGAACTGCTCGAGCGACGACCCGACTTCGTCGTCAGCGGGATCAACGCCGGCATCAACACCGGCATCAACGTCCTCTACAGCGGAACCGTCGCCGGGGCGGCCGAGGGCGCCTTTTTCGGCGTGCCGTCGATGGCGATCTCGCTCGAGCTATCCGAAAACCTCGACTTTCAGCGCGCCGCGCGGATCGCGCGGATAATCTTTAAGCACTATGTTGCCGCCCAGCCCCCACCCGGCACCTGCCTTAACGTCAACATCCCCGCCCTCGACGACGGTTGGCCCAAGGGCATCCGCGTCTGCCCCCAGGGCGTTGTCCCCATGAATGACAAATACCACAAACAAATCGACCCCCGCGGCCGACCGATCTTTTGGCTCGACGGCGCCATGCCGGATCAAGACACTTGCCCCGACACCGACCTCGAAGCCGTCATGGAACGCTACGTCGCGATCACCCCACTAAAGTTCGACGTCACCGACCGGGAAATGCTGCCGAAAGTGGCACAGTGGGATTGGCCGGAGGGGTTCGAGTAGCCCCCCTAGTACTCCGCCGTAAAAGTCATGTAATCCCATGAAAGGCTGTCTCACGCCGGGCGGTATGCTGTCCGGCAAACGGTTGAAAACATAAGGAGACAGCCATGGGAATTGAGTTGAGCGTATCGCAGATTGGTTTGGATATCCACAGCGCGGCCGTTGGCCGCAACCAAAGGGACATGGGGATTGACGATTGAAGATTGACGATTGGGGATTATTGC
>JAUWNI010000018.1 GCA_030612705.1 Phycisphaerae bacterium | reverse complement strand
GACCCCCGAGTCGGCCGATCCCGTGAGCGGCTTTTTCCCGTACTCTACGGCCGACACGGGGGTCGGCCGCTACAGTCTCTGCACTCCCCGGCGTTTTTCAACGAACTCGCGACTCAGGACGCTAGATCATGACGCGTCGATTGTAAATGTACCACTCGAGGAAAGCGATGAGAAGCGCCGTGCCGATGAACCAGCGCCAGATTTCCGGGGTGGCCGAGCGGATGGCCTGGCCGATTTCGATCTCCGCGGCGCCGCCAAGCTGAAAGCTTTCGCGCGGCGAGATGTCGCTTTCGCCCGCACTTTCGAGATTGACGGCGAAACAGTCGCGGCCGGGGATGCCGGGTTCGACCCGATAGACACCGACCTTGTGCGTGGCGGCGTAGCGAGCCACGCCACGAGAGTCGGCCCGGACGGTTTCGCGGGTGCCGTCGGGGCGGGCGATTTTGGCGGTTTCCGTATCGGCGGGCAGCGGGATCCGTAGCGGGTCACCCGGACGCAACGGTTCACGCTCGGCCAGCGCTCCGCCGCTGCCCATGAACAGGACGGCGTTTTGCACGAACTTCGGGAAGCTGACTTTGCCCCACCAACTGCTGTTCTCGATCGCGAAGGTCAGCACCAGATAGTGTCGCCCCTCGTTCGAATAGCGAAACAACACCGGCCCGCGCGGACCCTCGATCAGCTTCTCGGCCCGTGGCGACACTTTCAACACCAGACCCTTGGCGGCGAAAACATAGTCCAGGGCGACGCTGCGCAAGATCGGGTGCGTCTCGTCCCACCACTGCAACGAATGGTCCTCGAGTTCATCCTCGACGGTGATCGCCTCGGTTTCGGGTACCGCGCCCAGGAAGATATAGTTGCCCAATGGCAGACGCGAGGTGTTGTGCTTGTCGAAGATCACCACGTCGTAGAGCGACTGGCCGTTGAGCTCGGTTTCATCGACAGGTGCGTTTTCGTACTGCTGGGGCGTCAGATACTCGTATTTTTCCAGCGATAGTCCTTGCAGGGCGCTTTCCAGGAAAAAGTTCTGCCTACTCACCAGCAAAACACGCAACTTGCGCGGCGGCGGGACGATCACGAACGCACGATTGTCGACCAGCAACGCGTCGTTGCGTGAAAGCCGCGCTTCGAGCAAGCCCCCCTTCTCCAACACGAACTCGAAGCTCAGCGACGCCGAGGCGATTTCCGGGCCTTCATCGGCGGCTTTACTCGTTCCGACGGCTTCTTTGCCCCGCGCGCGGGCGGCGGCGAGCGAGATCGTCTGCACCGTCGTCAGGCGGCCGTCGATGTAGAGCGAGACGTCGGTGGTGACCGCTTCAGGGCCGAAGTTTTGCACTTGCAACAGCGTGCTGAGCATTTCCGGGCGCTCGTAGTTTCGTTGAATCCGCAAGGCGGTGATGCCCACGTTGTCGCGTGTTGTCCCGATCGGGATCAGCGTGAGGCTGCCGGCACGGAGCACGACGTCCTCGACCCCGCTGACGGCACCATCGGAAAAGAGCACGATTCGTGAAGCCTGCTCGGCGGTCTCGGGGGTCTGCTCGAGCGTGGTCTGCATCATGTATGCCTCGGCGAGCTCGAGCGCCTCGCGCATGTTCGTGCGCCCCTCGGTCGGTTCGAGCTTTTCGATCAGGTCGATCACGTCGGTCATGTTGCTGGTGAAGGGCGAGACGACGACCGCCCGGTCGGCAAACGCGATCGCCATCACGCGGGCCTGGGCCTCGCCGCCGCCGAAGAACGACCACCAGCGGCTACGGGTGCGGTTGAGCGTTTTGACCAGGCGGATGGCCTGTTCCTTGGCGTTTTCGAAGCGGGTTCGGCCGTCGTCTTCGAGCGTGTTCATCGAGGCGGAGCGGTCGATCAGCAGGACGACGCTGTGCTCGTCGCTAACGGACGTTTCGATGATCGGTCGGGCCAGGGCGGTAACGCCGGCGGCGAGGATCAGCAGTTGCAGAAACAGCAGCAGGTTTTTCCGCAGTCGTTGAAATGGGGCGTTGACCTGAAGGTCCTGGACGGCTCGCCGCCAAAGCAGCGTGGACGGGACCACTTCCTGCCGCCGGCGCAGCTTGAGGAAGTAGAAGATCAGCAACGTCGGGACGACGATCGCCGCGGTCCAGAATGCCAGCGGTGCCAGAAAGCTCACGAATTCACCATTACTCGTTGCTCCGTAGTGAACCCGCGCCATTATAACCGCGATCGGATCAAGCGCCCCATGACAGCCCGAAGGACACCTGAGAGTGGGTCCGTCATACGCCGTCGAATAGGGGCGGTCTTCAAATCGGGGCCTGTTCATGCGATAATATGCGCCCTTCGAGCGATGCCGAATCATTTCGACTCGCAGCGGGCAGATATGGGAGCTATGTAATTATGAGCAAGAGCGTACTTACTCAGAAAATCCTGATTTACGAGGCCGTCGGATTCGGGCTGGCTATTGCCCTGCTCTGGGTGGACGAACTGCTCGATCTCCCGCATCATCTTTTGGGAGCACCACTGACGGCAATTAACTGGCGAGAAAGCATGCTGGAATCGGGCTTCGCGCTCGCGCTCGCGGTGGCCACACTGGTATGGACCTACCGGGTGCTCACCAGGATTCAGTACCTGGAAGGTCTCCTGCCCGTTTGCAGCTTTTGCAAGAAGATTCGTATGGGCGACAGGTGGGTTCCCTTCGAGGAGTACATCACCGAACATTCCGAGGCAGTTTTTTCCCACGGAATCTGCCCGAAATGCATCGAAGAACATTATTCCGAGGTGTCAGAGAAATAATCGACACACACGCTTCGGCCGATTACGTTTCGCCGATCCCTCGTAATCGCGAATTGTGAAAGGATAATAATCGAATGAACATTCAGCTTAAGGCACTGTCCACGGTAGCATGTGCGTGCTGCTTGATTGTCGCCGGTTGTACGCATGACGCCCGCCCACCACGCGCCGACGATCAATCCAAAACAACCTCCATCAGCGAGCCGGCCGTCACCGCCGGCGGGATCGAGCTGGCCGGCTCGGGACTCGACCGGCCAATCATTTTCTCTTACGAGCAATTGTCACAAATGAAGATGACGCGCCTCGACAATCTGCTCATGCAAAGAACCCACGGGCCCGACGCAATCACCAGTTGGCAAGGCCCCGCGCTCGATACGCTGCTGGCGGCCGCCCAAATCAAACCCGGACCGATGACCATCACGCTCTGTGCCGCGGACGGCTATACGCTCGCTTGTGATCGTAAGGACCTGGAGTCCGCCATCGTCGCCCTGGAGGACGGCCGCGGCCGGCGGCTGATCGACCTCGACCCCACCTGCCGCCAGCGGCTGATAGCGCCGAGTCAAACCGGCAATTACTGGGTCAGGAACCTCCGCCTGATCCGCGTCGAGCCCACCGCGATCCCGTAGTATTCCGCCGCAAAAGTCTTCGGCCGCTCAATTCCGGTAGCGTCGGACCGGTGCTCTGTCAGTGTTGCTTTGGTGGGTTCAACCTGAGGAGCCGCGGACTTCAGTCCGCCCGGTCCTTCGTGGAGTAAAAGTTACCCCTTTCGAAGGACCGGGGAGTAGAATTTACTCTTCCCGAAAGACCGGGCAGATTGAAGTCCGCGGCTCTTCTTGAGGCCCTATCTGCCTGGTTCATCAATACACCCGCGACAAAGCACTAGGCAGAGCGCTAGAGCGGTTCCAGTTCACTTGTAGCGGCCGACGCCCCTGTCGGCCGTGGATGTTTCGATGATTCCACGTCCGGTGCCGGGCCTGGACGCTACACGAATTCGTACGTGAACTGGCCGTCCTTCGCGTCGAGCACCAGTTTCTCGTACTTGGCCTCGCTGCCCATGATTTCGAGGATGCGCTTGGCGATCTCCGGCAATACCGTCTCGTTGATGATCAGGTTGATCAGCCGGGCGCCGATCGTGATCTGTTGGCAGCGGTTGCCGATCTCGTCGCCGACCGCGGGGGTCAGCTCCAGGTCGATCCTGTACAGATCTTGCAACCGGCGGTGGATTTTGTTCATCTTCAGATCGACGATCTTGCGGAGCGTCTCCTGACTTAGCGGGTAGAACGGGATCACCGTCGTGCGGCCGACGAACGCCGGCGTGAAGCGGGCCTCGAGGATCGGCTGGATCGCCGTGCGCATTTCGTCCATCGAGGGCATTTCGCCGTCGGCGCACATCTCCATGATCATGTCGCTGGCTTCGTTGCTGGTCATCATGATGACGGTGTTCTTGAAGTTGGCGACGCGGCCTTCGCTGTCGGTCAGGGCGCCCTTGTCGAAAACCTGCATGAATAGCAGGTTCACATCCATGTGGGCCTTCTCCATCTCGTCCAGCAGCACGACGCTGTACGGCCGCTGGCGGACCGCCTCGGTCAGCACGCCGCCCTCGCCGAAACCGACCAGCCCGGGGGCCGATCCGATCAGTCGGCTGACGTTCATCGAGGACGAGTACTCGGTCATGTTGAGCGTGGTCATGAAGCGCTCGCCGCCGAAGATCAGGTCGGCCAGCGCCAGGGCGGTCTCGGTCTTGCCCGTACCCGACGGGCCGACCATCAGGAACACCGCCAGCGGCAGGGCGGGGTCCTGGAGCTTGCCGGCGGCGATGCGGAGGCGCTTGCCAATCTCAGACAGCACGTGGTCCTGGCCGATGATGCGCTCGCCGATGCGGCTCTCGAACGTGAGCATCGCCTCGGCGGTGTCCTTGACCATCGAGCCGGCGGGGATGCCGGTCCAGTCGCTGAGGATCTGGGCGACGATCTCGGCGTCGACCTGGAGCGGGACCAGTGGGTTGCGCTTGCCGATGTACTCGTCGAGCTTGGCTGTGGCGACGTCGAGGTCGGCGCGGATTTCCTCGATGGGGCGCTTTGCTGGAGTGCCAGTAGATTTGCTAGCCTCGGCCGGCGAGGCGCCGGCCGCTACGTCTTCCTCCGCGCCACGTCCGCCGCGGGGGGCGGACGCTACTTCTTCCTCCTCACTACGTCCGCCACGGGGGGCGGACGCTACTTCTTCGTCGGTGGCTCGGATTTCCTGGCGGAGTTTGATTACTTCCTGGGCCAGTGATTTTTCCTCTTTCCAGGTTGCTTCCAGTTCATCGTAAGCCTTTTGCCGCTCCTGCCGTTCTTTCTTTAACGCTTCGAGTTCTTCCTGGTCGGTGGGGTTGCCCGCCTCGGCGTCGCGCTCGATGGCCTTGATGGCGACGTCGAGCTGGATGATCCGCCGACGAATGTCCTCGAGCGAGCCGGGCGTCGAGCTCAGGCCGACCGCCACGCGGGCGCAAGCCGTGTCGAGCAACGAAACCGCCTTGCGCGGCAACTGCTGCTCGGAGAGGTACTGGTTTGACATCGAGACGGCGGAGTGGACGGCGTCGTCGAGAATGTGCACCTTGTGGTGCTTCTCGAACTTGTCCTTCGTGCCCCGAATCATCTCGATGCAGACCTCGACCGACGGCTCGTCGAGCTTGACCAGGCCGAAACGCTGGGCGAACGGCGGGTCCTTCTCGATGTACTTCTTGTATTCGGCGAACGTCGTCGCCGCGACCGTTCGCAGCTCACCGCGGGCCAGGGCGGGTTTGAGCAGATTGGCGGCATCGTTGCCGGCCCCGCCGCCGCCGATCAGCGTGTGGGCCTCGTCGATGAAGAGGATGATCGGTTTGCCGGCGGCGTTGGACGCATTGACCTCCTTGATAACATCCTTGAGTCGGCGTTCGAACTCGCCCTTGACCGACGCCCCGGCGGTGAGCAGGCCGACGTCGAGCGTCAACAGCGTGATATCCGCCAAAAACGGAGGCACGTCGCCAGCGGCAATCCGCAGGGCCAGCCCTTCGGCGATGGCGGTCTTGCCGGTTCCCGGCTCGCCGACGATCAGCGGGTTGTTCTGGAAACGGCGCATCAGGATGTCGACGCACTGGCGGATTTCACGCTCGCGGCCGATGACCGCGTCGACGCCGCCGTCACGGGCCTTGGCGGTCAGGTCCCAGGTGAACTGGGCCAGGGCCTCGCCGGTGCCGACGGCCGACGCCGCGGGCATGCCGGGCGCCTCCCCGGGAGCACCGACTTCGTTCTCGGTCGAGGCACCGGTGATGTCGGCGAACTTGGTCTTGAGCTCGTTCTCGTTGATCTTGGCAAGCTCGTCGGTGTAATCGGTGAAATACGCCCGGTTCGGGTTGCGCACCAGCGACAGGACCAGTGCACCGCCGCGGATTTTCGGCAGCGACAGCTCGAGCGATGAAATCTGCCAACTTTCGCTGAGCCAGTCGGCCAGGAACGGCGAGTACTGCGGCCGCCCGCTGTTGCCGACCTTGAGCTCGTCGAGGCAGCGGTTGAATGCCTGGCGCAGCTTCGAGACGTCGAGCTTGAAGTAGTCGCAGATGCACAGCAGGTCGCACGAGCCGGAGTCGAGCAGCGGCGCGAGCATGTGCTCGATCGTGATCTCATAGTGCGTGCGGTGGACGCAGGTGCCGGCGGCCGACTCCAACGCGCGGATGCAGCAGTTGTTCAGTTGCTGACGCAGCAGTTTCATATCAACGTTTGCCATGGTGATCTCTCCGGGCGCCTGATTACGAGTTGATACTGTTACCTCTGCCTGCGTGACATCACGAAGTGTGTCCGCTGGCTGCAGCGTTAAATATAACCGACTTGTCCTCGCTCGGCTGCGATTTCAGCCAGGTGGTCCACGAAAGTCGGCCGAGCAGGCCCGGCTCGCCGAGCGGGGTCTCGGGCACCTCGTCGCCGCGCAGCGTTACCTCGATGTCGTGTTCGAGCGGATCTTCGCAGTAGAAGTGGACGATCTGAGCGAGGTCGGCGGCGGCGTTCCCGGTTGGCAGGAACTTGGCGTAGTCATCGAAACCGACGGGCCCGACCTTGACGCGGAACTTGCCGCTACGGTCGAAGATGCGCTGCCCGAGCAGGAAGTTCTCGCCGAGCGTGCATTTTTCCACCCCGAGCGAGTTGCGGTCGTTGGGCTGGATCCAAATCCAGCGGCCGACGCACGGCTCGATATCGAAGTCGATTCCGTCGAAGAAGTCGGCCAATTGCCCGATTAAGCCCGCCGTCGACCGCGGGCGCTGCGACAACAACCCGACGTAGCGAAACAGGCGTAACGGGTTGACCTCGAGCGACTCGTCGAGGTGTGGCGTGCCGATCCCGAGGAAGCCGCGAACGACCTGGGAAATCGCGTCGCTGCCGTCGGTTTTGAAGGTGACGTAGTAGCGATATTTCTTCCAGACGCGATAGAGCAACGAAAAGATGCGGTGGTGAAACAGATCGATGAACGCCCGGACGCGCTCGTCCTCCTCCTGCTCGGCCAGCAGAGCCTCGGTAAAATGGGCCGGCAGGGGCGAATCGCTGCCGTACAAACCGAGGAATGTAGTCGTGACCCGCAGGCAGCCGTGGCCGTCGCCGGCGGCGTCATCCCATTCGGCCTCCGCGATGTCGCTACAGGGGAAGCCGAGGTTCAGCGCCGGGCGCAGCCGCACCGGTTCGTCCCGGGCCGGACCCTGACGACCGATCGGGACGGCGTTTCTTTCGAGCCGCTCGATCAGGTGCAGGAGCTGGAAGAAGTCGAACTCGCGCGGGCGGCTGAGAACCAGCCGAACGAACGGGTTACTTTCTGTCCAGGTTTCGGAGTGCATGGATTCGTTTCTTCAGTCGGTGGGCAGTGCCCACTGTAGCGGCCCGCGCCCCGCGGGCCGTTGTTTATTGCACGCACGTCCCGGCAGGTTCGGCCGGCGAGGCGCCGGCCGCTACATCGGCCGGCCCACCCTACAGGATGGCCTGTTGCCCGAGGCGCGCGGGCCAGTGATAAATCTCGCCGAACTTCGTGCCGCGCACGGTCAGCTCGGTCAGTGCGTTGATCGACGCGTACAACGCGAAGAATTCGTTGAGCACCGTCGCGAAAACGTACATGTCGCCCTCGCCGGCGAAATTGTCCTCGCTCATTTGTAGCGTGATGCTGGTGCCGCGCATCGGCGAGCCGTGCACGAGACGCTCGACCGGCTTGGCTTCGAGCGCTACCAGGCCTTCCAATCGCAAAATATTCTCGCGAGCGGCCTGGCGATCGTACAACGCCTGGTAGTTGTACAACTCCAGGATGCCGCGCAGGGCCTCCACGTTCAGCAGCGACAGGTAATTCAGCGATAAATGCGAGATCAGCCGCCAGTGCAGACCCCTGCCCAGCGGTGGCCGCAGCGATCGGCTGATCGGCGTTATGTTGCGAAAGCGGGCGAACTCCGGCGAGTTCGTGGTCGCCACGCTCACGTCGCCGACCTTCAGCCGCGAGGCCAGGTTGCGGTTCGAAACGGTGATGTCGATCGAGATCGTCTCGGTCGGCGGGACGGCGTATTGCTGATCCGCCGAGACGAACGAGATGTACGTGTCGGTACCTTCGCCGACGACCGCGTCGTAGAGCCGTGTCTGGTAGTAGATCGCGTCCTGGCCCGCGCCGCCGACGTGCTGAAAGGCGTGCAGGGCCGGATACACTCGACGCTCGGCATCCCCCTGGACGAGCCCGACGACACGGTTAACCGAGTAAATTTCGTAATGCTCCGGGGAGTCGCCGACCGTGGAGGGCCGGATGCGGTATTCCGTGCGCGTGTGGTCGACACGGACGCCGTCGGCGCTGTGCTCGAAGAGGTTGACGATCGGCGTGCAGAAGAGCCGGACCGAGTTTTTCTCGACCCGCATCTCGTCCTCGGGTCGGCGTGAGAACGGGACGATGATTTCGAGTTGGTCGCTCGGTTCGAGGTGCTGCATGCGCTCCAGCCCGGTGAAATCGACGAAGAAAAACTTCGCCGGGCAGGTGAAGTACTCCTGCAACAGGCGGTAGCCCGCGAAGGAATGGGCCGGGTACGGCAGGATCGCCTCGTCCGTGGCGAAGCCGCCCGGCTTGATCGTTGTCGGCTCGAGCCGGATGCCGCGGTTGGTGTTCGGGTCGCGCAGCTCGACGTGACGAGCGTAGCGCATCAGCCAGAGGTAAAGCATCGACGCTCGGACCACCTCGTCGGCAAGGAAGACGCGCAGGCGGCGGACTTTCATCTGGTCGAACTTGACCTTGCCGCTGGTCCGCAGCGTCAGACGCAACTGCGCATCGGACGCCATCGGTAAATCAAGCGTGGCGGCGGCGAGCTCGATCGGGGCGACCTCGACGTCGTAACAGGTGCGGAAACAGCAG
Source organism: Phycisphaerae bacterium (assembly GCA_030612705.1). Lineage (GTDB taxonomy): Bacteria > Planctomycetota > Phycisphaerae > UBA1845 > Fen-1342 > JALSRY01. The sequence goes on along the minus strand of JAUWNI010000018.1, from coordinate 37,599 downwards.
GACGTTCCATCGACCGGAATCGACTCGACCTCGGTGCCGCGCGGGATGGTGATCACGTCGCTGAGCTGCTCGGCCATCGGCTGGAATTGGAGGATGCCGGTCGACGGAACGGGCCGCAGGTAGTGCGGCCAGAGCAGCGACATCATCGACTGGAACAGTTCGGGGATTTCGTCGTCGAGCTTCTGACGTACGCGGCCGGTCAAAAAGGCGACGCCCTCGAGCAACCGCTCCACGTCCGGGTCGGAGCCCTTGCTTTCGAGCATGTAGGCGACGGCGGGGTGGGCGGCGGCAAACTCGCGGCCCATCTCACGCAGAAACGCCAATTCTTCCTGGTAATACGTGTTGTACATGCAACCTTGCCGTCGCCGCCCGTTTTGTGTGTTTACTCAAACCCGGACAGATCAATTTACCCCGCTCGGAGTCGATTCGCCAGACACGTGCAACCCTGATCGCGCGGGGCACCCGGCCCACGGCTCTTCGTGTACGCTACTTGACCTTCATCCGGCCTTCTTCGTCGGCGTAGGTCTCGAAACGCACATTCGTCCGACCGTCCTCATCCTGCACCAGGCCCGAAATCTCAAAGCGCAGGGCCATGCCGCGGTCCGTGCCGGGCGCGTGGCGTACCCGCACGTTGCTCAAACGCGGTTCGTGTGTCTCGATCGTGACCCGGATCGCCGAGACGAAACCGGCGACCGATAGCGGCATCGAATCACGAATGCCGTCCATATGTGGCAGGCCGTAACGTTCGTCGGTCAGGCAATTGCCCTGGTTGGTATTCAGAACGTTCTGAAGGTTGTTGAGAATCGAATCAAGGATGTCGCTGGTCGAGGCGTGCATTGTGCGCTGCCCCGCCGGATCGGGGTTCCGCAAGCGTTCCAAAAGTGTGCGCTGAATCGGCATAGCTGACTCCGTCCGCCGACCGTACAGACAACAGTGTACATGGCAATAGCAGCGCGACTCAAGCACCGTCTGATGTAGCGGCCCGCGCCCCGCGCGGCCGTAGACGGCTGTGGGCAAGTGCCGGCCGCGTAAGGCGCGGGCCGGCATTTCAACTGTGGGGGGTGCCCCATCCCGTTTCGTCAGCCCGTAGGGCAGGCGAACGGAATGGGGGACTGATTCGAACGTGCACCGACTTTGCTCCCTCGAATTGGTCCCCCACCCCGACCGAGTGCCTGCCAGACAGGCATTCGGAACGGGATGGGGCACCCTCCGCCAGAGTTTTTTACGGTGTATCCTCAAGCACCGGCCGCTACTCCACGTTCAGCGTCAGCAGGTATTCGTCCAGCGCCCGACGCTTTTGCTCTTCCAGGAGGCGCAGCTCGGTGATTCGCTGGCGAAGCTGCTCAATCTGCGTCTCAATCCGGTCAAATTTCTCCAACTGGCGGCGATAGGCATCGGTATTTTTCTGGAGAACCTTCAGGTTTTCACGCACGCGAGCCTGCTCGTTGACCTGTTCGTTTACGTCACGCTCATGCGCCTGACGCTCACGCCGGGCCTGTTCCATCTCGGTTTGCAAGGCAACCACCCGTTCCAGCGCCTTCTTGACCGCCGATGAAATCACTCGGCTACGCAAGTAGTACCGGATCCGCTCACTGTTGATGTTCGTCAGGGCGATGGACTGATCGGTGACCTGCTCGAGCTTGACCGTCTGCTTCTTCGTCTCGCTAGCCGGAACGACGACCTTGAAGCGCGAGAGCCTCGGGGCCCGCTCGTACGGCTCGGAGGGTTCGAGCAATTTCCACTCGTCGCCGTAAGGCTGCTCGATCAGGACGGTGCGCTGCTTGTCGCTTTTATTTTTAACAACGTACTCGCGTTCGTCGACGTACTTGTGCTTATGAATCAGCGTGCCCTTGACGATCCGGAGGCTGACGATCTGGTCGGGGTGCGAGCGGCGCTTGACCATCACCTCGGTGCCAAGGTCCAGGGCATAAGCGATCAGCCGCTGCTCGTCCGGCTTGAGGTCGGGCAGCTTGGCATCACCGGCGTAGATATTGCCGTCGAAGAGCGTGATCGGTCCCTGCATCAGGTTGAGGTCGGTGGTGTTCTTCAGTTCCAGCCCGTTGAGCGGATATTTTGGATGCGTCGCGGGGTTGAAGATGCTGACCTTCTCGCCGCTGATCTTCTGGTTGACGATCGGCAGCATGGCGGAATGTTGCCGGGGAATCGAGACCGGCGTGCGAATCGTATACTCAAACAACTCACCGGCCTCGGCTGCCGTGGCGACAGACGCCACACCGGCGTCTTCGAGGTCGATGCCGGCCCACCTAGGGAGTAGTTCCTCGGAAGCGATTCCCTTCGCAACGTCAAGCCGGCGTCCCCCCGCGCCCGGCGCGGCCCTGGCCGCCAGCCTCTCGCGATGCACTTGCCCACGACCGCGGCCACCCGCGCGGCCGGATTTTCTATCTTCAACTTCGAATGCACCGGCGTACTCCGGCGGTCTTAGCGAAGCATACAGCTCCAACTCCTCCCGGGGACGCGGAATGTAGATCGGCGTGTAAAGGTCCATCGTGAACGAGATCGGCCGACCGGAGACCAGCGACAGCCGCACGTCGCGCCAATCCTCCTCGGTCGCGTTTTCGACCGTGGCCCAACCCTGGAGAAACGGCCGACCTTCCTCATCGAGCACCAGCCGATAAGTCGTTTTCCAGATCGGGGCTTCGAGCAGGTACGCAACGCTGATCCGACGCTTGCCTTGGCCGTTGAAGTTGAGCACGACGCTTTTCTTGTCGGCGTTGTGTCCCATGGCGAGGGTTTCCAGTGCTTTGCGCAGCTCGGCATCGACCTTTTCGTTGGTCAGGCGGATACCCTGCAAGTCGCGCAGGCGAAGCTGCTGGAGACCGTCCTCGGTGAGAACGTTGAGGACGTCGACCTCGACGACGCCGGCGTCGCCTATTTGGAGTTGTTGCTTTTCGACGCCGAAGACGACGCCCTTAAGCTCGCGAGCGCCCATGATTTCGACCGGTTCGCCGCGGAGTTGGTCGAGCAGCTTGGCGAGCGTCGGCTTTCCAGTGATATCGACGCCGAAGCTGCGGAGCGTCTTTTCAATCGGGTCGCGGGAGGCATAGCCGACGGCGCCGATCGATCCGCCGTCGAGATCCTGCACGACCAGCGACTTGATGATGTCATTGATCTGGTCGGTGCGGAAGTTCAGTTCGGCGGTGACGGTCCCCTCGACGGTGGCATCGCACTCGAAATAGGCAACGCCGCTGGAAAAGATGGCCACGCGAGTGACCTGGAGATCGGCCTTGTCGGCCGCGTGGACTCCGTCGGTCGCATAAGCGAGCACCAGTCCAATAGTTAGCAGAAACGCAAACGTCCTCATGGCAAACCCCTTTCATAAACGTCATTTCACGGGAGCACACTAGCATGCAGCTTGGGAAGTGACCACTCTACATGCTGCCTTAAATGTACTCAGGGGTATTAGACGTGGCGATGGTGAAATTGTTCCCGCCGATTAGTCGGCGATGATCGCTGCCCGCAACTCGTCTTTCGCGTTATGACGTCGTCGCGCCGGCGTTCTCGGCGATATTGGTCGCCAGATCGTACATGATGCTCTCCCAGGTCTTGCAAATCTCGGGCATTTCGTACTGGAAGAGATCGGACAGCAGTACCGTGTCGCGGGCTTCGAACGCGTCGCGGAGCTCACGCAGCTTGTCGGCAAGACCGTCGAGGTGCTCGCGCACCGATTTGCCGCTGGTTTGCACTGTAGTCAAATCCTGTTCGAGCAGACCGGAGCACTCGATGATCGCCCGCTGACAGGTTTGCCAAACTTGCAGAAAATCACTGAAGGCGGTCACCGCGTTGGACACCTCGCCCGATTGCAGTTGTTCGGCGACAGCGGCCTGGTTATCAGCGGCTTTGGCAAGCTGGATTGCAACTTCGCGTAGGGCGGAGGAGGCCAACTCGCGGCTGTCGGCGGAAGTCAGGTCTATCCGCGTAATCTGCCCGAGCGGTCCGTCCAGCCTTTCGCCAAGCTCCTGATCGAGCAGTTGACGTCCATCGAGCACCACCGAGACGACCATCCGGTCACCCAGGTGCGCTCGACGAACCTCGTCGATTAACGTTTGCAAAGTGTCGTCCGCGGGAAATGCCCCGCTGAGACGCTCGCCGTCAAGTGTCACGATCATTGCGATCCTCCACGTGCCTCTTATCGGCGGATCATGCGTCGGCTCGTGACAAATACGCAATTCTTGCCGGTTTGGGTCGTTACGCTATGATCGTGGATGTGAATCCGCGGCACCCAGCCTGGCTTGTGAACTGGCGCCAACGACACCAGAGCGGCTTGTCGTTCTGGCTGCACGTGGTCGGGATTCCGCTTACAATCCTGGCCGTATTGCTCGCCGGCTACCAGCTTTATCAGTGGCGATGGGACATCTGGTGGCGACCGATGCTGCTGCTGGGAATCGGCTACCTTCTGCAATACCTCGGTCATCTCCACGAAGGCAACGACATGGGCGAGATCGTTCTGATCAAGCGGCTGCTGGGTCGCCCATACGTCGCCATTTCACCACGCTACCAGAAGTAGTATCACTCGCAGACAATCAATACTATATGTGGGATATCAGCCTACAGACACAGAACGTCTAACCGGTACTCACGATCAAGGAGAGCAAGTTGAACGCCGCGTGACACCCCGTCGCGACCCCCAATCCGCGGAGAACAAAAATGATCGAAAGATATCCCCCGGCGGCGGTGAGCATCAGGAACAGCGGCCATGTGAAAACCTCGGAACCGATCGGGTTGAAATGGCAGGCGGCGAAGATCAGCGCGGCGAGCACGACCGCCGACACGGTCGCCGCCCGCTTCGGGACGCGGCAGGCGGCCGTGAGCAGTCCCATCAGACCGCTGATCAGGTACAAGCGAAAAACAAGTTCCTCATATACTCCGGCCCCGAGCGCCAGCACCATCTGCACCCGCAACGACTCGAAAGCCGGGCCACCGGTCGTTTGCTGCAAGAGCTCGCCGAGCACGAAGAGCGGCACCGTAAGCACCAGGCTTTCAACAACCATTAGCGGAAAAGCCCACCAACGCACCCGCCACGGAGCACGGCTCCAGAACTGCCAGATCAGCAGTGTCAGTACCAGGGCCACTCCCGGCACCCAGACGGCATCGGTTCCGAACCATGCCACAAGATGTTGTATTAAGCTCGGCGCCACCAGCCGTTGCTCGGGCCAGGCTTCCGGCCTCAGCAGCAAGGCTCCCAGCTCGTAAATCGCCACCAGCGGGAACAAGAACACCAGGCAATACAGCGGCCCGCGTGTCGCCTGCCAATAGGGCGGGTCCGGAGGGTGGGCGGATTTAGACAATTTATTTTTTATCGCTGGGTGCGTCTTTTTTGGCATGTGGGCATTATCGTGCCGGTCGGCCGGTTTTTACAGGTGTGCAAATATAATGATAGTGCACGACGAAAAGCCATCGGGCCAGCGCAAGGCAAACCCTTGCACTGCCCGTATGTGTAGCGGTTTTCCGGCTCGGGTAGCGTCGGCCGCGGGGGGAGTAGAATCTACCCTTCCCGAAGGACCGTGCGGACTGAAGTCCGCGGCTCCTCAGGTTGAACCCGTCAAAGCAACACTGACACTATGGGTTTCGCGGGTCTCTTACGATGGCGGATTCCCGCATGGGAATTGCGGCGATGTAATCAAACATCTCCTGGACCCACTCTTCGTCCACCTTGCCGAAGAGGTTCTCGAAATCCGCCAGCCGCTGCGTGGTGTTGATGCGAACGCTGAAGTCGTCCTCGCGGGCCGCCATCAGTTGCATCCACTCGGCGTATTCGTCCCTGAACTCTTTCCGCAGGTAATAATTGATGGCCCAGCCCATCACGTAGTCGTGATAGCCCATCCCGTTGGACAGGATCTGGTTCTTCACGAAGGTCCACGGAACCCGCTCCCCCTTCCTGCCGTACATCTTGTGCCAATCGTCAAGTCGGCTGTAATTGATCGACCCCAGGCTGCCGCCCGTAATGCTTGGCGCGACTTCGAACTGGACGCAGAGGCCCTCGATCATCCACTTTCCGATGTTGCCGCGCTGGGGAAAGATGCCGATGTTGAACTGGATGGAGTGGGTGGCCTCGTGCTGCACGACCGCGATGTTCATCCAATCCGACCAGCGTTTGTATTCGTTCTTGAGCTTCATGCGCTCCTTGTAGGGCCGGCTGGTGTCCGTCGAGCCCGCCAAGGCGGCGGCGACCGGCGGCCAGGTGTTCATGTCGAAGAAGGCGCAGCGGTTATTGAGGCTGTAGTAAAAGCCCAAAGCGCCCATTGATTTGAAGCCGTTGAGCGTTTGGTAGGCTCCATACTCCTCATAGGTGTTGAAATAAAACACCTCGAGCTTGCTGTCCGGCTTTTTCGGCGGGATTGCGAACAACCGCATGAATGTAACGTTCCACTTGTAGACGGTCTCCAGGCGGGCAGCCAGACGACGCGCGGCCCCCGGGGAGGATGTGTAGACGAAGACGAAGTGGGGCGTGATGAGGCGTTTGCCCTCTCGGCCGGCGTAGCGTTCCATGATGCGGACGGACTCTTCGTCCAGCTCGAGCGGCTCCATCAGGTCGACTTGCTCGATGTACTCCCAGACGTAGAGATCCTCGACCGACTCGTCGCCGAGGATTTGCTCGATTTCCGCGTCGGTGATCTCCATCGCCAGGCGGCGGTGGTCAACATCAATAGCGGCGGGCTGCTCGCTCTCAAGCGAGATTATTTCACGCACCTCGCTCTTCTTGAGCGTAACGGTGATGCCGGAGGCGACTTTGACCTTGTAGACGTTTCCGAGTTCGGTCACTTCGCCGACGACTTCCTTGCCGTTGGTCCGGACGACGCGGTACGTCTTGCCGTCTTCGATATCGTCGTTTGCCCGGACCGGCGCCGAGGTGGCGATGATGACAACCCCAATCAGCAGTAACGCAAACAGACAGGCAGTTCGTTTAAGCATGGCGTGTCCCTGGAAAGACAAGTAGCAATATATTCATACTCGACTCGCTCTGCGATTATACCCGCTTACGGGCATAAAGGGAGAAAAACGCCTCGGGGAGAAGAATTTACCCTTCCCGAAGGACCGCGCGGACTGAAGTCCGCGGCTCTTCGAGTATTGTTGCCCTCTTCAAGTATTATCACGGCCTCGAAAGAAACACTACCCATCAAATCAATCTAGACAGAACACTAGTCCCGCATCCTGATAACCGAAGCGGGGCCGGCTGATTCCGCGAGCTCCCTATCTATCTCCGGCACGAAACCTCCGCCCCCGGTCTATATCTTCCAAACGGACGCCATCACATTTTCCCCGCGCCGCGTTACTATCATGCGAAACCAGCCGGAGATCAACGATGCACATCATGGTATGGATGGCGGCGGCAACCGCCCTGAACCTGGGCGATGGTCAAACACAAGGCAGAGCCTTGTACTCCCCGGAGTCCGCGGAATCCTCCGATTCGTCGGTTGAAGTCAAGCGAGCCAGGCCCGCGACGGGTTTCCTCTACAAGGCGATCAGGGTCGGCAACGAGACCTACGCGTACTGCGTATACGTCCCGCCCGAGTACACCGCCGAGCGGGCCTGGCCGGCGATCCTGTTCCTGCACGGTTCCGGCGAGCGCGGCAGCGACGGGTTCTTCCAGACGGACGTTGGCATCGCCAAGGCGATTCGCCACAACCGTAAGCTCTGTCCGGCGATTGTCGTGATGCCGCAATGTCGACCCGGGCAGTGGTGGGAGGATGAGATGCTCGATATGGCGCTGCGGTGCGTGGAGGACGCCTCGCGCGAGTATCACTTCGACCCGAATCGCGTTTATCTCACCGGACTTTCGATGGGCGGGGCCGGCGCGTGGCGACTGGGTAGCCGAATGCCCGACGCCTTCGCCGCCGTGGTTCCGATTTGCGGTTTCTTTGGCCGACCGGACGTCCCGGCGCCGCGCGAGCAGCTCGCCGAGGCCGCCGACAAACTTGCCAAGTTGCCGATCTGGTGTTTTCACGGGGACGCGGACATGAGCGTGCCCGTCGAGCGTTCGCGCGAAGTGGCCGCGGCGATCCAGGCCGCGGGCGGCAACATCAAATACAACGAAATTCGCGACGGCAGGCACAACGTCTGGGATCACGTCTACAAAAACCCGGCCCTTTGGCAGTGGCTATTTTCACAGAAACGCTCGACGCCGCCATAAACCCGCACATTGGCAGAACACGGTCGGCCGCGGTATGTTACTGGAGCGGTAGGGGCCGCAAGATGCGTCGGATACGGAGGTTCGATGTGACGAGGCTATGCCGATCCGCACCGGCCGCGGGTAGATACTTCACGCGAAGAGCGCAGGGTTATGCTTGCTGAATCCCGGACACGATCGTTTACACACCCGCTTCGATGTTCGCCGCCGCTGGTTCTCTGCGCGCTGCTACTGACCGGCGGCTGCCAGGGTCCCAACGCCGGTGTGCAGTTCGACAACCCCGAGCTGGCCGCGTTTGTGCGCCTGATGATGCCCGCGAAAATCGAAATCCAGCACTACCTCACTAAGCCGCGCGACTTCGAGGGCTCCGGGGATGCTGACGGGCTCGAAGTCATTCTCACAACGCTGGACTCTTTTGGGGACTCGGTTAAGTGCGTCGGCACGTTCCACTTCGACCTACACACGCTGCGGATGGCCAGCGGGGACAAGCTCGGCAAGCAGATCGCGCACTGGCCGGTCACGATCAACTCCGACAAAACGCTCGTGCAATACTGGGATCGACTGACGCGTTCGTACCGCTTTCCGCTCAAGCTCCGTAGCGGCAAGCTCACGCCGGAGCGTTACATCCTCAGCGCGCGCCTGATTACTCCGACCGACGACAAGTTGTACGACACGTACGAATTCACGCACGGTGAGCCGTAAGCCCTCGGATTGCGAGCGACATGTCTAATCAGCCCCGAAGAGGCGACAGAAGCTCACGAGGGTGGTTGCGCCGGGTGCCAGGCTGCTCGCTGAAATCGAGGACGACAACGAGAAGGAATAGGCGCTTACCGGTTTGGTCAATACAATCTCCTGCTGGAAATGAAAGTCCCTCCCGCTGCGTGGCTCGCCGTGAATGAAGTCTCGCAAACCCGGTTCCCGAACGCGGACTGTCCGATTTGTCGCCGACAGATCGGCCCCGACGCCACGGTCCGCAGTTGTCTGATCTGTGAACTGACATACCACCGGGAGTGCTGGGACCGCGGCGGCGGCTGCGTCACGACCGGCTGCCAAAATCGCAGTACCAAACCGACAACCGGCGCGGCCGCCTCGACGACCCCGCGGAAGAAAGTCCGCCAGAAACACACGCCGCGCCCGGCGGATGCCGACGTCGCTCTTGCCGCACGGCAAGCCCAGGTCTCCCGTAAGCAAGAAAGCTGGACCGGAGCCTGGCTGGCGGCGTTCGGCGTGGTCGTGCTCGCCTGCGTCGTCCTCACCATCGTGGTCGGGATCGTCGCGGCGCAACGCAAATACGCTCGGCGGGAACTGACCGGACTAATCGAATCGGCACGTGCCAAGGACGACCCACAACTACTCGTCGCCGACTTGGAGCAATATCTCCAGTCCGATCCGGCCGAGCGGCTCGCCCGTCTCGCGACCGAGGAGTTAAGCAAGGCCCGGCGCGAGGTCGACGACCGCGACTACCAACGTGCTCTCGATCTGGAACGCGGCCGGCGCACCAATCTCGACCGATTGGAAAAAGAGCTGACGGCATATCTGCAAAAGCATCCCACCGGTTCACATCGTCAAGCGGCCGAGCAGCGTCTGCAACGCATTCCCGAGGAACGAGACGAGCGGGCGTATCGACGTACCCTGAGAAACGCGCAAGACACCGGCGGCGACCTGGGCTTGGAGGAAGCTGCCTGGCAATCCTACCTGGACGCATATCCGGACGGTCGCCACGCCGCCCAGGCCCGTGCCGAGATCGCACGGATTCCGGACAAGCAGGACGAGGCGCGGCTCGCGATTGTATTATCCGAGATCGAACCGCTCGTCGGGGCGAATCGCCTGACCGATGCATTGCTTTGCATCGACCGGGGCATGATGGAAGTCCGATCGCCGACTCGACACGAGCGGCTTGCAAAGCACGCCCGGGAAATCGAAGCCTCACTCGAAGCGCTCGACGCTACCCAGTGCCTCAAGTCAGCGGGTAGAAACCCGCTCGCCCGGACCGGCAAGCTGGCGCAGTGCCGGCTCTACCTACTGTGCTATCCCAACGGCACCAGCCGAATAAAGGTGGAGCATCGGATCAACCAGTTACTGGCCGCGGAGCGTGACGATCTGTTGCACGAACTCCGCCGCCGACTGACCACGCTGAAGGACGAGCCGCGCGCCGCCTTGCAGGCCATTTACGAGTTCCTCACACACCCGGCGGCACGGAACGCCGACGTCTCCCGCGAGTTGGCGCGTTTCCATGTGGAGTTGCTGTGCCGGTCACTGACCGACTCACTCCGCGACATGAAGGTCGTCACGCTCAGAGACGGCACGGAGCTTGTCGGCGCGGTCACGCGGGTCTCGCGGGGTTGGGTTCAAATCAAGCCGCGACCGACCGGCACGTCCGGCCCGCGCAAGTCCATGCTCGAAAAAGATACGAACGTCTCCTTTACAGAGCCACCGCTGATAGCGGAGTCTTCACGCCTGCGTCAGCGCGTGCTCATGCTGGCGGCGGGAAGCGATGCTGACCCGGAAAAGATCGCCGCGGTAATCCGCGCGACGCGCGAGCTGGCAAGCGGCGACGAGTTCGAGCCCGAGCGGCTGGCTTTTCAAGTCTGCCTGGCCGGGATCGATCCGGCGGACGCCGATGCGCGGCGGGAACTCGCCGACGCCGGGTTCGTCAAGCGCGGCGGCGTGTACGTTCCCGCCGTTGAGCCCGGCGCTGACGAGGCCGTCGATTCGCCGCACCAACAAACGCTGAACTACTACATCGACATCTGCAAAACATCGTGCGGCACCGGCATGGGTGGCACCAGCGTGGGTAGCACCGGCATGGGTGGCACCGGCGTCTCGCCGGTGGATCAACACGGCCTCCTGCCGGGCTCCTTCGAGCACGGTTTTCTGGGCACGACGCTCTCCGTCCCAATCAAGTGGCGGCTCGATGAGCCCGAATGCAAGAGCGCACTCCTCTCGGGAGAGGGCGATCCGTTTCACGCCCGCATAGAGCTGCTTTATCCGGCAATCGCCACCCGAACCTCCGACACAAACCTGCCTTCCTCGATCCTCACGGAACTCGACGAAGAGCTGGCTTCCATCAGCGCCTCGACACGCGTGGAGGTGACTTGCGAAATACAAGCTACCCCACAGCACCTCACCGGCGTCGGAATCGAGGCCCGCAACCAGGGCGAGACCCTCCTGGTGAGCCGTGTCTACGCCGACAGCAGCGCGGATCAGGCCGGCGTCGAGCTTGGCGACCGCGTCGTCTTCGTCGACGGCATCGCCGTGCCGCCCGATGCTACACCCGAGACGCTCGCGACAATGATCGCCAACAGTCCGCATCCGGGCGTTAAACTGGTGTTTGTGCGCGCCGGTCGGCGATTTCGGCTGACACTCGAACGGGCCGCCTACACCGTGGAGAAATACCAGGTGCAGATGGCCATCGGCGCACGCGGCAAATTGGTGATCGACGCCGAAAAAACCGTCTCGGAGTGGATTGACATCCCCCCGCCGCCATAAACTGATTACGGTAGCCTGGAATAATTGAGCGAGCCTCGGCCGGGACGCGATACGAATGTCAGACGAATGGTACATTGAGGAAGGCGCCGAATCGCGCGGACCCTTTCCGCTCGCGGAGGTCTTCGCCCTGATCGAGCGGAAAGAAGTCGGCGAAGACGCCTGGTTCAACCGTGACGGCCTGCGGATCGACCTGCCGACGCTGAAACAGCACTGGCCCGACCCGCGAATTCGACTCGATGAACCGTGGGCCGACGTGCTCCCGGCCAATCCGGTCGGGGCCGAGCCCCCGCCCGTCGAACGCGATTCCATCCTGATCCTCGGTCGTCGCCGCGCGGGCAAGACGGTCTACCTGGCCACGCTCTACAACACGCTCTGGAAATCCATCGGGGGGCTGACGATGAAGGCCCTGGCGGGGCCGACGCACAAGATGCTCACCGGCATCACCGAGCAGCTTCGCCGCGGGCGCTGGCCGGAGGCGACCCTCGGCACGCGCCAACTCGAATTCGAGCTCGACGACCACGGCCACAAGCGGCTGGTCGTCGCTTACGATTATTCGGGTGAAAACTTCCGTCGAGCTTTCGTCGACGAGGATACCGAATCGTCCGAGGTGAAAAAGTTGCTGAATTACTTGGACCGGGCGGCGGCGGTGATCCTGCTGATCGACCCCGCGGTAGCCGTCGAGGGCGAGCACGACGAGGTCGTCGACGACGATTTCGGCATGGTCCAGGCCGTCGAGCGAATCCGCAACTGGCACGGCGGCCATACAGTCCCGGTCGTGCTGGCTCTGACCAAGGGCGACCGTAACCGCGAGATCATCCAATCCGCCGGCACGAAACGCGAATTCATCCTGCGACACTACCCGGCACTCGTCCGCACGCTCGGCAAGCTGACGGTCTTCACGATCTCGGCGGTTCAGGAGCAGTCCGGCCCCGACGGCGCTGTCCATCCCAGCCCCGATTCGGTCCCGATCAACATCGACAAGCCGCTGGTGCACTGCCTGGAGCAAATCCGCCGACGTGAACAACTCAAACGTAAAAAAGAGGCCCGGCACGCGGCCCACCAAGCCCAAATCGAACGAGTCCGCCGGGAGGAAAAGGTCCTCCACGACTTCAATTGGAAAGTGGCCTTTCTGGTCGCCGGCATTGTCATCATTGGGCTCTGTATTTGCGCGCTGATCTGGATTTTGCGGTCTGACTAGACGATCGGACGGCCGGTACGGGGCCCGGCCGCTACGGATCTCGGCCGGCGAGGCGCCGGCCGCTACGGATCTCGGCTGGCACGGAGACCGGCCGCTACGTTGTGGGTTCTGATGCATATCGAGCGACACGTCTTCGGTTCGATCAGCGGCTACGGCACGCTGGCGCGCAGCCCCGGGCTGACCGCTCACGAATGCCGGCAACTCGAAAGCGTCGCCTTCGGCACGCCCTACGAACCTTCGTACCAGACTTCGCTGTCCAGGAAAGTGGCTTGCTGGTCGCGTCCGCTGGGGCCGGGTAAGCGCGCGATCTCCCGCGTGCTCCAGGGTCAGCCGGATGACGCCGGCCGACCTACGTTGCTGTTCGTCACGGCGGTGGTCTCGGCCGATGACTGGAATTTCACACTACAGGGGGATGTTCGCCCGCTGCTGCGCCAAGCCGAGCTATGGAAATGGGACGGCTCGCCCGACCTCACTGCTCTGGAAATCGACGGAATCGATCCGGGGCCGCTACGTCTGGGCCGCGACAGCGCCCATCGCGTCATGGGGTTGATTTCGCTGGTCGAGTTGTCCTGGACCGCCCGGCAGCCGGTCGTCGTCCGTGAGGAGGATTACTCGCTCGACGAGGTGGCCGCTGTCGAACGGCTGCTCCCAACCGCGGTACGCCGCAATTACAGCGCGGTCTATCGAAGCATGAACCCGGAGATGTCGGCGTCGTTGAACTGCCTGACCTCGGGCATCCCCGCCGACACGTCGAACCCGATTCGTCATCTGGACCTCCCGAAATCCCCCTACGCCCTGCTGTTGGCCCAACAGGGTCTTGCCGACGGCCGCGTCCCCGACGTGTTGCTGGTCGGCTATGACAACTTTGGGCAGCCACGGGTCGACGCCGGCGACTCGCTGACGGAGGATCTAACCGTGGATATATATACTCGGCCCAGCGAGGTCGATACAAGTCGGCCGGGCGCCGCGCCAATTCATCCTTTACTGTTGGCGGCAAGCCTGCTGTTGGTTCTGATAGTCGGCGGAACTGTCGGGTGGCTCACCCACTCCGCGATCCAGCCGGCGACTACAGTGTCCGCGGCGGCTTCCTCACTGCCATGGGAAAAGCTGCTGTGCGAAGCGGTCGATCTGCCGACCCAGCCGCGAGACCGGCAACTCGAAACCATCGACGACCTGCAAACCGAACTGCGGAAGCCGGGCTTCGCCGACTCCTCGCAAACTGCTGAATTGACGAAATCGCTGTCTGATCTTCGTCGAACCGTTCAGTTGGCACGCGACGTGGAAAAGTACATCGCAAAAGTCACCCCGGATGACTCATCCTCGATCAAGGCGGCGAACAAAAAGCTCGACACTTTGGCGGCAAGGAATCCGCGGATGGCGGACACGCTTCGCGACCGGTTGGATGCCCGCCGACGCCCGGCCGAAGACACGCTCGCCATAGTCTCGGACCGCTTGCGAAATAAAGTTGCCCCGCGGTTGGAAGCGATGGAGTCCCGGTCGGACCTCATCGACGTGCGCGTGTTGGAACGTGCCCGCGAGCTGCGCGGGTCGTTGAACCTTTTTGAATCCGCCACGACGGACAGACAGTTGCCGTGGGTTGCCGACCACCTTTCGCGTCTGGACACACTGATCCGCGGGTGGGACCGTAAGCTCGCTTCTCTGGACAGACAGCAACAACAGCAGCAGCAACGACAAACAACTCGCGAGCAGGAAAACCGCGAGCAATTAAGCCGGCGGCTGCAAGACCTGTCGGACGCATTGCAGCAGACGAACGGCTCGGCAAGCGTTCGCAACGCGATCGGCCAAGCACTCCGGCAGGTCGCCCGGGAAGGCCAGGCCGGCATGGGAAACGTATTCTCCCGCCCGATGAGCCAATTGGCGGAGTGGCTCCTGGCATTGCGGGACGTGGCACCGCCGAAAGAGATCGACGCAATCCAGAACGCGCTCAAGGAATGCCAAACATCCACCCATACGCTTACAACCGGCGCCGAGCGATTGAGCGTGGAGAACACCAAGGAAGAAAGCGACAAGATTGCGGGAGAGCTCAGAAAGGATGCCCGCACGCTTGCGGATCAGTTGTCCGAACTGACAAAGCTGATTGAACAACTTGAAAAAGAGGCCCAGCCGCAAGGTGACCGCTCGCCATGAGCCAACAGGCCCGAACATATTTTGACCAGGCACGCACGTTCCTCCGCGCCGGCAACGCCGGGCGGGCGCTGGAACTGCTCCGCCGGGCCAAGCTGCTCTCCGATCACGACATCAGCCTGAAGGCGGCAATCCTGCGCGAAATGATCGCCATCGCCGCCCAGGCCGGCTGCGCCGAGGAAGAACCGATCTGGAGCGAGCAGTTGGCCGCGCTCGAACGCGCTGAGCAACTCGCTCCGTCCCTGGAACCGGACTGGAGCGGGCAATTGACAGCACTCGATCGGTCCGGGCAACCCATAACAGCTCGGAAACCGGTGCATCCGATCGTCGCCATGCTGCGGCGATATCTTCGCTATTGGCCCCGGGTTGCGTTAGTAATAGTGATCGTCGCCGTCCTGAGCGTCGCAGCTTGGTTGCTGGCGAATCGGATCACTTCCGGCAGTTCATCCGAGCTGGGTGAAACAACGAACGCATCACAGACGGTGGCGCATGCGCCGCCGGTTAAGCTCGCAACGCCTCGGCTGATGAAAGCAACCGCGCGTCCGCAACGGCTGCGCGACAGCGTTGGGCTGGTACTCTGGATTCAACGCTACCAGCGTGTCGCGGGCGGGCACGCTACGACATGTGAAAAAGTAATCTCAAGCGGGACGGCGTTCGCCGTTGCCGAGACCGGCGTGATGCTCACGAACAAGCACGTGACCGCGATCGACGAACTCGATATTCCGCCGCCGCCCGCCGAGTTCAGCCGCTCCGGCCGGCCACAACTCAAAATCTGCTTCGGGGCGGACCGGGGCAAACACTACGACGCGACGATTCTGCACGAGAGCCCGAGCTTTGATCTGGCGGTCATTCAGATCGAAAGGACGTTTGCGGAACCATTCACACTCTCGGTTTGCCAGGTTGCCGCGACGGAACGGGTCCTCGCCGTCGGATATACCCTGATGCTTACGGACACGCCGAACCGGGTCGATCAGTCGCGCTATGCGAATACGCTGTCGCCGAATGCGTTTGAGCCGGTTACAACCACCGGCGTCATCACCGCCGCCAACCAGGTTCGCGACGGCGTGCTTTACCACCTGTTCGACGCGAAGATCGAACGTGGCAACAGCGGCGGCCCGCTGCTGCTGGAAAACTCCGACGAAGTCGTCGGTATCGTTACCATGAATCAACCGAACTCGCACGGAGCACAAGGCTACAACTTCGCCCTGGCACTGTCCCAGCTCAGGGACGAACTCAACAGTTACCTGCCATGAGCGAAACTACCGCTGAACAAAGCGACAAGTTGCAACGCGACTTCGCGCGCTTCGTGCGCCGTCTCCGGCGCCGGGCGTGGATGCTGCTATTCCTGCGCTATTGGCTGATAGCCGTGGCGATTTGTGCCTTGCTCGCTTCGGCTATGTACCAACTCGCATCGACAAACGTTCCAGTTCTGATCGGCACCGGAGTCACGATCAGCTTGGTCGCTGCATTGGTCGCAAGCATCCCGCGCCGGCGCACAATCGACGGATACGTCGAGATCGTCGATCGTCATTACGACGCGGCGGGGCGGATTTTGGCCGCCGCCGAGTTTCTGCAAGCATCCGAGCCTCCGGATGCGTTCCGCAAGCTGGCAATCGAGGACGCCGTCGTTTGGATCGCAAAGCACCCCCGCCGCGGCTTGCCCTGGACACTGAGCAAAGCCCGGCGTCGCGCGACAAGTGCCGCGCTCTGTATCGCCGCGGTAATACTGGTCGGCTGCGAATCTCCTCAACCGACCGCTCGTCAAAAGCCGGAGTCGGAACCGGAGGTCCCACAATCCTACCCCGTCCCGCGCGCGGCACAGAAAAAACCCCAGGGAGCAACAGCCGATCGCACGACGCGCCAAGCTCAACGCACGGATGCCGACTCACAAAAGCCACAAGCATCAACCGGCACAAAACCGAGCGGCGGCGGTCGAAAATCCGACAAACGCACGCAACCCGGCGGCAAGTTGCAGGACCGCCCAGTCGAGCAAAAAGAATCGAGCGGCGCGGCACCATCGAAGCCGGATACGACATCCGGTCGGAAATCACCTGTCAAACCCTCCCACAAACGTCCCGGTCCCTCCGACGGCGAAAGTGATCCGGATCACCCCGAAAAGCGTGAACCCTCGGAGAGCGGCTCGCCGGGGGGGCGCCAGGCCGGAACCGAGCAAGCGGAAAAGAAGCAGGACAATCGCGAGGTCGATGCCCCCGAGGACGATGTCCAAGCCCGCGACACCGACGGGGACGAGACGGCCGACACCGGCCCGGTTGTCGAGGGCACCGGTGAGGAGTTCTCGGAAGGCACACCGCAACCCGTCGCCTCCCAGCCAACCACGCCGATGGATTACCGCGATGCCCGCCAGCAGGACCTCACGCGCGAGCGCGTCTCGCCCGCGCGTCGCGCCCTGATCGAGCGATATTTCCAAAAGCTGCGCCAACCGAGCCGAAAACCAACTTCCCAACCGGCGTCACGCCCGACCAGCCAACCCGAAAAGAAAGCCAGGCGCCCATGAATAAAATCCCCGGCACAACCCCCAACGAACCGATCGACGAGCACGAACTCCGCCGACAAGTCGAGCAATTCCGCGAGGTCGCGGGTGCGATCCGCACCGAGCTCCAGAAAGTCATCGTCGGCCAGGACGCCGTCATCTCGCGGCTGCTCATGGGGCTCTTTCTTCAAGGGCACGTGTTGCTGGAGGGCCTGCCCGGCCTGGCCAAGACGCTGCTGCTCAAGTCGCTGGCCCAGGTCTTGAACCTGGAATTCAAACGCGTGCAGTTCACCCCGGACCTCATGCCCGCCGACATCATCGGCACGCGCATTCTCCAACAGACCGAGTCCGAGGTCTCGTTCTCGTTCGAGCGCGGCCCGGTGTTCACCAACCTGCTGCTGGCCGACGAGATCAACCGCGCCTCGCCCAAGACACAAAGTGCCCTGCTCGAAGCCATGCAGGAACGCCAGGTCACAGCCGCCGGTACAACGCACGCCCTACCGCGGCCGTTCATGGTCATGGCGACGCAGAACCCGATCGAGATGGAAGGCACGTATCCGCTGCCGGAAGCCCAGCTCGACCGCTTCCTCTTCAAACTGGAGGTGCCCCTCCCCGACCGGATCGAGTTGGTCGAAATCGCGCAGCGGACCACGGGGGCCAGTCAGGTCAAGCCGACCATCGTCGTCGATTCAGCCGAGCAACTTCAACGCTGGATGGATTTCATTCGCCGCCTGCCGGTCGCGCGGCCGATCCTCGACTACTGCGCCCGCATTATTGTTTCGACGCACCCCGAGTCAGGCTCCGAGCCGGCGAAAAAATATATTCGCTTCGGCTCCAGTCCGCGCGGCATGCAGGCCCTCGTACTGGCGGCCAAGGCCCGGGCGTTCCTCCTCGGACGCACGACCGTGATCCGCGACGACGTCGTCGACGTTGCCCAGAGCTGCCTGGCCCACCGCCTGATCCTCAACTTCGACGCCGACAGCGAAGGCGTCCGCGTCCAGACGGTCGTCGAGCAACTGCTGCGCCAGGTGAGGTGAGCCATGCCCGAGTTCACCTTCGGCGACCGCGAGCTCGGCACGTGCCAGCGGCTCGTTTACACCAGCCGCATCGCGACCGCCTCCGACGCCTCCGGCGGGCACCGCGTGCGCCGCTCCGGCGAAGGGGCGGACTTTCTCGACTATCGACGTTACGTGGAGGGCGACGACGTTCGGCGAATAGACTGGACCGTCTTCGCGCGTCTGCGACAGCCATATATTCGCATCCTGCAACACGAAACGGTGCTGCACGTCAACCTGTTGGTCGACGTTAGCCGCTCGATGGCCGCCGGCACGCCGCAATCAAAAGCGGCCCTCGCTTGCCGCTTGGCGTGTGCTCTCGCGTACGTTGCTCTAACGAACGGCGACCGCGTGACCGTGGCCACGTTTGCCGACAGCCTCGGCCACATGCTCGCAAATCTGCGCGGGCGGGCGGCACTGACGCGAATCGTTACGCTGCTTAAGTCGGCCCCGCTCGGCGGCACAACCGACCTCTCGGCCGGCATCAGCGCCTTCCGCGAGCGGGCCCGACACCGCGGCCTCGTGGTCATACTCTCCGACTTCCTCGCCCCGGCCGGCTACCAGGAACCGATCCGCATGTTGCTGGCAAAGCGCTTCCGCGTGTTCGCGATCCAGGTCCTCGATCGGCTCGACTGGGGCGAAGGATTGGCGGGATCGCTGCGATTGCGCGACAGCGAGACCGGCCGAACCGCCGACGTCCTCGCCTCCGATCGCTATCTCGACGAATATCGACGACGGCTGCGCGGGCACGCCGAGCGCGTCGATTCGTTCTGCACCCGCCGCGGGCAGTTCTATCTCTACGCCAACACGCGCGAGGACTACGCTCAGCTCATCGCCCGCGGGCTGCGCGAACGGGGGCTGTTGCGGTGACGCTGTTGGCCCCCGGTGCGCTGTGGTGGTTATTGACGGTGGTGCCCGTCGCGGCGCTGTTCCTATTCCGTCGCCGAATTAGCGAAGTTGAAATCCCAGCGCTCATTTTTTGGGAGCAGACACAACGCCGCGACACGCTCGGTCGCTGGGGTCGGCGTCTCCGCCGCTGGCTGAGCCTGCTCGTGCAACTGCTGATTATCCTCGCGCTCGTTGTCGCCCTGGCCGAGCCGATTGATCCCATCGGCCGCGACGAGCTTATCGTCGTGCTGGACGACTCCGCGACCATGCAAACGATGGAGGAAGATGACACAACCGTGGTACCGGCGTCTCGCCGGTGGACACGCTTCGACCTTGTCCGCCAACTCATCCTAGACCGCCTCCGCGACACGCCGACGGGAGTACGTACAACAGTAATACTCGCCGGCACACCGCCGAAGATCATCGCCGACCGTGAAACTGTCTCGCAACGTGTGCGGGCTGCTCTCTCCAAGCGCCGACCACGCGATGTCAATCCACAAATCGATCAAGCCCTCGAGATCGCGCGGCGTAAGCGGCACAACGACACATCCACAATATTGATCATTTCCGACCGCCACGATCCACACCTGGCCGCGCAACACGGTGTCGAATGGCTTCGCATCGGCCACGATCACCCGAACGTGGGCATCTCGGCAGTGGTCCCGACGATAGGCGAACAGTCCGTCGATGTAATCCTGAACCATCGCCGCATGACGCCCGCAACCGTAACCGTTTCGCTAATCGTGAACGAGCGGGTCGTCACACGAACAAACGCCACGCTGCGCGACGGGCCGACCGTGGCTCGGCTGTCCGCGGCGCTCGATCCCGGCGAGCCCTTCCTGGTGCGCGTTGAACCGCCCGACGCGTTCGAGCTCGACAACACCGCTTTCGGCGTCTGGCCCGCTCCCTCGCACGTGCGCCTGAAACTGGTCACCGCCGGCAACCCGTTCCTCGAAGCCGCCCTCGACCAGCCGAACACTTCATTAAACGTAATCCAGCCGGGCAATTGGCCCGGTGAGAAAGTCGCCGACGTAACCATCCTCGATTCACCACGTACCGGGCCGGGCAAACCAACGCCCGGCAGATTCATCGTCTTCGGCGGCAGCGACCCGTTCGGCGTGACCCGCGCCGGTCCTGCCGCGACCGACCTGACACCGACGCAGTGGTCCGCGGATAATCCGCTACTCCGCGATGTCGATCTCCTGCGCTGGCACATCGACCGGACCGCCGGCATGCTCCCGCCGCGCTTCGCACAATGTGTCGCCCAATCCGGCGATGTTCCCCTGGTCTTCGTGGTACGGGATCCGGGACAGCCGGAAGACGATCGCGACGACTTCGCCGCGATCTACGTCAACTTCGACCTGGCGCACAGCAACATTACACACCGGGCCGGTTTTCCCGTCTTCCTCTGGAACGCAATCGACCACCTGCTCAATCGCCGACCCGAAGACACACTGATCTCGTACGTCACCGGCGTACCGCTGAGCTTCCCGCCGCAACGCCGCTCGGACACCCGCGTGACCGATCCGTCCGGCCGTGACGTTCAAGCATTCTTCGACGACGGCCGCCTGGTCGTGCCGTTTCCCGAACATGTCGGTTTCTATCGTCTCGACACGGGCGGAAAGCGGATCGTCCGGGCGGTGAACTACATTTCCGACGGCGTTCGATCCGTCGGCGGCCCGGATGAAGGAGCAGTCGCCCGCCCGCTGCCGCGAAGACCGACTTGGCTGGCGACGTTGCCGCCGTGGGGCGTACTCGTCGCCGCCGCCGGGGCGCTCCTGTTGATTGAGACGCTGCTGTTTCATCGTGGAATCCTGAAGGTGGGCTGAGTCGCGCATGCTGCGTTTTGAAGATACAACCTGGCTGAACGCTCTGTGGCTCTTGCCGCTGATCCCGGTAATAGCCTGGTTCAGCACCGCCTTGCAATCCCGCCGCCGGCGCACCGCGTGTGCGTGTATCCGCACGATCATCGTCGCCGCCGTCGTTGTGGCCTTGGCCCGTCCGGTTTACGAGTATGTTGAGCACCGGCAATTGCCCGCCGTCGTGATCGCGTTGCAAGACATCAGCGAAAGCGTTGCCACGGAAACGACCGCAATCCACGAGCTGTGGTCACATTATCAAAGCCCGCTGCCCGACGGCGTGTACGGCGAGCACGTCGCCTTTGCCGACACAACCTCCCCGTCCAATGAACCCACACCCATCAACCCCGGCGAAACCAACATCGAGGCGGCGATCGACTGGGCCGTCGAACGCCTCGGCCCCAACCCCAACGCACACATCCTGCTCTTTTCCGATGGTCGATCCACACGCGGCCAATCGCTGCCCGCCGCCGCCCGGGCGGCCGAAGTCGGCATCCGACTCCACACCGTCCCCGTCGGAAAGCGACTTCCCGCCGACCCACGCATCGTCGGCGTCACACCGCCCGAAGACGCCCGCGTCGGCACAACCGGCCACGCTCTCGTCCGCGTCCGGACCGACAAACCCACCAAGATCGTTCTGACTCTCGTGGACGGCAACGGCATCGAGGCCGCCCGTCTCGATACGCGCGTCACCGGCGAAACCACGGTCGGCCTGCCGTTGAAGCCCACGCGAAAAGGGCTCCACACCTGGTCCGTGCTGCTGCGAACTGGCAAAGGCAGCGATGCACACCTCGACACCGCCGATCTCGGCTTCGACGTTGCCGGCCCCCCGAACGTTCTCGTCTGCGACCCCCAGCCGCTCAGCCTCGCGGCCCTCCAGCAAGTGCTGCGGCAAATTCGGTTCGATCACCGCGTCATCACGCCGGCGGAATTCCCTGCTGACCATGAAACCCTCGCCGCCTACGACGTCGTCGTACTCAGCGATTGCGAGCAGCCCGGCCTCGGCAATGGGCAACAAAATTTACTTGGCCGGTACGTAAACAGCGGCGGCGGGCTCGTCTTCATCGGCGGCCGCGGCGTCAGCACGAAAAAATGGCACGGCTCGCCGCTCGAACAATTGCTGCCCATCGACTTCGCCCCGACGCCGATTCGCGAAAAGCAACGGCTGAAACCCGTGCACGTCTGTTACGTCCTCGACGTCTCCGGCAGTATGGAGGAAACGCTCGGCCTGGATCAGTCCGGGCCGGTCACCAAGTTCGCGATGATGAAAGCCGCCGTCGCCGCCAGCCTCGATGCCCTGCCCGCCACCGCCGCCGTCACGATCATCGTTTTCGACATTAACCACCAGGTTGTGCTCGAAGCCGTCCCCATCGACCAACGCAATACTATTAAAACCCGCGTCGCTCGGCTCGGCGTCGGCGGGGGAACCAACATGGTCCCGGCGCTCGTGGAGGCCGTCCAAATCCTCAGCCGCACCGACGTCTCCAAACACCTCATCCTGCTCACCGACGGCATTTCATCCGAAGACCCGCCGAAAGAGCTCTCCGATTGGATCAGTGCCGCGAGAATCTCCCTCACCGCCGTCGCCGTCGGCGCCGGCAGCAACACCGCCTTGCTGCAACGCATGGCGACGGAAACGCAAGGCGTGTATCACTATTGCGGCGATGCGACGCGTATCCCGCGTGTCTTCGTGCGCGAAGCGGAGCACATCAGCACACTGGCCGCGATCGAACAGCCGCCGATCCAGCCGCTACCGGGTCCACATCCCGACTTTCTACGCGACATCGCCCCGGACGGCTGGCCGCTATTGGAAGCCGCGGTGCCCGCCAAACCAAAGCAATCCCCCGCCGTCGAAATACCACTTGTAAGCGATCGCAAGGAACCGCTCCTGGCACGTTGGCGGGTCGGTATGGGCAGCGTGACCGCGTTTCTGTCCGATGCCAAACCAAGCTGGGCCCGCCGCTGGGTGCAGTGGCCTCGGTTCGAGCGTTTCTGGGCGAAGATCCTCAGCTCCGCCCTGCCCGCTTCGTCTACCTTGCAGGCCGCGACGGATATCCGCATCGACGGCGACCGTTGCATCGCGCTGCTGAGCGTCTTCGATGAGCAGGGCCGCCCGCCGCTCGACGTCATGCCGACCGGCCACCTCGCCGCCGAGGCTGATCCCGACCAACCCCCGATACCCTTGCGTTGGCGCCGCCTGCCATCGGGCGTCTTCGAGGGACACGCCGCCGTCCAACCCAGCATCCGCTATCTTGGCAGCATCAGTGTTCGCAATGACGCTGGCGGCGCCGTCCTTCGTCGAAGGTTCATCGTCACCGGCTCGCTGAAAACGGAATCGCTCGAAAGCGGCCCCGCCCGAAAGACGCTCCGCGCCCTCGCCGCCGCCGGCAACGGCCTCTATGCACCGTCCCCCGAACATCTGCGCGCCGCGATAGGCGAGCAGCGGTCGGTAACGATCACCGTCGTGAAATCCTATTGGCAATGGCTCGTGATGCTCGCTCTGGCACTCTGGCCGCTCGACGTGGCCACCCGCCGGCTCGGTACCCAACCGTGACTCACACACGCCCCGCGATATGTTCCGCATTACTCGCTAGACTATTAGACGTGTAACAGAACTACCGTGGGACCGGTTTTCAACCAGTCTACCTCGAATAACAATGCAACCTGAAACCGCTGAGAAATACGCCGCCCTCCAAGACCGCCTGCGGAAACTCGAATCCGTCGTCGTCGCATTCTCCGGCGGCGTGGACAGCGCTTTGCTCTTGAAGGTCGCGGTAACCTCGCTCGGACACGACAAAGTCCTGGCCGTCACCGGCCGTAGTCCGAGCATTCCCAGCGCGGAGCTCGACTCCGTCGCCGCCCTGGCCGCCGAGGTCGGCGCCTCCCACGAATTCCTCGACACACACGAATTCGACGATGAGAACTACCTGGCCAACCCGCCCGAGCGCTGCTATTTCTGCAAAACCGAACTCTATTCGTGCCTGACGAAGCTGGCCGCCGAGCGCGGCTTCAACGCGGTCGTCAGCGGTGCCAACGCGGACGACCTCGGCGACTATCGCCCGGGTTTGAAGGCCGACGACGAGCACGCCGTCCACACGCCGCTGGTCGACTGCGGCGTTACCAAGGCCGAGCTGCGCGAGATTGCCGCCGAGTTGGGCCTGGCCATCCACGATAAACCCGCCTCGCCGTGCTTGTCCTCGCGCGTACCGTACGGCGAGCGCATCACGCCCGAGAAGTTGCAACGGATCGACGCGGCCGAAACATTTCTGCGCCAATTGGGCTTCCGCGAGTGCCGCGTGCGCCACCACGACAACCTTGCGCGCATCGAGGTACCACCCGCGCAAATAGTGCGCTTCGCCGATCCACAATTCCGAGCGGACGTGGATGCCAAGCTTCGCAAGCTGGGTTTCCAGTACGTCGCGTTTGACCTGCGCGGCTTCCGCAGCGGCAGTCTCAATGAAGTCCTGCCTGAGCAGATCCGTCGGCACTAGTGCTTCGTTACCCATCGCTTGCTGGGTGGCCCATGGCTTTAGCCGTGGGGGACGCGAATCGAAGCCCCATTCGCGTCCAATCGATGCAAATAGGTGGCTGTCCCTATCTACCATCAGCCTATTGAACGCAGGCATATTGACGTTGACAGCGCCGCCAGCCTTCATGCGCCTGGTTCGGTTGATATGACCATTACGGTTTCCTGCTCCAATCCCAACAAGAACCCAAAATGCAACAAGCAGAAAGTCATTACACATACGGATCGTGGGACGGCGCGGGATCAACGCGTAACGGATCATCTTGGCTACCTTGATCGTCTCGGATGGTCGGTCGATCCCCACACGGGTCAGCCGCTATGCCCTTCATGCGGTGGGCGACAATCGACCGTGAAAAACAAGACGGTCAAACGAGCATGAACAAGGGCAGCGCCTCGCAAGCGCGGTCGCTCACTTCTTCGCGCGGCGCTTGAGCGGGGAATCTGGGAAGGTGTTCTTATGCTTCGCAATCTGTCGTTTCAGCAAGTCTGCCAACCGCTGCGCGTGGGTGGGCGATACAAAGACTCGCGAAACCAAGGTTGCTTGCTCGCCAACGCGCGACAAGAAGTCGAGAACGAACTCCTCCTCTTGTATCGACACCTGAATATGGTTGGCGTATCGCCCAGAAGCCAGATTGATTTCCGCGCCAACCTCAATTCGTTTGGATTCTTCCTTTGGTTTCGTCTTTTTCGCCTGTGCCATACCGATTCCCTTATAGCGACCTAAGAATTGCCTTGGCTTTCTCCTCAACAAAATCGAGAAGATTCTGGCATTCTCCGTCTATACTTCTCTTCTTGTCAAACTTGGGTTTGATGTTATCTGGGTCGTCGCAAATCAATGCAACGATTGGACTTTCATGCGGTGCCGTTGACTCCGTATACGCTGTTGACAATTTTCGTGTCGTCGTTTCCTCCATGATGCAGACAGCACGTCTGTGCAGACAACATTGACGGTAACGGGACAGACGAGCAAAGTAACGGCTCTTGGCAATCTTCGCCATAACATCGACGGTTTGTGCTGGAATAGATGTCGCTTGCCCTTGGTATTTCTTGGGCAGGTCTTTATAGTTTTTTGCCGCCCAATTAAACCCAATTTTCGATTCATCGTTTACGAGGGGATGAATCATATTGACTACATGCGCGAGTATGTCAAGGCACGAATAGGAAAATGCCCAAAACGCGTTCGTGTAAAAATCGCGTTTTTGTGGTCGGTCGGAAAATGGCGCGTACGTTTCCGTGGTTGGAGGGCCTTCTGAATACCGCTGGGCCTGCGCGAAAGCATACCGCAGCGAGATGATTCGCTCGTTGAGACTTTCGACGTAGACGCGGAGTTGT
This sequence comes from Phycisphaerae bacterium, assembly GCA_030612705.1. GTDB lineage: Bacteria > Planctomycetota > Phycisphaerae > UBA1845 > Fen-1342 > JALSRY01. The sequence continues at coordinate 11,470 of JAUWNI010000018.1, read as the reverse complement.
TTTCTTCGCGTCGCTGGGAGGGAGCGATGCCGGTCAAGCAACGCGTCAGACTCGTCACGAAGTGTTTTCTTGCGGCGCGGCATATGCGAGTCCCCGCTGAAATAACTGCTATTCGGATCATACCAACTCTTTGGCTGCGCGTCCACGAGAGGGGGCAGCGGGTGCCCACCCCTTTCAGGGTGGGGACGGATTAGAGCGCAGAACGACCATCGTCTTTGAATCAGTCCCCCATCCTCAGAGAGGATGGGGCACCCACGCAGGGTGCCCACCTTCGGCGTCTGCCGCGGGCTTGCACGGCTATCGCCGTAGCGGCTACACTTCCGGCATGGAGGCGAGGCCTATCAATAACCAAACTATATTAGAGCAAATCCTCGCACCCGTTCGTCAATACTGGGGCTACGACCAACTGCGCCCGCTCCAGGAAGAGGCTATCCGCGCCGAACTCGAACACCGCGACTCGGTCGTCGTCCTGCCGACCGGCGGCGGGAAATCGCTCTGCTACCAGGTCCCGCCCATCCTGACAAACCGGACCGACATTGTCATCTCGCCGCTGATCTCGCTGATGAAGGACCAGGTCGACGGCCTGCGGGCCTGCGGCTATCCCGCCGCGGCGTTGCACAGCAACCTGTCGCGCGACCAGTGGGACGAGGCGGTACGCGACATCCTCTCCGGCGAGTGTCGGCTGGTGTTCGTCTCGCCCGAACGCATTCTCACGCCGTCGTTCCTGCGGCTCGTCGAGCACATCAATCTGCGGGCGTTCGCCATCGACGAAGCGCACTGCATCAGCCATTGGGGACACGATTTTCGCCCCGAATACCGCCAACTCGCCACCTTGAAACAGCGGTTCCCCCAAGCGAGCGTCCACGCTTACACAGCCACCGCGACCGAACGCGTCCGACGCGATATCGCGGCACAACTCAAGCTGAACGAGCCGGCGATGCTGGTCGGCACGTTCGATCGCCCCAACCTCACCTATCGCGTCGTGCCGCGCCTGGAAGTCCGCGCCCAGGTCGCCGACGTCATCCGCCGTCACGATAAACAGGCCGTGATCGTCTACTGCCTCAGCCGCAAGGACACCGAACGGATGGCGGAGGCGCTCAGCGCCGCGGGCATCAACGCCCAGCCCTATCACGCCGGCATGAGTCCCAACGAGCGCCGCCGCACGCAGGACGCCTTCGCCGACGAATCGCTTGACGTGGTGACGGCGACGGTCGCTTTCGGGATGGGCATCGACCGCAGCAACGTTCGCTGCGTCATTCACGCCACGATGCCAAAATCGATCGAACACTACCAGCAGGAGACCGGCCGGGCCGGCCGCGACGGGCTCGAGGCCGAGTGCGTCCTGTTCTACTCCGCCGCCGACGCGATCCGTTGGGAGTCGCTCATCCGCAAGAGCGCCGAGGAAGCGAACGCCTCGGAAGAAGTCATCACAGCTAAGAATAATCTGCTCGATCAGATGCGGCTGTTCTGCACGATCCCGCGGTGCCGCCATCGTGCTTTGTCGGAGTACTTCGGGCAGTCCTATCCCAAGGACGACTGCGAGGCCTGCGACGTCTGCCTGAACGAGACCGAGGGTATCGAGGACGCCACCATCACCGCTCAGAAAATCCTCTCCTGCGTCGCCCGCGTACAGCAACGCTTCGGCGTCGTACACGTGGTTGACGTGCTCGCCGGTGCAAATACCGAGCGGATCCACCAATGGGGACACGACCAATTAAGCACCTACGGCCTGCTGAAGGAAACACCCCGCAAGACACTGATAAACTGGGTTTATCAGCTTGTGGATCTGAGTTTGCTCGCACGCACCAACAACGAACACCCCGTGCTGCAACTCAACGACGCATCCTGGGAAGTAATGCGAGGCGAGCGCACAGTCAGACTGATGCGGACCCGGGCTGAAGTCGTGACAAAAACCCGCGCCGCCATTCAGTCCTGGGAAGGCGTCGACCGCGACCTCTTCGAGCACCTGCGCGGCGTCCGCCGGGAACTCGCCCAACAGCAGGCCGTGCCGGCGTTCGCCATCTTCGGCGACGCGGCCCTGCGCGACATGGCCCGCAAGTGCCCCGCCACTCGCGATGAATTTCTCGCCGTCCACGGCGTCGGAAACGCCAAGCTGAAACAGTTCGGCCGGCGCTTCATCGCGGAAATCCAAGCCTTCAGCAACAAATCGTGAAACCCTGACAGACCGCCGCAAAAGTCATGTAGCGTCGGGTCTCCGTGCCCGACGCGGGATGAAAACGGCGTTCCACGGCCGACACGGGGGTCGGCCGCTACAGTCTGTGGCCGGTGCCGACTTTTGCGGCGGACGGCTGCCAGAGCACTACGGATTTTAACGCGCGAGGACTTTTTCCAAGGCGATGCCGATGCCGGTGAAGCTCTCGCCCGCAATCACGCCCACACACATTGCAATCAGAAAGCGGGCCGACCACGTCTTGAACCAACGGCGAAGTGTCAGCGCGATCAGGCCGCCGATGAAGATCGAGAATGCCAAGTGCGCCGGGTAAACGAATGCCAGGCCGATGCTGATCGGGCTGAGTACCAGAGGGCGAAATCGATTGGGCAGGCAGCGCTCCAGCACCGGAAGCACGATTCCCACCAGCGCCGCCAGCGCCATCGCGGTCGGCACGCCCTTCGGGAGCGCCTTAAAGCCCACCATGAACAGCTCGGCGACGGCTTTCCAAGCCGCTACCGCCGGCGCTGCCCATTCCTCCGTCATGAGCATCTCGCTGGGGTTTGGTATCAGAATCAAATAGGCGGCCGAACCGACCAGGGCACCTACCGAGGCTCCGCAAAGCTGGGCGAGTGTCTGCAAGCGCGGCGAAGCACCAAGCAGGTATCCACACTTGAGGTCGTCCATCAGATCGGCACACTGGCTCGCGGCCCCGCCGGCCACGTTTGCCGCCATCAGATTCGGTACCGGATTTCTGGGGACGATAAAGCCGAACGCCAATTGGGCGACTTTGCCGATTGGGCCGACGGTGCCGATGCCTGTTTCACCGGTGACGCGGGTGGCCACGAGTGCGAGCGCAAAGGCCAGCAGTACGCCGATAACGGCCGCCCACCAGGCGATTCCAAATAACGATACCTGTAGCACGACCGAAAGGATTAGCACGCCGAGCAACCCGAGGCCAAACCATGGGCGGGGAACTTCGCCGGTGATGGGTGTGCCGCTCTCGTCCGCGGCTTTGCGGTGGCCGCTGAGAAACGCTACCAGAATGGGCCACAAGGAAAGGCAAAGCGACACCAGCGAGGCCACAACCATCAGCGTCACGCCGGGCCATAGCAGCCAGCGGTTCAGGTCGCGAAAGCTGGGTGAGAGCGGCGGCGAATCGCCCGCCGACACGGCGATGTATCCGTTTTGGATCAGCGGCGGCGCGATGATCGCATAAGCGAGAATCGTACCAATCAGCAGTGAGCAGCAGGCACGAAAACCGATCAGGCCGCCGATGCCGAGCGGCAGCAGTGAGGGGTTCAACGTCATCGTCAGCGAGCGGGCGGAGAAACCCTTAATCGAAAACGGTAGCGCATAAGAAGCGAGAAGCTTAAACGTCGTGCATAACATGACAACCGAGGCGATCAACCCCGCGCTTATCAGCATTTTTACCCGCGCGAGTGCCTCGGCACCGCGGGCGTGTACCTCCCGCAGCATCTCCGCGCTGGCAATGCCCGCCGGAAACGGCAGCTTGTCAACAACGATCATTTGCCGGCGTAATGGGATTGCCACGACGATACCCACCAGCATGACGGAGAAAACCCATCGCGCCAGTTGCTGCCATTCCAGTGTCTGACCCGTTAGTAGCGTTAGCGCGGGGATTGCCGCAACCAGTCCGGCGGACGCCACCGACGCACTCGATGAGCAAGCGGTTTGGTTGATGTTGTTTTCCAGGATGCCCCAGGCTCTGATTCTGCGGCCGGACACGCCGCGCAGCGCACTCCAGAAGCCATAGCTCACAAGAGCGGCGGTGATCGACATGGGAAAGCCCACGCCGATCTTCAGCCCGACATAGACGTTGCAGATCGAGAACAGGCCGCCGAGCACCATGCCGGTAAGGACGGCTCGCAGGGTGAATTGTGGGGATATGAGATCGAGTTGAGGGGGTTCCAGGTTACGTGTCGGAAGGTCGGATTCGGTAGGGGCGCGGCCTTTTTCGGCAGCGCCCTTATCCGCCGTGCCATTATGCGTTTGTGGTGATGACTCTTGAGACAAGGCCCGAGTGTCCCGCGGAGAAAAAACGCTCTTCAGAGTAATCTACAATCCTGAATCGTATTAGCGGCCAACGGGCGGCGTCAACAGGAAGCTGGAAACCAATACATCAAGGGGTGAGCGTCACGAAGGTGGGCGGGGTTTGAATGTCACTCCGATAGTGTCAGCGGGGAGTAGAATTTACTCTTCCCGAACGACCGGGCGGACTGAAGTCCGCGGCTCTTCTTGAGTCTCTGTCTATCCGGTTCATCAATAGACCAGCGACAGAGCACTAGCCCAATCCCGAATTCCGGCTAGATTCCTCGGCGCTGCGATTCTCGGAATGAGAAGTTACCCCCGCAAGTGACGCACATCCTACATCAAGTGTCGCATCGTTTTCGACCCACCGAGGACAAATCACATGCTGTCCTGGCGTATCAATACTGACGCGCACACACTTCCGCCCTCCATCATATTTAGTTAAACGCGAAACTTGCTTCAAGAGTTTCGCGATGTCGAAGACATCTACGTTGTGATGATGTGATCGACTTCAGTGATTACAACGATCATGGCTAAGCCCTTTATATTCAAGTGATTAGGTCAATAAACGATTCGATGGACGTCAAGCAGAAATCGGCAAACAGGCTCACGACTTGGACGATATCCACGGGGAACCTCCATCAGAAGGGGCAAGTTAATAGAGTTGTTGCAAGGCCCGCTCACCGGGCTATAATAGCGCATACTATCCCTATATGGGGATAACCCGGCACGAAAAAACAAACGGGCACAACCACTAGAGACTTGAGGTTGCCCCTGAACCTCACTCAATCAGAAAGGTACCGATAAAACGAGACTTGTCAAGCACAATAACATAAGATTTGCATGTTGAGTGTTCCTCCATATCGTGATCCTCGATTGCAGGCAGAGCCTATGCCGATGCCGAGTCCGCGCTGCGCGTATTGTCATGAGCACGATACGATGCAATCGGTTGCGAAATGCCTGGCACGCTGTGCCGTTTGCGGTTTTCTCCTCCCGCTACCAGAGGCCGCGATCGGAGTCACCTGCCCGACGCACATCGCCGCCGAACCACCCCTGATTCCCGGCACCGTATTGCGCGACCGGTACCGACTGGTCGGCGTGTTGGGCGAGGGGGCGCACGGCCTGACGTTCCTGGCGCATCATGAATTCCTGAATCACCCTTGCGTGGTGAAGGTACTTCCCTGTCGAATCGAGGAAGCGTCGGACGGTGCCGTTCGGCGTCTTCGCAACGAAGCGTCGGCCGGCTTTCGGGTGAATCATCCGAACGTGGTCCGCGTGCTCGACGGCGACGCCTTGAATGGCATTTGGTATTTCGTGATGGAGTACGTCGACGGCGTGGACCTGGGCGCGGCCACGCGGAGCGGCGTCCTGATCGATTGGCGTCAGGCCGTCCAGTTCGCGATCGATACGGCCCGCGGGTTGGACGCCATCCATCGCGCCGGTCTGGTTCATGGCGACGTGAAACCCGGCAACCTGATACTGGGAACGGATGGGCACGTGCGAGTCGCGGATCTCGGCGTCGTTCGTTTGATTCACAAGCAGCGTGAACTTGCCGAAGTCGCGGAGTGCAACAGGGTCGGGACGATCGCTTATGCCGCCCCGGAGGTTTTCAGGCACGACGGGCACGTGGGCTCCGAAGCGGACCTCTTTTCACTCGGTGCAACGTTGTTCGAGCTTGTGACCGGCGTGTTGCCGCGCGGGGAAAGCGTTTATCGCACGCTGCTCGAATCGGTTTCCTGGCCGCAAGATGGTCCCCAGGATGTACCGGAGTGGTTTGTGGGGGCGATCCTCCGGCTACTCGACGGGGTTCCCGAGGAGCGTTTCGAGTCAGCGGAAGCATTAGCTGATTATCTGGAGCACCCAACCGAGCAGCAGGCGCGGAGGGAGAGTCCGCCGCGGGCCGATTACCCGGAGCCGCGCGGGTTGGTTGTGTTGCCGTTTGAAAACGCGTCGGAAGCGGTCGGCGACGAATGGCTCGGGCACGCGTTGGCGGATCACCTGGCCCGGTCGCTCTCGCAAATGCAGGGGGCCTACGTGGCGGACCTGGATCAATTTCTGCCGACGCTGGAGCGGATCGAGCGGCGTGCGACCGGACCGCGACCGAAACAGCTTCTCGAGGCTGGGCGGCTCAGCGGCGCCGCGACCGTGATCGAGGGTGCGTTTCGCCGGGCCGGGGAGACGATTGAATTGTCCGCGCGGGTTTACCAGTTGGGGGGCGTCGAGCCCATGATTGTCGAGACGGTGCGTGGCGAGCTGTCCACGCTGGTCGATCTCGAAAGCGAGTTGTTCGACCGTTTGACCGGCATGCTCGGGCTTGCCCGGGCCGATTCGGCTCAGGAAGTCAAGGTCCGCGGCGGCAATGCTCTCGCCGCGGAGGAACGCTTTTTTACGGCGAAGCGTGCTTTCCTGCGGGGCGATTACGAAACGGCGATGCGGCTTGGGAAAGAGGCGATCGACATTGATCCGAAGTTCGGCGACGCGCTTGGTTTCGTGGGTGCCTGCTGTACGCGGATGGGCCGGTATGACGAAGCCGTGGAATACAATCGCCGACAGCAGGTTCTCGCGACGCACGAGCGCGACGAGCGGTTGAAGGTTCAAGCGCAGGCGAACATGGGCTCGATGCACTACTTCCGCGGGGAATACGAGGCCGCCAACGATTGTCTCGCGTGTGCGGCGCGTACCGCCGAAGAGCTGGGGATGACGACGGAGCTGGCGCAGATCCGGAACAACCTTGGGTTTGTACTGCTTCAACTCGGCCAGCAGGCACAAGCGGGCGACACTTTTTTGCGAGCCGTCGACACGCTCAAGAAATATGGCGCGTTAGTGGCACTGGTCGGTCCGTACAATGGGCTGGGCCACGTGCTCCGGGAGCAGAAGCGGTACAAAGAGGCGCGGGGCTACTTCCGCCGGGCGCTCGCGCTCGCGCAGGAAAGCGACGACCAGGTGAACATGGGCGTTGCGTACATGAACCTCGGGCATTGCGCGCTTCTTCAGGGGCGTCTGGCGGATGCCAAGAACGAGTTGGCCGTATCGCTCAACATTCTCGAGCAGACCAGTTTTTGGAACGGTTTGGCGCGGGTTTACGAGTACATGGCGGATCTGAACCTGCGGCTTTCGAATTGCGCGGAAGCCATTCTGTGCGCCGAGCAGCGAATCGAGTTGGCCCAGCGGCATTCCAATTTGCGGATGGAGTCGGCGGCCTGGCGGCAAAAGGCGGAGGCGCTGAAATTGGCGGGAAAAGCTGCCGAAGCGCAGCTATGCCTGACCCGCGGCAACAATGGGGATAGTAAGGTGCGGGAGTGTCCGTAATCGGACGTAAATACATGACTGCATACAGCCTGATGAGGAGCAAGGAATGAACTGGGGGTTGGTTGATCGTAACGGCAAAGGCGTGAGCTTGTCTCGCGACTCGGATTCTCAGGCGACCGCGGGCATACTGTCAAGGTTGCCGGCGGATTGCCGCACCGAATTCTCGCACCTGCTGCAAGAGGCTTGTGACGACGGACTGCGCCGTCGGTTGTGCGTCACGCAACCGGATCGGCCGTTGCTGGTTGTGGATATCATCCCGCTGCAATTAAAAGGGTCCGATGAGAGTTCGGTTCTCGTGCTGCTCAACGACTCGCGCGAATTCGACAGTTCATACGAGCGGCTAAAGAAGCTGGCGCAGCGTAACGAGGCGATTCTTCGCAGTTCGATGGACGGGTTCTTCCTGGTCGACGCGGATTGTCGGTTTCTCGAGGTGAACGACGCGTTCTGCGGGATGATCGGCTACAGCACCGACGAGTTGCTGCGAATGCGGATTTCCGACCTGGAGGTGGACGAGCACTCCAACGGCGGCGTCCCGTCGCACACCCGAACGGGGCTCCATCAGTTTCCCACGGCACATCGGCACAAGGATGGGCACCTCGTTCACCTGGAGATCAGCGTCAATGTGTTGCACAACGCCGGCGAGAAGATCCTGGTGGGCTTCGCGCGCGACGTGACGGAGCGAAAGCGCGCCGAGGGAACATTGGCGCGGCTTACCCGGGAGCAGAAGCTGATCCTCGACTCGGCCGCGGAGGGGATTGCCGGTCTTGATCGTGAGGGGAACATCACATTTATCAATCCCTCGGCGGGTCTGATGCTGGGCGCGACCGCCGGCGAATTGATCGGCCGATCGGCGCACGAGGTTCTTTTTCACTCGCAATGGTGTCCGTCGGGAAACGGTCTGCCGAGCTGTCCGATTTGCTCCGCTTTGAAAAATGGGCGCGGGTCTCTGCGGACGGAAGGTGCGTTCTTGCGGATCGACGGTACGCGCTTTCCCGCCGAGTATTCCGTGTCGTCGATGTATGACGGCACCGAGATAGTCGGCGCCGTCCTGGGATTCAGAGACATGACCGAGCAGCGGCGAACCGAGGAGGAACGCCGTCTGTTGGAAGCACAAGTCCAACAGGCCCAGAAACTGGAGAGCCTCGGATTGCTGGCCGGCGGGATCGCCCACGATCTTAACAACACGCTTGTGGGTGTTCAGGGCAACGCCTGTTTGGCCCTTGAACAAGTGCCGGGCGAGACGGATTTGCACCGGCGCCTGGAGCGCATCGTGGGGGCGTGCGAGCGCGCGTCCAAGGTAATTCAGCAAATGCTGGCGTATGCCGGGCACGTGACCTGCGACACGAGCCCCATCGATCTGAACCACCTGATCGATGAGATGCTGGAGTTCATGCGTGCCGGAGTTCCCAAGTCGATAACTCTGAGTACAAAGCTGGAGCCGGAATTGCCCAGGATCGCGGCGGACAACGGGCAGCTTCAGCAGGTGGTCACAAACCTGCTCGTGAACGCCATCGAGGCGATCGGCGACGGGCCGGGGCGGATCACGATATCAACCGGGCCGATCCGGCTTCGCGCCGAAGACATTGCGCGAGAGTTTTCGGGACAGGATCTGGAGCCGGGACAATACGCTTGTCTGTACGTCGAAGACACCGGTCGCGGGATGTCGGCGGAGACCGTGCAGCGCATTTTCGAGCCGTTCTTTTCCAAGAAGGGTGCGGGACGCGGTCTCGGGCTGGCGGCGATGCGCGGCATCGTCCGCGCGCATCAAGGAGGCATCAGCGTGGAGAGCAAACTCCGAAAAGGCACGCAATTCACCGTCGCTTTCCCAGTGCTGAAACAGCCGATGGCCGAGAAACGCGTGCAACGACCACACCGCCTCGGAGTGGGGGCGACGGTCCTGGTGGTCGACGACGAGGACGAGGTCCGCGACGTGGTCAAGGACATGCTAACGGGTCGCGGCTTGGAGGTCCTGACCGCCGAGGATGGAAACCGCGCGGTCGAGGTTTTCAAGGAACACGCCGACGCGATCGATGTCGTTCTCCTCGACATGGCGATGCCGGGCAAGAGCGGGGACGAGGTCCTGCGGGAGATCCTGGCCATCCGCTCCGATGCCAAGGTGATCGTTTCCAGCGGCTTCATCGAGGAGAACGTTTCGTCACGGTTCGGCGATGCCAAACCCGCGGCGTACCTCTACAAACCGTTCACCCCGAATACTTTGATGGAAAGAATCAGCAGCGTGCTCGAGAAGCGGCGGGACGTTTACGACCCAACACGCTGAACACCAGTTCGGGGCTATTCCAGGACTTCTCTCAATTTACTGATGAGTTCTTCCAATCGGTAAGGTTTCTGGATGAAGCCGGCGAGGCCCTTGCCGGCGAAGCGCTGCGTGACCTCCTGTTCGTTGTATCCACTGGAAATGATCACGCGCACGTCGCCTCGGATGCGCCGTAATTCGCGGAAGACCTCCTCGCCGTCCATGTGTGGCATGGTGAGATCCAGGATCACGCAGCCGATTTCGTGCGCGTGTTGTTTGAAGCGGTCCAGTGCCACGGGGCCGTCGGGGGCCGTCAGGACCGCAAAGCCCAGTCTCTCCAGCATGCGCTTGCCGACGGTGCGGACCGTTTCTTCGTCATCGACGAGGAGAATGATTCCGCCGCCGTGCCATCTCCTGGTTTCCGCAACCTCTTTATGTAGGGAATCTGCAGGTTGGTCGGTGGCGGGAAACAACGCTTTGAAGGTCGTGCCTCGCCCCGGCTCGCTGTAGACCTTGAGGGCGCCTTTGTGCCCGCGAATGATGCCCAAGACAGCGGCGAGCCCCAGGCCCCGTCCCGTGAATTTTGTCGTAAAGAACGGCTCGAAAACTCTCTGGCGCGTTTCCTCGTCCATGCCGCGGCCCGTGTCGGCCACTTCGATATAGGTGTAGACGCCGTTGGGCAGGTCTTCGTCCAGGTAGGTTTCGCTCAGGTAGTTGCGGTCACACTCCATCGCGCCGGTGCTGATTGAGATCACGCCGCTCCTGTCGCCGATGGCCTCGGAGGCGTTCGTGATCAGGTTCATGATCACTTGACGGATCTGGGTGCCGTCGGCCTCGATGGCGGGTAGATTGCCGGCGAAGTTGTACTTGAGGACGGCGTTCTTGGAGATGGAAACATCCAGCAAACGGGTCATCTCCTCCACGATCTCGTTCAGGTTGAGCGCCTCGACGACAAACCTGCCCTTGCCGGAATAAGCCAGCATCTGACGCGCCAGGTCCGCCGCGCGCTTGGCGGCGGTCTCGATGTCTTTCACGCTGATGCGTGCCGGGGAACCGGGAGGGAGATCATCCAGCGCCAGGTCGGCGTTGCCGAGAATACCGACGAGCAGGTTGTTGAAATCATGCGCGATCCCCCCGGCCAACACGCCCAGACTTTCCAGCTTCTGGGCATGCTGGACTTGCGCTTCCAGATTGCGCCGCTGCTCCTCGGCCCGTTTTCGTTCGGTGATGTCTCTGTGGCTTGTCATATGCGCGATGAGATGCCCTTCATCATTCACCACGTTTGATGAGGATATTGCTAACGGAAAGCATTCACCGTTTTTTCTCCGGGCAATCAACTCTCCGGTCCAGCCGCCTTCAATCGTGGCCTTGAGCGACTTTTCCAATTCTGACTTCTGGTCCCCGGAGTAGATAAAAAGGATCTCTTTCCCAAGCAGCTCTTCTCTTGAATAGCCGAACATTTGAATGAATGCTTCATTCACATAGGTAATCTTGTGTTCGGGGCTGGCCATCGCTATGCCTTCGATCGAACTGTCGACCGCCTGCGATATACAGCCTCGCATAAATAACAGGACATCCTGCCTATGCAAAAGGCTGTAGGTAGCCGCGAATCTGATCAGGGCGACGCTGGATACTTCGGAATACGCGGGTCAGTGTCGCGTTGAGCTCCCTAGCATCCGCGAAGT